>NZ_JBHTCA010000001.1:0-99538 GCF_042665215.1 Hydrogenophaga atypica
TGTTGGACCAGGCTGGCCAGCGTCACGCGGTCCTCTGTCTGGAGCTGTTGATACCTTCTGGGTGGACTGCTTTGCATCTGCTGACCTTACTCGGTGGCAGGTGTTGCACTTCAGATTTGAATCCGCCCCTCTATTTCTGCACAAGTAGAAAGAGCCCCTTGCTTGAAAACGGGAGTCGATTGCGATTTCCTGGGCGACGACGCCTCGCCAGCGCGTCAGCGATGTATCCATCTGCCAGCTCGCTCCGCTGTTTCGCTTCGCCTAACCGGCCATCAGGCTGATTACCAGTGCGTTCGCAATATCGATGACGAACCCACATACCAAGGGCACCACAATGAACGCCTCGCGTGCCGCACCATGCTCCCGAGTCACCGCCGTCATGTTGGCGATGGCAGTGGCGGTAGATCCCAGCGCAATACCGCCGAAACCCGCGCACACCACGGCGGCTTGGTAATCCTTGCCCATTGCCCGAAAAACAATCAGCAAAACGAATGCGATGACCAAGGCAATCTGCACCAGCATCGCCGCCGTGATGAAGGCGAGCACGGGCTGCAGTTCCCAGAGCCTGAGTCCCATCAGCGCCATGGTCAGAAACAGGCCCAATGACATGTCGGAAACCAGGGCGATGCCTGGCTGCATGCTCGGCCAGTTCCATAAACGTCCGCGCCCACTTGGCCTCATCCAGTCGGCCGCCATGCGCAGGAGAATTCCGGCCAGCAGGCAGCCCACAAAGGCGGGCAGCGTGACGGCGGTACGCGCGACCAAGGCATTGATTCCGTATCCCAACATCAAGGCGAAGTTGAGCCAGAGCAATGCCAGCAGCAGGCCGTAGTAGTCCAGGCGGGCATGCTGCTCATCGCTGTGCAGTGTGCCAATTTCCAGGGCGCTGTCTCCGGAGGCTCGAAGCCGATGCCTGCGCATGAGCAGACTTGCGATCGGGCCACCGATGGTGCAGGCCGCGATCAGGCCGATCATATTCGCCGCCAACCCCAGTTCCTGCGCCTGTGCAATGCCGAGGGTTTCAACGAAGTAGTCGGACCAGGCCAAGGTGGTGCCCACGCCTCCGGTAAGGGAAATCGAACCCACCATCAGCCCGGCGCGCGGATCCAGCCCGAAGGCGCGGGCCGTCTCCATCCCGGCCAGGTTCTGCAGCACCATGAACCCGATGGCCAGCCCCGACAGGATCAGCAAGGGCCGTCCACCATGGCGCAGTGTGCGGGCGTCGGTACTCAGGCCAATAGCGGCAAAGAAGTACAGCAGAAGCGCGTCGCGCGCTTCCAGATCGAAACTGACAACGATCCCCATCCCGTAGTACAGGAGGAAGACAACCAAGGCGCAGGCCAGGCCGCCCACCAGGGATTCCGGGATGCTGTATCGACGCAAGATGCCCGAACGCGCTACCAAGCCCTTGCCAACGAACAACAGCAGAATGGCGAGCGTGAATCCATGGAAGGCATCGATCTTCATCGCACCTTCTCCCTGTCCAGGCCGGACAGCGCATGGTTGGCGGCGATCCACTCTTCATTGGTGGGTTCGATCGCCACGAGGACCTGGCTGTGGTCGGTGGAAATCGTCGCTGCGTGGCTGGCGTTGGCGTCGGTATCCAGGGCAATGCCCAGAAAGCCCAGCGCCGCACAGATGCGCTCGCGAATGAACGCATTGTGTTCACCGACACCCGCCGTGAACACCAACATGTCCAGACCGCCCAGCACGGCGACCAGGGCCCCGATCTCGCGCACGATGCGTCGCACGTAAAGGGCCAGTGCCAAGCGCGCTCGCTCCCCCGTTTCGCCTGCATCGTTCTCGTGCCCGACAATGACGCGCGGCTCGGCCGAGATTCCCGAAACGCCGAGCAGGCCGGACTCGTGATAGAGGACGCGCCCCACTTGCTCTAGTGAGAGCTTCTCGACTTCCATCAGGTAGAGCACCGCACCCGGATCGAGCGCGCCGGTGCGGGTGCCCATCATCAGGCCGTCAAGCGCGGAGAAGCCCATGGTGGTGGCCACGCTTTTGAGTCCTTGCATGGCGCACAGACTGGCGCCACTGCCCAAGTGGGCAACGACGGTGCGCCCGCACGCGGCGTCGCCATGGCGTTCGGGCAAGGCCACTGCCATGTACTCATACGACAGGCCGTGAAACCCGTACCGACGCAGACCGCGCTCCCATGCGGCATAGGGCAACGGCAGGATCTTCTCGACCTGGGGCAAAGTGTGGTGGAAGGCCGTGTCGAAGCAAGCCATCTGTGGCAGATCTGGCTGCTCCCGCAGCAGGATCTCCACGGCTTCGAGCGCGAATGGCTGGTGCAGCGGGGCCAGAGGAATGTAGCCCTTGAGGTCGGCCAGGACATTTGCGTCCAGGCGCACGGGCATGGAGTATTTGCTGCCGCCGTGGACGATACGGTGGGCGACCGTACCTACGTGGCGGCCGTCGAGCCGCCGGCTGACACGATCGCGGATGAGGCGCAGTGCGGCGCGATACGGATGTGCCGTGTCCAGTTCGATCGAGAACGGCGCAACTCCGGTCTCTCCGAAATCCGGGTTGGCGCCGCCGATTCCCTGCACCTTGCCATTCCACAATGCCTGACGCGGCAGTGGCGCGGCCGAGGAATCGAACACCGCAAACTTGATGCTGGATGAACCGCAGTTCAGCACAAGGATCAGTCCGTGTTCGCGGCGCCCGGAGCGGGCCATGGTGACGTCCATCAGGTCGTCCTCTCTGCGCGCCGTCCGCGCGACTTCGCCGAGGTGTGCGGGGGTGTCTGCTGTCTCATCGTCTTCAGACTCAGCGCGCCGTGTAGCCGCCATCGGCGATGAGCTGGGTGCCCACAAGGAAGCTGCTTCCTTCCGACAGCAAAAACGCCACGGCATGGGCGATTTCGTCCGATGTACCCAGACGACCGATCGGATGCAGGTCAACGGCCTTCTGGAGGGCCGATTCATCCAGGAAATCCAGGATGGGCGTACGCACGTAACCGGGATGAATCGAATTGATCCGGATTCCCTTGGACGCATAGGCCAGTCCTGCCGAGCGGGTCAGCCCGGTAACAGCATGCTTGGCTGCGACGTACGCGGGGTTCGCTGCGTCGCCCACCACTCCGAGGATGGAGGAGACGTTGACGATGGCGCCGCCTCCAGAGCGCAGGATGGCGGGAATCTGATGGCGCAGGCCATAGAACACGCCGTTCAGGTTGACATCGATCACCCGGCTCCAGGCGGCAGGGTCCAGTTCCCCCACAGGACTCTGGTCGCCACTGATACCGGCGTTATTGACGGCAAAATGAAGGTCGCCAAACGCATCGACCGCGCAGGCCACGGCAGCCTGGACCTCATCGATGCGTGCCACGTCGGCCACATTGGCCACGGCGTGGCCGCCCTCGGCGTTGATGAGACTGGTGACGCGCTGCGCATTGTCGGCGCTGACGTCCGAGACCACGACATTCAGACCGTTGCTCGCAAGAAGCCGGGCGATGCTCTCGCCAATGCCGGATCCTGCACCGGTGACCAGGGCTACGCGGCCAGAGAATGAATACTGCATGGTGTTTTCTCCAAAGGGGTGGTTAAGTTGCTAACAAGTCCGCTCAAGGGGGCGACAGCCGATAGTGATGGGCCAGCATCAGTGCAATCGCGCATGAGGCGATGCGCGTATCGCGCGAGTCGGCACGGCTGGTCAGAATGACCGGCACCTTGGCTCCAAGGACGATCCCGGCGCTGGCTGCTCCGCCCAGGAAGATCAACTGCTTGGCAAGCATGTTGCCGCTCTCCAGGTCAGGCACGGCGAGGATGTCAGCCTGCCCGGCGACCTCGGAGACGATCCCCTTGGTACGCGCAGCGGCGATGGAGACCGCGTTGTCGAAGGCGAGCGGCCCGTCGAGCAGGCCGCCAGTGATCTGGCCGCGATCAGCCATCTTGCACAGCGCCGCCGCGTCCAGCGTGGCCGTCATCGTCGGGCTCACCGTCTCGACCGCGGCCAGGATCGCGACCTTGGGTTCGCGCACGCCGATTACCTGCGCCAGCTCGATGGCGTTGCGGATGATGTCCGCCTTCTGTTCCAGAGTCGGGGCGATATTGATCGCCGCATCGGTGACGATGAACGGGCGCGGATAGGCCGGTGTCTGTAGCAAAAAGCAATGGCTGACCCGACGCTTGGTGCGCAACCCTGCCGCAGTCGAAACCAGCGCGGACATCAGCTCGTCGGTATGCAGGCTCCCTTTCATCAGGGCTTCGACTTCACCTGTGGCCGCCAGGGCGACGGCTTGCTGCGCGGCGGCGTGGCTGTGGGGTGCGTCCACAATGGCGACGTCGGCCAGATCCAGCCCGGCCTCCGCGGCGACTGCCTCCAGCCGCGCCTGTGGCCCGACCAGCACCGGTTCGATCAGTCCCGCATGGCGTGCTTCGAGCGCAGCGGACAGGCTGGGAGAATCGCAGGGGTGGACGACAGCCACACGAATCGGTTGCAAGTGCGCGACATGCGCCAGCAGGCTTTGCAGGCCTGTGCGGCCCTGCGCATCCGGGTGGATTTCCGGCAACACGGTGCGCGTTCGTTCCAAGCGTTCGGTGGGCGCCACGACCTCTACCTGGCCTTGGAAAACCGCTACCCCCTCCTGGTTGGTGCAGGTGCAGGCCAGCGTGACATGGTGGTTGGCCGTGTCCTTGCTGGTCACCTGCATCCGCACGGTCAGCCTGTCGCCGGGTCGAACGGCCCCGAGGAAGCACAGATTCTGGTTGACATAGCGGGTTCCAGGCCCCGGCAGGCGTGTGCTCAGCACAGCCGAGATCAGGGCGTTTGCACAAATGGCCTCCGTGGTGCCCCGAGCGCTTGAGGACACAGCAGGTTCTGGATCCACATCGCCCGATTGCAGCGCGAACATGTGGATGTCTTGCGACGAAAACGCGCGTTCGAGGCTGGCGCTGTCGCCGATGGCGATCTCGTCGAAGGTTCGGTTGCGCAGAACCTGCAATGCGTCGGCGGCGCCATCGACCGGTGCGGAGGACGTCGTCATTTGCCTTTCCCTCGCCGTGTTTGACTTGTCCGCGGGGCGGCTGGCGTCTTGGACACAGTTTTCTGCGTAGCAGTTTTCTTCTGAGGCGCCTTAGGCTTTGGAGAGGATGTCTTGGAGGTCGTGTTTATGGCCGGAGCGGAGGTGTCACTGGCGGAGCTCGGCATGGCTGGCGCCGCATTCGCATCCTCGACCGCAGCGGATGTGCCACTGGCAGAGCGTGGCATGGCGGTTGTCGACTTCGCGTCCACGACCGTAGCGGAGGTATCAGTGGCGGGACTTATCACGGCGGGCGCCGAAGCCGCCTGCGCCTCGCACGCCGCCCGCTTGAACAGGGTGGAAACCTGCTCCAGTCGGGTTTGCTCGTGTGCGGACAGCACATCACCGCTGCCAATCACCTGCACGATCATTCCCGCTACCTGTCGGATGTCCTCAGGCGCTATGCCGTTGAGCAATCCGGGGATGGCGGACACCATGGCGTCCTCATCGAGCCTCATGAGCAAAGCCTGCCGACGCACGAGGTGGCGGAAAGCCTGCATGTCGAAGTCATTTGTCAAATGAGGGCGCACCAGTTCCTCTGCGTGCCGAAAATGCCGTTCATCGGCCTCCCCACGCGCCGCGAGCACGAAGAACAGCGCCCGTATGGCGGCTTCGGTTATCCCGCCGTTGTGAATATCCGCTTCGAGCCGTGTCAACTCTTGCGCCAGATACTGGCGATGTTCGGGCGTCTCGCTAGGATGGGGTCGCGGCGGCGCATCGTCGTGCAGGCTCTGTCCTGTCATGGCCTGAACCAGCGGCAGGCTGTACAGCATGTCAAAGGCCTGTGCGTAGATTTGGTCGCGGCAATCACGGAATTGATCCAGCATCTGTTCGACGGCGGTGGAAAACTCCGTCTGCAGTTGCAGGAAAGGATTGGCCTCGGAGACGGTCTGGCGATGTTCGCGCACCTGTTGCGCCGCTTCTTGTACAGCGGCGGCCAGCGGGTGCCGATCGGACCACAATTCATAACCCATGCGCAGTGGATGCAGCGGCTCCAGCCACTTCGCCCCCTGATCCGTGACCAGGGCTCGGACCCATGGCTGCACGAAGCTGCGGTAGCAGGCCAGGTTGACCTCGGAGATCCGCGCAGCGGCGGCAAAACGGCGATCGCTCTCGGGATCGGGGCGAACGATCTCACGGATTTCATCGATGTTGCTGCGGCGAATCCGGGTCAGGTAGGCGTCACTGGCTGGTTCGCCTTCCTGGGCGTCGTCGTGATGCTCGTCGATCTGCATGTGGTGGATGCCGGCTGGCAGCACGTCGATGATGTCGATGTTGGCTGCGAACTCCTGGTGCTCTTTGCGCCCGACGCTCCCGGAGACGAAGATGCCCAGATGCCCGATGCTGTCATGGGTGGCGTAGACGATGGTCTGGTCATGTCCCACCACATCCAGGTCGTTGCGGTACAGGTCGGTGATCCAGCCCAGGGCCTGGGGCGGTGGAGTGATGTTGTCCCCATAGGAGCAGAACACCACGATCGGCGAGCGAATATTGCGCAGGTCAATGCGCACGCCATCGGACGTCACCAGTTGGGCCGTACTCAGCTTGTTGCCGATGAACAGGTTGTCGACGATGTACTGCATCTCCACGTCGTTCAGGAAGACGTGGCCGCCCCAGTACTTCTCGAACTGCAGGTGGCGCGGGCCTTCCGTGTCGACCTTGGCGTACAGGTTGTACTGTTTGCTCCACAGCGTATTGGCCGGGTCCAGGTTTTCAAAGTTCTGTACCAGCCAGGCACCGTCGAACCGGCCGGCGCCCAGATCGCTGGTCAATGCCGTCAACCAGCTACCGCCAGTGAGGCCGCCCGCGTAGCGCATCGGGTTATCACCGGCCCAGTAGGACAGCGGCGCGCCGGCTACGATGATCGGCCCGAACAGTTCGGGCCAGACGGCGGCTGCCATCAGGATCTGCCAGCCTGCCTGGCAATTGCCGATGACCGCAGGCTTGCCGCGGCTGTCGGGGTGCAGCTCGCCGACCTTGCGCACGAAGGCCGCTTCGGCGCGCATGACGTCTTCGACGGTCTGGCCGGGAACGGGATCGGGCAGAAAGCCAACGAAGTAGCAGGGATGACCAGCCTTGAGGGCCGCGCCGACCTCGCTATCGGGTTTGAAGCCGCCAATGCCTGGGCCGTGGCCCGCGCGGGGATCGACCACCACGAACGGCCGCTTCTTGGGATCGGCCGGCGCGTCGGCTGGCGGCAGGATGCGTACGAGGCCATAGTTGACCGGCTGCGGAAGGTCCAGCCCGGACATGATGACCTCGGAGGCGAAGTCGAGTACGTTCGGCGTCTGCTCCTGCAAATGCTCCAGGTACTGGTTGCCGCGTTGGCGGCGAACGTCGGCATACAGAATGGATCGCTGCCAGGCATCCACTGCATACTCGGTTGCCATCGCCGATAGTCGCAACGGGTCCCACAGCAACTGCCCCCAAGCGGCCGTTGGTGATGTCGTGGTGTCTTGATTCATGGCGATGGGCACTCCGTCTATGATGAAACTGAAAAATTGAATGAAAAGGGGCCGCAGGCACATCGTCTTGCCGGCCCTTCCTCACTCAGTACATGTGCTGGCCACCATTCATCGACACGTTGCTGCCGGTCATGAACCCCGCAGACTCACTGGCGATGAATGCCACCAGTGCGGCGATTTCCTCAGGCCGTCCCAGACGACCCACGGGAATACCGGCAGTCACTTGCTTGACCACTTCCTCCGACATGCTCGTCACCATCTTCGTATCCAGATACCCCGGCGAGACGGTGTTGACCGTCACGCCTTTGCGCGCCACTTCCTGTGCGAGGGCTTTTGTGAAGCCATGCATGCCGGCTTTTGCGGCGGAGTAGTTGGTCTGGCCGAACTGCCCCTTGGAGCCGTTGATCGAGGAGATGTTGACGATCCTGCCCCAGCCGCGTTCGAGCATGCCGTCGATGAATGGCCGGGTGACGTTGAAAACGGAGTCGAGATTGACCCGCAGGACCGCATCCCAATCGGCGTAGCTCAGCTTGCGGAACGTAGCATCACGCGTGATGCCCGCGTTGTTGACCAGAATGTCGATGTGGTGACCGTCTGCTTGAATGAGGCCGGCCAGCTCCTGGCAGGAGGCATGGTCGGCCACATCCGCGCCGTAGGCGGCGAAGTCGTAACCTTCGCCGGCTTGGGTTTTCAGCCACGCGCCAATGCTGGCATTGCCCGGCGAATGGACGATGAGCACGGTATGGCCCGCATCGTGCAAGGCCCGGGCGATGGCTTCGCCCAGGCCGCCGCTGCCGCCGGTGACCAGTGCAGTGCGTTGCTCAGCCGGCATTGCGACCACCTGTCTTGGCTGGTGCGTCCTTGTCCTGTGCCTTGGCCCACACCGCTCCCCATTGCTTGAAAATATCCTGGAACGGCAATATCGCATCTGCCTGGCCTACGGCCTGCGTGACCGATTTCTGCCAGTCCTGAATGGCTTGCTGCAGGCCTTGAGTGAAGGTGGTCTGATTCTTGATTGCGACTTGCGTTAGTGCCTGCGCGCCACCCATCTGGTGCTGAAACTGACGCCAGAAGGCCTGCGCGGGCAGCGTGGCCAACTCCTGCCAGTTCTGGGCCTTGAGCAGGCTTTCGATCTCAGTGCCGGACTCGGCAATGTTTTCGCTGCCCGCGCGCGTGGCGTTCTCCAGCCATTGCTGGCCGTTTTCCTGCATCAGGCGCTGCAGGCGCAGTTGCAGTTCCAGGTTCGCCTTGAAGAGGTTGAGGGGGATGGTTTCATTGCTCATGGTCAAACTCCTTGCTTGGGTTGAAATGCCCAATCGGGCGGTCAAACGATCAGGCCATCTGGCCGATCGTTTTGCGAAAGCGTGCCAGCGACAGGAAAAACAGCACCGCGCCGATCAAGGCCAGCGCCAGGAAGGGCTGCCACACCGTCTCCAGCCCCGCGCCCCGATAAAGGATGGCCTGGCTCAGTTCCACGAAATGGGTGGTGGGTGCGATCAGCATGATGTTCTGCACTATCTCGGGCATGCTTTCGCGTGGCGTGGTGCCACCCGAGAGCATCTGCAGCGGCATGATGGTCAGCATCATCAACATACCGAACTGCGGCATGTTGCGCGCCAGGGTGGCGATGAAGATGCCCATCGAGGTGGTGGCGAACAGACTGAGCGCTGCACCGGCGAAGAACAGCGCGATGGAGCCCTCGATGGGCACGCCCAGGACGCCGCGCACCATGAGGGTGAGCGACAGGAAGGAGGCGATCAGCACGACCAGGGCCATCGACCAGACCTTGGAGAGCATGATCTGCGCGGGTGTAACCGGCATCACCAGCAGGTGTTCGATGGTGCCGTGCTCGCGCTCGCGGATCAGTGCTGCGCCGGTCAGGATGATGGACAGCAGCGTGATGTGGTTGATGATCTGCACCACCGAGCCGAACCAAGCCTTGTCGAGGGCGGGGTTGAAGCGTGCGCGCAAGGCCAGATCCACGGGTGGCGCGTCGGTGCCGCGGTAACGCTTGACGAACTCATTGACTTCACCGGTGAAGATCTGCTGGATATAGCCACTGCCGGTGAAGGCTTGACTCATTCGGGTGGCATCGACATTGAGCTGCGCGGCGGGCGATCGCCCCGCCAGCACGTCACGCTGGAAGTTGGGCGGAATAACCAGGGCGAAGGTGTACAGCCCCGCGTCCATGCCCGGGTCCACGTCTCTATAGTCGATCATGGCCGGCTGGGTGAACTGCGGGGGGTAGAAGGCCGAGGCAACCCGCTGGGACAGCGCCGAATTATCCTCGTCGACGATGGCGATGGGCGCGTTGTGCAGCGTCTCCGGCATGGACGTGGCCGAGGTGTAGACCGACGCGGTGAACACATAGACGATGAGCACGAGCATCATCGGATCACGCCAAAGGCTCCACAGCTCCTTGACACCGAGGTCGTAGATGTTGGCAACGTTTCTTCTGCGCATCTCAGCGCTCCTGCTTCTTGAGTAGCAAAACGGCCGCACCGAGAATCACCGGAACCGACAGCAGCATCGACCACAACGGCCCCGCCAGATCGGCCAGGCCGAGCGCTTTGCTGAACACGCCACGGCTGATGGAGATCATGTGCGTGGCGGGGTAGATCTCGCCGATGAACTTGCTGGAGCCTTCAAGCGAGGACACGGGATCGATCAGGCCGGCGAACTGGGTGGCCGGAATGATGGTGCCGATCATGGCAAAGAACATGGCGGCGATCTGGCTGCGCGTGACGGCCGAGGCCAGCAGCCCCATGCCTGTCGCGGCGAAGGAGAAGATCAGCGCGGCCAGCGACAGGGTGAAGAAGCTGCCCGTGACCGGCACACCGAAGACGGTGACCGCGAGCAGGCTCATCAGCAGGAAGTTCACCATGGCCAGACCGACATAGGGCAGTTGCTTGCCAAGCAGGAACTCGATGCGCGTGACCGGCGTCACGTAGAGATTGGTGATCGAGCCCGTCTCCTTCTCGCGCACCACCGCCAGCGCGGTCAGCATCGCAGGCAGCATGAGCAGCAACAACGGAATCACCGCCGGCACCATGGCCGGCAGGCTCTTGACATCGGGGTTGTAGCGAAAGCGCGTCTCGACGCTGGCATTGCCGGCTGCGCTGGCGCCGCCACGCTCGCTGGCCTGTGCCAGCAGCCAGTGCTGGTGCATGCCCTGAACGTAGCCCTGGACGGTTTCCGCGCGTTGCGGCATGGCGCCATCGAGCCAGGCGCCGATCTGCACGTTCTGGCCCCGCAACACATCGCGGGCAAAGCCAGCGGGGATTTCGATGGCCAATGACAGTTCGCCGCTGCGCATGCGCCGGTCGAGATCCTCGTAATCGACGATAGGCGGGTGCTCTGTGAAGTAGCGCGAGCCGGCCAGGTTCAGCGTGTAGCTTTGGCTGAGCGTGGTTTGGTCGCGATCGAGCACCGCATAGCTCAGGTCCTCGACGTCCAAGGTGATACCGAAGCCGATCACGAACATCAGCAGCAGCGAACCGCCCAGCGCCAGGGTGGCGCGCACCGGATCGCGCTGCAGTTCCAGTGCTTCGCGCCACAGATAGCTGAGCATGCGGCGCAGGCTGAAGCCTTCAGCGTTGTGCCCGATGTGCTCAGTGTGTGTCGCTGGCGTCTGAATCGCCGTATTGGCGGCCTCGGTGGGGCCGGCGGGAGCGACCGTGCCGCCCTCGGCTTCGATGAGGTAGCCGATGAAGGCCTCTTCGAGGGTTTTAGCGCCGCGCTTCTCGACCAGCTTGGCGGGCACGTCGCTGTCGAGCACCTTGCCCGCATGCATCATTGACATGCGGTCGCAGCGTTCGGCCTCGTTCATGAAGTGGGTGGAAATGAAGACCGTCACCCGGTCGCGACGTGACAGCTCGATGAGCAGCCGCCAGAATGCATCGCGCGCTACTGGATCGACCCCGGAGGTCGGCTCGTCCAGAATCAACAGTTCGGGCTTGTGCACCATGGCGACTGCCAGCGACAGGCGCTGGCGTATGCCCAGAGGCAGGCTGGCCGGCAAGCTGTCGATGACTTCCACCAGGCCGAAGCGCTCCACCATCTCTTCGACGCGGCCCGGAATGTCCTTCGGGGGCACGCTGAACAGCTTGGCGTGCAACTCCAGGTTCTGGCGTACCGTGATTTCGCTGTAGAGCGAGAATGCCTGCGACATGTAGCCGACGCGGCGGCGGGTGTCCAAGTCATGCGGGTCCACCTCATGACCGAACAGCCAGGCTCGTCCCTCGCTCGCCGGCAGTAGCCCGGTGAGCATCTTCATCGTCGTAGACTTGCCGCAGCCGTTGGAGCCGAGGAAGCCGAAGATTTCACCGCGCCGGATGCGGAAGGACACGCTGTCGACGGCGACGAAGTCGCCGAAGCGCATGGTCAGCCCTTTGGCCTCGATGGCGATGTCGTCGGCGCCGTCTTCCGGCAAGGGAGGAATGACCACCGGTTTGTGCCCGCGCTTTTTCTCTTCTGGGAGCAGGCGGATGAACGCCTCTTCCAGGTTCGGGCTGCCTGTTCTTTCCAGCAACTCCTGCGGTGTGCCGGTGGCGAGAACCTTGCCGTCGTCGATGGCGGCGAGCCAGTCGAAGCGCTGCGCCTCGTCCATGTAGGCGGTGGCCACGATCACGCTCATGCCGGGGCGGTCGGCGCGGATGCGTTCGATCAGATCCCAGAACTGTGCGCGCGCCAGCGGATCCACGCCGGTCGTCGGTTCATCGAGAATCAGGAAATCCGGGTCGTGAATCAGCGCGCAGCACAAGCCCAGCTTCTGCTTCATGCCCCCGGAGAGCTTGCCTGCCGGACGTGCCAGGAATTTGAACAGGCCCGTGGCCTGGGTCAGCTCATCGATGCGCTGGCGGCGCTCGGGCGCGTCATGGCCGAACAGCCGCGCGAAGAATTGCAGATTCTCCTCGACCGAGAGCGTCGGATACAGGTTCTTGCCCAACCCCTGCGGCATGTAGGCGATGCGCGGGCACACCAGCTTGCGGTGGGCCTTGCTGGCCATGTCGCCACCGAGCACCTCGACCGTGCCTTCCTGGATGATGCGCACACCGGCCAGCAACGAGAGCAGGCTGGACTTACCCACGCCGTCGGGGCCGATCAGACCGACCATCCGTCCAGCGGGGATGTCCAGGTCAATGCCATCCAAGGCAATGACGTCGCGGTAGCGCAGTCTTACCTGGCGGACACTTGCAACGGTCGCGAGCTGCGCGCTGTGGCTCATACCTTACTCCGGCACACGAACGGAGAGGTTCTGAGGCCACTCGGCCTTGGCGTCGAGCTTGACCCAGGCTACGCCGGGCAGACCGGTCTTGACCTGGTTCAGGTGCTCACGCAGCAGCTCCTGCGAGATCTGTGCGCGCACGCGAAACATCAGCTTTTGTCGCTCACTGGCGGTTTCCACCGTCTTGGGGGTGAACTGCGCTGCGCTGGCGACGAAGGAAACGGTGGCTGGAATCACATACTCGGGCGCGGCATCCAGAATGATGCGAACCTCCGAACCCAGCGCAACGCGGCCGGCCACGGTTTCGGGCAGGAAGAAGGTGATGTACACGTCCGACAGATCAAGGAGGTTCAAGACACGTCCGCCCGCTCCAAGCACCTCGCCGGGTTGCGCGACACGCACCTGAACCCGTCCGTCGCGCGGAGACCGCAGTTCGCTGTCGCGGATGTCGGCTTCGATGCGGCTGATACTGGCCGTAGCGGCGGACACGCTGGACTGCGCGCCGACAAGCTGCGCCCTGGCGGCTTCGACCGCGGCGCGGGCAGCGGCGGCCTGTGCCTTGCTGGCCGCGAGGGTCGCCTGGGCGCCCCGTACGCGCGCCCGGTCATCGTCCAGTTCCTGGATCGAGGCGGCTCCCTCACTCGACAGCGTGCTGGAGCGTGTCAGGCGCCGTTGCGCGGCGTCCAGTTCCGACTCGCGCTGACCAACCAGAGCCAAGGCGGCAGTCACGTCGGCTTCACGCAGCGCCACCTGTGCCTGCGCCGCGGTCACCGAATGCTCAGCCTGCTGACGCATGGCCAGGGCCTCGTCGCGCTGCGCTTCCAGCGTTTCCAGCCGCATCTTGGCCAGTGGCTGGCCGGCTGTGACGAAATCGCCTTCACGCACCAGGATGTCTTCGATGCGGCCGGGAAGCTTGGTGGCCACGTCGATCTCGGTGGCTTCGATGCGGCCATTGCCGTTGACGAATCCTTCGCCCGGGCCGCTGTCGGTAAACCTCGTCCAGCTCCACCAGGCCAGCGCGGCAACAACCGCTGCAGCGAAAGCGACCAGGAGTTTTTTCTTGAGAGAGGGGGAGACAGTCATGGGTTCGGCGTGCCTTAACGGGTTGATGGGGTGGAAGCGGGAGTCGAGGCCGCACCCTGTGCCTCGCCGGCTGCGGCGAGGGTGCCGCCGCCGAGCGCGGCATACAGCGCCACTTGGCTGGACAGCAGCGCGCGGCGCGCCTGTACCAGTTGTTGCTGGGCTCCCAGCAGATCGCGTTGGGCATCCAGCACTTCCAAGAAGGCGGCCGAGCCGTTGTCGTAGCGCAACTTGGCCAGGCGTGCGCGTTCGCTTTGCGCTTCCAGGTTGGCTCTCTGGATCGTCAACTGCTCAGCCAGCCAGTGCTTTGCGCTCAGCGCATCGGCCACCTCGCGGAAGGCCGATTGAATGGTTTTTTCGTATCCGGCGACGGCGATGTCGCGGCGCACTTCGCTCAGCTCCAGATTGGCGCGGCGGCGCCCGCCATCGAAGATGGGCAGCGACAGGGTGGGCATGAAGGTCCAGGCGCGACTGCCGGAATCGAACAAGCCATTCAAGTCGGAGCTGGCCGTGCCGAAGCTGCCGGTCAGCGCAATGCGCGGCAAGAACGCCGCGCGGGCCGCGCCGATGTGGGCATTGCTGGCACGCAATTGGTGTTCGGCGGAAATGATGTCCGGGCGACTGACCAGCAGCTCCGAAGGCAGACCGGCCCGCAGCTCAGCCAGAACCGTCGTTTCATCGAAGGGTGCCTTGGCGGGCAGCGGGCCGGGATCAGCGCCTACCAGCAGTGCCAGGGCGTGCAGTTGCGTGGTGCGAGCTTGCTCAAGCTGCGTCAGCAGCGCCTGAGCTTGGTTCAGCAGGGTCTGGACCTGTGTGAGATCCAGCTTCGAGGTCGAGCCGACTTCGACGCGGCGCCGGAAAATGCGATAGGACTCCTCGCGGGTGGTCACGGTTTGCCGTGCGATCGCCACGCGTTCGTCGATCTCGCGCAGGCCAAGATAGCCGTCTGCCACCTGGGCGATCAGCGCCAAATGGACGGCCTGGCGAGCCGCGTCGGAAGCCAGCCAAGTTTGCAGGGCGGCGTCTTCCAGGTTGCGGATCCGACCCCACAGATCCAGTTCCCAGGTGGTCAAACCCACCTCGGCCCGGTACTCGCCGCCCACCTGCGATCGGCCCGACATGTTCAGGTCGCCAGGGACGCGCGCGCGTCCACCTTGGGCGCCCACGCCCATGGCAGGAAAACGATCCGAGCGCTGAATGCGGAATGTGGCGCTGGCTTCCTCGACGCGCAGCGCGGCCACGCGCAGGTCGCGGTTGTTTTCCAGCGCGGTCTCGATGAGGCGTTGCAGCAGGGGGTCGGTGAAGTACGCCTGCCAGGCAAGCTCTCCCGCGTGGGCGCCGTCGGTGCCTGATCCAAGATGCGCGGGCCAGGCTTCGGGCACGGGCAATGGCGGGGTGTCTGGCGCCGGAGCGAGCGACATGCAGCCGGTCAAGACGACGGCGCTCAGGGCCAACGAGGCAGCGCGCAATCTGAACGCGGGAAACAACGGGGAAGTTGGGAGCATGGTCACGTTCCGTACAGGTATCGGGCTGAAGAGGGTCTGGTCGCAGAGGAGGGAATGGCTGCCACCCCCGCAATGCGGGGTTCGTGGCTGGTGTCCGCAGGCCCTACTTTCTTGCTTGCAAGTGCTGTCAAGCCCACTTCATCTCCTTGTTGATATGTGCATCCCCGTGTTCCCCGGCTGGTTGATAGGGCGCTCTTCCTGTGTCGTAACCCGATGTGCCGGGTTCACTCGCGCCCTGTGTTGATCTGCATTGTGAAATCTGAAAACAAATCCCCTCAGATCTTTGAACAGAGCCTTTGAATGCCACCCAAGAAAGATGACGCGCCAGACAACAAGCGCCGCTACCTGTCCTCTGCCGCCAGGAAAGAGGAAATACTCGACGCGGCCCTGGTCGAATTCGCGGATCGGACATACAACGCAGTGTCGATGGAGCGCCTGGCGGAATGCGCGGGCTTGTCCAAGGCTGGCATCTATGCCCACTTCAAAAGCAAGGAAGAAATTTTTCACGCCTTGCTCGAACGTACGACGAAGCAGATTTGTGATTTCCAGGGCTGGCTCCCGGATGAGGATCTGACGTTGCCAGAGCTGGTAGATGTCTACCTGGATCGCCTGTACGCGACCTTCAGCTCCCCTGCCACGATGTCGATCTACCGGCTGCTTCTGGCCGAAAGCGCCCGAACTCCAGAGCTGGTGCAGCGTTGGCACAACGAAGTTGCGCTCGGGCTGAAAGAGCGGGCGCAGACCATCATCCACCGCAACATACGCCGAGGCGTCATTCGCCCAGGCGTCTTGACCGAACACTTCTTCCCGTTGGCGCTCGCGCCCGCAGTGCTGTGGCTGAGTTCCTCGATGCTGTCCAAGGGCAGTCCTTCCATCTCGCTGGTGCAGTTACGGGATGCGCACCGGCAACTGTTGCTTGAGCTTTTGCAGCCTCAATGAGCGGAGTGATGCACATAGTCCTGCGCGCCCTTGCAGGCTTGGCGATCGGCTTTGTGGTACTGCTGCTGACTGTGTGGGGTGCGCTGGCTCTGTGGCATCAGATGCCGGGACCTTCGGTGGTGCGATGGTTCGTCATTGCCATGTGGTCTACGTTGGGTGTGACCGTTGTCTTGTCGCGGGCGGGCTTGCTTGGGCGGCGCAATCGCAACATCGCCGGATTCGCATTTGTGATCGCAGCCGCCTCCCTGCTCATGTGGTGGGGGACGCTGCAGCCGTCACACCAGCGTGTATGGGCTGACGATGTCGCCCAGTTGCTGGAGGCCAGGATCGACGGCAACCATGTTCACCTGAATAATGTGCGCAACTTCCAGTGGCGCAGCGAAACCGACTACACCCCGCAGTGGGAGAGCCGCACATACGACCTGGATCGTCTGCGCAGCGCCGACTTGGTGCTTTCCTACTGGATGGGGCCGCACATCGCCCACACCCTGGTGTCGTTCGGCTTCGATGGCGGTGAACGCGTGGTGTTCTCGCTGGAAATTCGCAAGGAACGCCATGAGTCCTTCTCGGCGGTAGGAGGATTCTTCCGTCAGTTCGAGCAGGTCCTGGTGGCCGCCGATGAGCGCGACATCGTTCGCACGCGCAGCAATGTGCGAGGCGAGGACGTTTACCTCTATCGCTTGCAGATGAGTCAGGCGAATGTCCGCGCGTTGTTTCTGGAGTACCTGAGCGTGGCCAATGAATTGCAACGCACGCCGCGCTTCTACAACACGTTGACCAGCAACTGCACGACCATCGTATTCGAGCTGGCCCGGGTCATTGCGCCCGCATTGCCAATGGACTATCGCCTGCTGCTGTCTGGATATTTTGCGCGGTACGTCTACGACCTGCATGGATTGACGCCTGGCTATCGTTACGATGAATTGCAGGCACTGGGGCATATCAACGAACGTGCCCTTGCTTCCGATGTGTCAGAGGATGACTTCTCGATGTCGATTCGACAAGGCGTGCCAGGCATCCCTGCCAACGAGGTGAATCCATGAGGTTCCCGCAGGCCTGCCTTCTCATTGCATGCGCCGCTCTTGCTCCGCTGCTGCTGGGGGGCTGCTCGATCCTGCGCGAGTTCGGCCCAGTGGTTGAAGTTCATACGCTACCTGCCAGGGAGGCCATCGAACTCAAGCGCGGCGACATCCTGACACGTGGCAAGCTCAGCGATGCGACTGTCCAGACCATCAGGGTGGCGGCATTGGATGAGCAGGCATGCGCAAAGCCGATCTCCTCGGAGTGCGCGGAGGCCTTGGCTACCGTGACGGGGGTCGCCACGGATAGACGCCTGGCTGCACTGTCCGAACTATGGCTGGCGCAGGCTCAGGCCATGAAGCCCGGCTCAGCGCAGCAAGCCGCCTGGCTTGAGACGATTCGCTATGCCTATGCTTATCTGTTCCTTGGTGACCATACTCCGGGAGAGCGGGCCTTCGAGGATCGCCAGACCCAAGTGCGGGATTGGTATAACTATGCCGTCGAGCATGCGGCCACCGGCATGTTCGAAGTTCGGCAACAAATGCCGACGCAGTTGCCCGACCAGACCAGTTGGAACATTGCAGGCTGGGAACTGAAGCTGGATATGCGCGGCGCGCGCTTACCGGGCAGTACGGCGGTGCCAGCCGAACTCCTGCCAGCCTCGTCCCTGTCTTTCCGTGGATTGCGTAGCCTCTACCGGCGCGACGGCTTTGGCGCCGAGCTTGTGGCGGTCATTCCGGACGAGTCCCTGAGCGCCGCCCCAACTCGGGGTGGTCGCCCAGCGGCAAAACATGATCAGCAACCGCTGCCCTGGAGCGAGATGCCCGCGCCGTCCATGACGGTTCTGCTGCATCCCGACGGAGACAACTTGGACAGCGTGCTGCATGCTCGTACAGCCCGTCTGACGGTGCATGACCCCTATGTGGAATCGGCCATTATGCTGCGCGGCCAACGTGTGCCGCTGGCGGCCAATTTCACGGCCGGCTATGGCGTATGGCTGGCCCGTGCCAATTTCAACCGCCAGTCGCTGCGCAGCCTGCTCGGGCGCGAGGGTGGCATCGACCGCCCGCACGTCTACTTGATGCAGCCCTACGATCCGAACAGGCGGATCATCGTCATGCTGCACGGACTGGCCAGCAGCCCTGAAGCCTGGGTGGAACTCGCCAACGAAATCCTGGGCGATGAGGCCCTGCGCCAGCATTACCAGATCTGGCAGGTCTACTACCCGACCAACATGCCAGTCGCGTTGAACCACGCCATGATTCGCAGGGCGCTCGGGGATACGCTGACGCATTTCGACCCATCCGGCCAAGCGCCGGCGTCGTCCGACCTCGTGCTGGTGGGGCATAGCATGGGCGGGGTCATCGCGCGGTTGATGGTGTCGTCAACCGATCAATCGCTGGTGCAATTGGCTGCGGATCACAGTCGGTTGACGCCGCAGCAGATCAGGCGCATTGATCCCATGTTGCGCTTCGAGCCCTTCCCGAATGTCAGCAGTGCCATCTTCATCGCGGCGCCTCATCGGGGCACATCGGTCGCGGGTGGACGCCTGGGGCGCTGGATGGCGGGATTTATCCGCTTTCCCATTACGGTGCTCGAAGAACTCGCCCATACACTGGCACCCAATGCGGCCGCCAGCAGCCGTGAAAGCCTGGCAACCATTCCCAATAGCGTGAACAATCTCGACGAAAACGATCCGTTCGTGCGTACGGCGGCGGGCTTTCCCATCTCATCCCAGGTGCGCTATCACTCGATCGTGGCCCAAGCCAATTCCGAAGTGGCCCTCGATGATTCCGATGACGGTCTTGTGCCTTATCGCAGCGCACATCTTCCCGGCGCACAGTCCGAGAAAGTCATTATTTCGGGGCACAGCGTGCAACAGAGCGCGGCCGCGATACTGGAGATCCAGCGTATTCTGAGAGAGGACATGGCTCTGCGGGAAGCGCATTTACAGCCATAGACAACTGCCATCTGCTGTGCGCGGCCGAGCTGATTTCGGATTTCGTATGGGCGTAATGCATTCATCTGAATGCGCAAAGAGCATCAGACTTACTGTTGCCCGCTCGACGCTGGCACAGTGGGTCGGTGCGTGCGGCGCGCAACTGCAGCCGATGGTAAAGGCGCTGGATGACGAACTGCGTCGCCACGTGGTGCTGCACGCCCACGAGACGCCGATGCTCAAGCCCAAGCATCTTGGCGACGGCAAGGCGTACCCAACGTGATCCGCCGTCTGGCGGCGACCCAGCCCATGCTCGACAAAATCGTCGGCCACCAACGCCACATCGCTCAGGCCTACGGCATATCGATGGAGCATGCGCGCTGGCTGTTGACCACCGTGGCGTTCCACTGCCTTGCCGTGGCCGACACGGTGTACTCGGTCGCCGAACGGGAACCCGTCGTGGATGCAGACCGTGCGACGGAGGAAGCCGAGATGGAGGCCGAACTCAACAGGGCATGCACGCACTCATTGTTGGCATGCTGGCCTTGATGGATGCTGATGGCCTTTCAGGAGATAGTTGATCGTCGTTCTCGTTTGTGGGGGTTGAATGGAAATCCAGGGATGCCGTAATTGAGGAGCCTGGACGGCGTATCGTTCAGGAACAAACACGCACGGGCGGCCAGGCCCTGCCGTGGCTCGACATGACGGCCTTCCTGCGCGGGGCCATCGACCTTGCGCTAGACAACCATGCCAATGCGCCACGCAGCAATACGCAATGGGTGTTCTTCGACCGTGGCCTGATCGACGCGGCGGCAGCACCCCAGGCACTGGACGGCACTACTATTCTGGACACGATTGCCCAGTCGCATCGCTACCACTCGCGCATCTTTCTGGCCCCGCCGTGGCCTGAAATCTATGTGCAGGACGAAGAACGCCGTCACAGCATGGATGAAGCGCGGGCTGAATTCGAGCGGCTTCAGCGCACCTATCCAGCGCTGGGCTATGCGGTATCGCGGTTGCCCAAGATCAGAGTGGCGCAACGCGCTGACTTTGTGCTGGACACCTTGGCTAGCCGCTAACCTACCAAGGCGAACTCTACCGTATCTCACCGCCACGTAGGACTCCATGCTCAAATCTCTTGCGTAACTCTGAGATAAGGATTGTTGGGTGGTACTGCATCGAACAACCAATTCGCATCGATCAGCAAATACCCATGCAGCTTCCGGGACTTGCGCGGCCCGGTGACTTCACAGATCCAGATGTTCAAGCCGCTGTCGTGCTTTCGATGCAACCCCAGTTTCTCAAAGCGCTTCTGCACCCACTGCCAATCCGGCATCTTGTCCTGCCGTGCCAGCGTGCCGACATGAGGGTGCTCCTGGACGTAGCGCTGGAACACACCTGGGCTGACCAAGTAGGCCGTGTCATTCACGGAATGCACGAGCGCTTTTGCGTCGTTGATGATGAGCCGGCGCGAAGCAATTCCCTGTTTCAGCCACATCATGAAATGTTCGCCTGACGGGGGCGCTGCTGTTAGGGGTGGTTTAGCAGTAGATGGTGGTGGCGAAGGAAGCACTGCGGCAGTCGCTGGCATAGGAGTGCTGGGGTCTGCGGGGTAGCTTCTCTGTGCGACCGGCTCCACATCCTGCTCGGCACCAGGCGAGCCGCTCGTGCTCACCATTGCCAGCATGTCCTCCATGACATCGGACACGGGCTGGGCCTTAGGCGGTGAGGCGGTGACGGTACTACTGCCTTCCCAAGATGGAAGTTTCTGACCGTTCGGGGCTGCCTTCGCCATGGCCGCAGGCGGCATTTTCGGCGCCTCGGCGTCGTTTTCGGCGACTGCCGCGTCGATCGCTACCGTGCCTGCAAAAGGCGTCGGTCGCTCGCCAGATTCCCAGATCAGCGCAGGAGCGAGGCGCAACAGGGTGAACGAGTGGGACCAGCCGGTGGAACTGGTTATGGTCGCGCGCCAAATAGCCTTGCCGTCGGGCGCCGGCTGCAACATGCCGTGATCCTGGAGGACGTTGAACACCGCGGTGTTGTTCGCAGGGATGCCATCGACGCCTTGGGACAGCAGGTGCGCACGCAGTTTGTCCGAGACCGTTTTGCTCACCAGCCACAGGGCATCGTCGGTGAGCCAGCCATCGGAGGCTTCCGGCTGGTTCAG
This sequence comes from Hydrogenophaga atypica, assembly GCF_042665215.1. Classification (NCBI taxonomy): domain Bacteria; kingdom Pseudomonadati; phylum Pseudomonadota; class Betaproteobacteria; order Burkholderiales; family Comamonadaceae; genus Hydrogenophaga; species Hydrogenophaga atypica. The sequence goes on from NZ_JBHTCA010000001.1 coordinate 21,378, forward strand.
TTTCAACTGTTCCTTGAGCAGGTAGCGCAACCCGTCGAGCAGCTTGCGCTGCAGCGCGTGCTTGGGCGCAGCCATGGCGCGGGCCGGATCGCCGCCCAGCTCCTGGGCCACCGAGGCCCGGTCTGCCTGCACGACAAGTTCGCCCAGTACGCCGGCGTGCTCGTACTGCCCGGCCAGGACGTAGAGCAGTGGTGCCCACAGGGACGGATAGCCGCTGAGCCAGTCCAGGGCCTCACGGTCGAGCAGTTGGTGGTAGAGCAAACCTGTCGCGGCGCTGTGCAGGCGGTACTCGCGATCGTCGCGGTAGCGGAATCGGTATGGCTGGCGCAGCGGGCCGTGCCAAGGGTGCCAGATGCTGCCGTCGGCCAGCTCGACGTGCAGATCGACGGCGATCTTGCCGATGTCGTGCAGCAGCGCGGCGTAGGCGACGGCGGCGGTCCAGGCTTCGGACTGTGCCGCTTGGTCTTCGGGGCTGGCGCCGATGGGCAGCAGATGGGACTGCCGCAGTTTCAGACTGTAGGCGACGATTTCGAGGCCGTGGTCGAGCATGCCGCCCAGATAGGCATGGTGATGCGCCTCGGAGGCCGGGAAGGCCTGGACCAGCTCGGCGTAGCGTTCCAGGGGCGCTCGGTACAGCGTGGCGAATTGCCTGCGCGACAGCGAGGTGCGCTGCCAAATGTGCTCCAGCAGCTTCTGCCGGCGCGGGGTGGCCAGCAGCGATGCGGCCGACTCGGGCCGCATCAACCCTTTCGGGAGGACGGTGGCGGGTGCTGGCGGTGGCGCGCCGGCGACCGGGGGCCGTTTTCGCTGGAACAGGGAGAGCATGCGGGTGTCCTGTGGCGGGCCGACCGGGAGGCCTTTTTGCCTTTTCGAGGTAGGGCCTTTCCCCTTGCACCCCATTCCCTTGCCGTTTCGGCCCTTTGGCCTTTAACCGTTTCGGTATAGCGGGGCCTGGGTTGCGGTTCCAGCGTCAATGTGGAACCCGCACGAATGGATTGCGCGGCGACCAGCCGCTGGCCTCGGCCTATGCTGCGGAGACGCTGTTTTCGCCAGGTAGGTTGCTCTCTAGGCGTCAAAGTTGACAAATGCGACAAAGGCGACTAGAGTAAGTCCTGTCTCAAACCTACCTGGGAGATGACCATGCCCACCGCCATTGAATTCATTGCCGACCGTCTGCCGCGTGTCACCGTGGAGGATGTGCGCCGCTTCGCGGATACCGTCGAAATCCGGGATGCGCCGGCTTTCGCGGCCGAGTTGCAGGCGTTCATTCACGAGCGCGTGGAGGCGGTAAAGCTGCCAGCCAACCTCGAAGGTGAAACGGTGGAGCACGCCTTGAAGCGTAAGACGGCTGCGCTGCGCGCTGAGACGCGCTGGGCGCCGACTGAAACCGACGTCCAGCGAGGCCGCGCCGTGCTGCTGGAAACCTTCAACCAGCCGCACAACCTGCCGCCCGCGGAGTACGCCAAGCTGGCGGACAAGTCGCGCCAGCAGATCTACAAGGACATCCTCGCCCGTCGGCTGCTGGCGCTGAACGTGGGGCCGCGAGGCCAGAAACTGCCCGACTGGCAGCTCGACCCGGTGAAGCAGCAGTTGACCCAAACCGTGCTTCAGGAGGTCGAGGGCATCGACCCTTGGACGATCTACCGCGCACTGTCCGAACCGCTCGAAGGTTTGGGCGGCCGCTCGCCAGTGGATGCGGTGACGCATGGCACGATCGACGACGTGGCCGAGGCCGTGTTCAACGTGCTGGGCGTTCAGGTGCATTGAAGCGAGATCGCCATGAGCCACGAGCTGCCTTCGTTCCTGATCGATGCCGGTGAGCTGCTCCAGCATGTGAGCCGCGTCGTCTATCGGGGCAGCCCGCTGTACTATGGCCGCAGCAGCACCAATCGCTACGATGACCCGGCCCAGGCCTACGGGGTGCTCTACCTGGGGCGCGACCTGCCCACGGCGCTGATGGAGTCGGTGTTTCATAAGCACCAGTGGCTTGCGGACACGAAGCGCTCGATCGCGCTGAAAGAAGTCCAGAGCCGGATGGTGCGCGCAGTGGGCGTGATGGACGACGTGCTTCTGGCCGACCTCACGGCGCCGGGCGTCATGGCGGGCTACTTCGGCCTGAACCTGGAGCAGTTGGCCAGCCGCGACTACACGCACACGCAGCAGGTGTCGGCCCAGGTGCATGCGATGCTTGGAGATGACGGCCAGGTGCTGTTCGACGGGGTGCTCTATCCGTCGCGCAACAACTATCCCGCCAAGAGCATCGCGCTGTTCGAGCGTGCCAGCGCGAAGGTCAGTGTCATCGAGGACATCGATCTCGTTGACCATGTGGACTGGCCGCGTTTCGTTGCTACATACCGCATCGGCGTGGAGCCCGACCCTGGCCCGTTGGAACCGGATGACGAAGCGTCCTGAAGCAGCAAGAGAACACATTGAAGCCCTAAACAGAATGAAATGGACCAAACTGAAATAGGCATCCCTCAGCAGTAGGAGACGACCATGAACACCACGACTCGCACCAGCACCGCAGAACGCCTCGGCCGCGCCTTTGGCCGCGGATGGCGTGCCTACGCGCGCTGTGAACGGCGGGCGTCGAACTGGTTGGTTTCCAAGGGCATGCCGACGGCTGGAGCCACCGCGCTCGTGTGGATGGTTAAGCTGGCTGCGCTCGGGGTGCTGCTGTACACCACCTTCTGGCTGGCCCTGGTGATGGTGTGCGTCATGGTGGTTGCCTGGATGGCCCGCAACACCGACTTGGGCGAGGAGTTGCCCGAGCCAGAGTGGCGAAACGGACCAGCAGGATTCGGCCTATACACCTACGACGGTTTCCGCATTGATCCTCATGTCGAGGACGACTAGCAGCGATCACTTCTTCGACACTGCATTGATCGCAATGCTTCCTCCCCTTCCGCCAGCAGCCTTGGCATCTCCGGTGGCTCCTGCGAGGCCTTGCAACACGTTGCCGGCACGAACGCCCGCCCAAGCCAAGGCCATGATCCAGAACGTAGGCAGTACGATGAACATCGTGCCCGTGACAAACATCAGGAGCATGTCTCCGAAGGCGTTGTTCAGCCCCACCAGCGGGTCGAAGTTGGTGTGCGGCCGATTCCAGCCGAACCCCCAGCCATAGAGCGCATCCAGGATCGTCGAATCGATCCAGCGCGCAAGCTGAAACCAGAAGTCCGTGAAGAAGAGCGCGAACTGCACGACGCTGACGGTAACGACCGTCTTCAGATCGTAGGTGCCTACGACCAGCACAAGCGGGATGCAGATGACCAGCGCCATCTTGAGCAAGGCGAGGACCATGGGCAGAGACTGTCTCACGACGTCCATGGCGGGAAACGCGGCAATCGCGCCGACGGCCATCCCAACGTCTCCCGTGGCCCGCGTCACGATGTTCGGCAAGGTCTTGTCGATCTGGCCGCCATAGTCCGTATAGACGCTACCCTGGTTCAATTTCTGTTGCCGCGGTGACGCGATGGCGCGGATCACCGAGTCGTCCACCTCGGCCCTGCTCAGGAACCCGGCCCAGCCTGCCAGGCGATTCAACAGGTTCGGGTCCACCTGTCCCAGCAGGCGTGCCCGCAGGCCATTTCCGCCATCGGCCCACCACTGCCTGCAGGTCGGGTAGCCGCCACCGCTGCCCACCTGTGCAAGCCCCGCATCGCGGGTGCTGTCGTAGGGCCAGTCGTCGCGCGGCGTGCTTGAGCGGTAGGTGTCGTAGTAGCCGCCCGTGCCCGTGAAAAACCTCGACCCTATCCAGGTCACGTCGTGCATCTGCTGCTCATCAAGCTGAGGGCGCTGCATGAACAATTTGGCCCGCGCAGGCCCATAGCAATCCCGCGAGAAATCCGCTACTTCCTGAGCCAGTACCGGGTCGTCAATGCGGGTCGCGTCGATCTCCATGCGCATCTGCCGCAGGTCCGTGCCGCATGGGATCGCCGCCACCGAGGCGCTCGTGACGGCGCGCGAGAGCGCGTGCATGAAAGCCCACCAGACCGGCACCTTCGCCGACTGGTTGTTGATGGTGCTGAAGGACTGCGACCAGCCGGTATCCGTGGGCTGCGGCACGCTGACCTGGCACTGGGCCGAGCGCGAGCTGTCGTACTGGATGGTGTTGAGGTCCACGTCGATGAACGGGATGCCAGCGAACATCACCACCACGATGGCGACGAAGACCCGGTTCTCGATGCGCGCAGCCGAGAGCACGCCCTTGTTGCCTTCGTCGGCACCTTCCGCACGGGCCTTCAACCACTCCTGCACGATGATGGCGACGAACGGCAGCGCGAATACTCCGCTCGACACCAGCACCGCCCAGATGCCGTTGTTGACGATCCAGGACACCAGCGTCAGGTAGTACTCCAGGTAGTCGGTCGTAAAAAGCGTCATGGCGCGGCTCCCTCTTCAGCTCTGCATCAGCAGGCTGGCTTCCAGCGCCACGATGGCGACGACGCCGGCGATCTCGCTGCGCACCAGGCGTCGCCGCGCTTGCGCGTCTTCCTCGCGGGCCAGCAGCCGGCGGCGCATCCAGACCCAGCCATAGACCGTCGCGCCGTACAGGCACAGCCGCCACACCAGGAAGTAGCCCGCGCTGGCAGCCAGCCACCGCTCCCAGCCGGCAACGCTGCCGACGAGGTAGATGCCGACGAGATTGGCGCCCACGGCCGCGGCGATGATGACCACCGCCAGGAGCAGCGCCTTTGCCGCGCGCCGGCTGAAAAGCCAGCGCGGGCGCAGCCAGGCCGCGTTCATGGCGTGCCTCCCGGGTTGCCCCGCTGCAACCGATCGAGGCGGTCGGGCACCGGGTCGCCTTCGTAGATGCCGCGCGAGCCGGCCGCGCGCGTCCCGTGGCGCTGGATGATGGCCATGGGCGAGTTGTTCGCCAGTTCGCGCCGCAGTTCAAGTTCGGTCTTGAGGTTGCGGATCTCCTGATCGAGCGTGTCGCTCTCGTGGTTCACGGCCTCGACCGCCAACTGGTTGGCCGCCACGTTGGGTTCCTTCTTGCCGGTCAGCAGGGTCCGCTGGAGCAGCAATGCCTTCTCCAGCACGGACGACAACGCGACCTCGGACGCGAGACGTCGCGCCAGCAGGTCTTGGTCTGGCTCGTCGCGCAGCGCCTCGATGACGCCGCGTGTAATGGGCAGCGAGGTGCTGCCGGCTGCATGCAGGTTCTCGAACGTCGTGTTGCGCGTCCCAGAGACCAGTTCCTGCAAGGCCTCCAGCTTGGTCTCGTACTCCTCCTGGATCAGCGGCGTCAGCCCGACGCCAGGCACGGTCTCGGTCTTGGTGCAGGAATCACACGTGCGCTGTACCTGTTCCCCGAGAACCCGCGTCGCCCATTCGGTCGCCTGCTGCGGCGACGTCCAGGTCTGGCAGGACAGGCTCGCGCAACTGGCGGGCGCGATGGAGGACGTGTCAGTCACGCTGCGCCCGTTGACCAGGTTGTAGCCCGCCCGCGTCACGTCACCGACCACCCGGATGGCCGACTGGCCCGCGCCGCCGGCATTGCTGCCGCCCACCCAGGGCACGCCGTCGTTGCCGCGGCGCGTCTCGGCCTGCTCGATCGCCGATACGGCATCCGTGCTCGACACCGCATCGCGCAGCGCCATGCCTTCCGCCATCTGGCTCCATCCGAGCTGGCCGCCCGCCGTCTCGGCCATCTTCTCGGCCATCGCGCGACACGTCAGCTTGGAGCGGTCGAAATCCAGCCTCGCCTGCAGCACACCATTGGTCAGCAGGTTGTACAGCCCCGGATCGGCACGCTGGATGATCAGCGCCGGCAGCGATGCCACGGCACTGGTCGCGCTCTGGATCACGTTGCTCATGATCTGCTGGAACCCATTCGTGATCCCATTGAGCTGATTGCGCAGCGTGGTCTGGATGCTCATGTCGCCGCAGATGAGGTTGCTGTTCCAACCCAGGCCGACCCCGATCGAACGCATGCCAGCGGCGCGGCCCATGGACACCGCACTGCCACCGCCGATCGAGTACATGACCTCATCGCCGATGACGGGGCCGCTGGTCTGGAAGCCGGCCTGCGCCCACGCGAGGCCACAGACCAGGGCGAGCGCGCCGGCTAGCGCCGTGGGGCGCAGCGGGCGGCGAACCTTGGCGGATGGGTTCATCAGTTCAGGACGCTTCATCGCCGTACCCTCAATAGAAATCGACGCTGCCGAGGAACACCTGGCCCCGGCGTTCGCAGCACGCATAGGGCCGCCACAACGCCCAGGCGTAGTCGCCTTGTTGGGCCTGTGTCAGGAAGCCGTTGCGCGGGAAGACCGTGCAGGACGAGGACAGGACGGGCGTGAGTTCCTGCCACTTGCCGGTCGAGGCATCGCCCTCCATCAGCGCGCCGGCCGGCCAGTAGCCATCGCGGGAGTTGGCGAGCAGCGGCTGATAGACGTGGATCTGCCCGCGGCGCGTGACCACATCGCCGGCCCGTTGGGCCACCACGGCACCGGCCTTGTGGTCGTCCGTCTGGTGCAGGAAGCCGCCGCGCGGATAGACGTTGCCCCAGAGGTTCAGGGTCGAGCGCGCGCCGACCTCGCGCATGCCCGGGATCAATGCCTCCGGGTACACCATCTCCGGTACGTTGTAGCGCCAGGCCGGCGTGTCCAGCGTACTGAGCAGGTACGGCATGAAGGCCGTGCCTGCGCCCTCGCAGAAATAGCCCGAGGACGAGACGAACTGGTTGAACACCTCGACGCCGGGGTGGCCGATGACGTCCGCGTTCTTGAACTTCGCGAGATTGTTTTCGTGATCTTCATTGGTGGTGCCGTCCCCGCCGGCCTGGGCCGAAGGGTTGGGCGTGCTCATGGCGCGCACTTCGACCCAGGGGTTCTCGCCGGTGTTCGAGTAGGACGAAACCACCGCATCGGGGATGTAGTGCCTGACCTTGACGGACGTGCGCACCGTGCAGCCGGTCCAGGTGCAGTAGAGCCAGTAGCAGATACCCACCACCCGGTACTCCAGGCAATCGGGCGAAGCCACTGAACCCACGATGGTCGCCGTGTTCAGGGCGTAGCTGCCCGTGGCGCTGAGCAGCAGCACGGAGGTGACGGCAGCCCGCATGCGGCGCAGAAGGTCGAATGAGCGGATCACGGTTCGGCCCTCCGGTGCTGTTCGATGCGCGCGATGGCGCGGGCCACGTCAGGCTCGCCATAGACCACGTAGCGCTGATCCACCACGACAGCCGGAATGGTGGTGATGCCCAGGCTCCATGCGTCGGCAACGCCCTGGTATGCGGTGGCGATGCGACGCTGGAGGTCAGCGCCCCCCTGGCTCAGCCGGCGCTTCACGATGGCTGTTGCCTGTCCGGGATCGGCGGGCAGCGCCGCAGAAAGCTCCGCTTCGATCCGGGGCGCTTCATCCAGCTCGATCAGCTGCTCGCCACCCATGGTCCTGACCGGGTGACGGCTGTCGGTGATGACCACCACATCGGCGGCGAAGCTGGCCGGGCTGAACACGGCCAGGGAAGCCGGCAGCGCAACGGCCAGGCCAAGGGTTCGCCAGCCCGATGCGAACCTGGATGAAGATGCTGGCATGTCGAGCGCCCCCAAGAGTTGTCAAGGGCCATAGTCAAACGCCGAACGCCATGCGGCCCCAACAAACAATGCGCATCGCGGACTGCCCGCATACCTGCTTGTCTTGCGCCAATGAAAAGCGGAGGCCGAAGCCTCCGCGTGGATCAAGGAGCCGGTGCCATTGCTACAGCAGGCCGGATTCCGCAAAGGAGAACGGGGCACCCTGGCCGACGATGATGTGGTCCAGTACCCGCACATCGATGAGCGCCAGCGCGGCTTGCAGTTGCTGGGTCAGCATGCGATCCGCGCTGGACGGCTCGGAGACGCCCGAAGGATGCTGGTGGGCGAAGACCACCGCGGCGGCATTCAACTCCAGCACACGCTGCACGACGACACGCGGATAGACCGAAGTCGCGTTGATCGTGCCCCTGAACAGCGGCTCGTAGGCCAGCACCTGGTGCAGGCTGTCCAGGAACACAGCGGCGAATATCTCATTGGGCTCAGCGACCAGTTTCAGACGCAGGTAGTCCCGTACAGCGGCCGGTTGGCTGAGGCACGGTCCAGCTTTGAAGACCCGTCTCTCCAGCAGCACGATGGCTTGCTGGATGATCCAGTCCTCGTGTTGGGCAGCGATGGCGGAAAGCGACTCCAGGCAGGAGTCATTGACGGCGAAAGACATGGCGAACCTCCAGACGGTGAGATCGGAGGGCACTCGCCCTGGGAGGGCAAGCCCTCCTGGGGAACGAACAAGGTGCATCCATCACCGCGGCAGCGGTGATCGTTCGCGGCCAGGATGCGAGGCGAACGGGGTTGTGGTCAGCGCAGCGGACTGCGCCGTAGCCTTGAAGACCGGGGCTACCTGGGCATGTCGCCGACGACGTCGGCAGGCATTTCCGATGTGGGTGTGGCGGCGGGATCGCCGGCCGCGAGCATGTCCATGGCCGACAGCAAGGCATCGCCCTCGATCGGGCCCTGCAGCAGGATCGCCTTGCCGGTTTCGCGATCGTGCAGCCGCAGCGACGGCGTGGCGGTCACGCCGCTGTTCGTGGCTTCCGCAGTTTGGGTACGAATCGCCGCGTCGGGCCGCTCGCTCGCAATGCACTGTTCGATGGCTGGCGTCAGGGCGGGGTGGCGCAGGTCTTCGGGCAAGCCCTGGCCGTCGCTGTGTGTGTGGACATAGACCCACTCGACAGCCTGCCAGAAGGCGGGATGGCCGCCGGCTTCGCCCGCGCATTCCACCAAGCGCGCTTCGGCGGACGCGGCCGGCTCATGCGCGGCCAACGGCAGGTGGTGCCATTGCAAGGCCACGTCCGCATTGCCGGCTACCCAACGCTTGAGGACAGGGAAATAGGACCGGCAGAACGGGCATTCGAGGTCCGCGTAGAGCGTCAGCGTGAAACGACCTGCCGGGTTGCCCATCTGCCAAGGAGGCCCGGCCACCTGCGTCTCGCTGACAGGCGCCGAGGTTTGGGGCGTGGACTCGCCTGGCGAACGGGACACGAGCCAGATCAGCAGCAGCGCAACCAGCACTGCGCCTAACGCCCATGGCCAGCGGGCCCGCCAGCGCCGACGGCGGAACGCCTGGACCTGCATCGGAATGGATGAGCGTTTCTGTTCCATGGCGTTCTCCGGTGCACGGCAGATTCAGGGCAGGGCCAGGGCCGGCGACTCGATGCCGCGTGCCCGGTCGATCTTCTCGGCCACCTTGAAGGCGGCATCCAACTCGCTGACGCCGTGCTGCTGCATGAGCTGGTAGCGCTCGGCCTTCTCTTCGGGTTCGGTCTGCGCGAGCGCGAGATACAGGCTCGGCGGCACGGCGCGGAAGAGCACCTCCATGCTCTTGGAGAGGATGACGCCCTCGGTGAACTTGCCCGCTTCCTTGCGTGCCGAAAGCATCAGCGCCTTCTGCGCCGGCGAGAGTTCGCGGAATCGTGCGATCTTCTCCACCTCGTCCGGCGGCATCGACAGGCAGATCCACCACTCGATCATGTTGAGCATGGGCTCTGCGGCGCGCGGCAGATCGTCGATGTTTTGCGTCGCCAGCCAGAACCAGGCGCCCAACTTGCGCCACATTTTTGTAATTTTCACGACATACGGCGCGAGCAGCGGGTTCTTCGTGATGATGTGGCCTTCGTCGGTCACGTTGATGATCGGGCGGCCGAGATACTGGTCACGCTCCGCGATGTTGTTCACCGTGCTGATGAGGCTGATGTACGCGATCGAGAGCTGCGCGTTGTAGCCCTCACGGGCATAGGTCGCGAGATCCACCAGCGTGATGTCGGCCTCGGGCCACGGCGTGCCGTCGCGGTCGAACATCTCGCCGTCCGTGCCTTGGCAGAACATGTCCATCGCGTCCGCCATCTCCAGCAGCCGCACGCGCCGCATCTCGGGCAACGTCGGGTCCTGGCCGCGGGTGCGCAGCGCATTGCGCACGTCGCGCGTGAGCACCGTGCGCTTCTCGGCCACGCAGTGCTCGGCGGCGTCGAGGATGCACTGGCGGATCAGCGAGCGGTCGGCGCGCGTCATCCTGGCTTCCTCCTTGTCCTCGCCGCCAGTGATCATCAGCCGCGCCGTGATCTCCAGTTCGCCCAGCACGTCGCGCTGTTCGTCCGCCTCCATGGCTGAGGCATCGGGTGGCAGGTCTTCGTCCAGCGCATCGGCATCGAGCGTTTGCACATCGCTGGGCGTTTCGATCAGCCGGCGCGCGTCGGCGAACGGCGCTAGGCTGATGCCCGATCCGGGGGCCAGCTTGACCCGATTCACGGTCAGGCCCAGGCGCCTGGCGAAGTCGCTGAACAAGCCGAAGCTATTGCCGGCTTCCACGATGAAGAGGCGCGGCCGATAAATGGCCGTGACCTGGTTCAGCAGATTGTTGAGCGTGGCCGATTTGCCGGAACCCGTCGGGCCGAACAGGAACAGGTGGGCGTTCATCTGCCGGTCCAGGCGATTGAGCGGATCGAAGGTGATCGGCCCGCCGCCGCGGTTGAACATCGTGATGCCTGGATGCCCCGTACCCTGGGCACGGCCCCACACCGGCGACAGGTTTGCCGCGTGCTGGGCGAACATCAGTTGCGTGTACCACCGGCGCCGATCCTTGCCGGGGTTGTAGCAGCACGGCAGCCAGCGCAGGTAGCTGTTGAGCGGCGCCACCTCATCATCCTCTCGCACCGGCTGCAAACCAGCGTTGAGCATCACGTTCGCCAGGTCCAGGCCGCGCCGATCCAGTTCCGCCTCGTCGCGCCCGCGCAGGTAGAACGCCAGCGTGCCCCGGTAGAGCTTGTGCGCGCTGCCGATCAGCGAGCGGGCTTCATGCACGTCCTTGAGCGTCTGCTCCGACGCCAGCGTCTCGCCCACGGCCTTCTTCGCCAGGTGGTTCAGATCCGATTCCAGGACATCCTGGGGCGTGGCAACCATCGTGAGACAAAGCAAGGTGTCTTCCGGCATCTGGTCGAACAGCGTGTTGATCGCATCGCCCTTGCGGGTCTCGCCGGTTAGATGTCCCGTGCCGGGCGGCATGCGCAGCCGGTCGGTGATCAGCACACGGTGCGGCATGCCGTCGAAGTGCCAGGTGCCGTGCTCCGCGTCCGAACGTGGCTGGCTGAAGAAAAGCCGCTGGCTGAAATCCCGTCCGCTCGCCAGCTCGATCTCACCGTCTTCTGTCTCGTCGGGGTAGCGTGCCAGCGCATAGAAGCGTTCGCGATCCTCGACCCCAGGGCCGAGCAGCGTGGGACGCGGGTTAAACCACCGCAGTAGCCAGTCATGGACGTCGGCCGCGACCATGCGCCGGGCCTGGATGCCGGCGTTCGCCAGCCCGCCACACAGGCGATCACAGACGATGTTCAGCATCTGCTCGGGCGTCTGGCCGCGGCGGCTCGCCTGCCCGGTGGCCCGGCGATAGACGACCATGCGCACGCGCCGCGTCTGGCCGCGCCAACGCAGCCGCGTGACCACCGTGTCCTCGAACAGCCCGCCCGGCTTCGCTACCGCGCGCAGGTGGTGTCCGAAGAAGCGAAGGTAGAACTCGGTGAAAGCCGTATTGCGGGCGCGCGGCTGCACGTAGTCGCGCAGGGTCTGCATGTACTGGTCGAAGCTGGGTTCGTCCTGGGCGTAGAGCTGGAGTACCCAGGGGTTCTCGTCCAGTTCATCGAACGAGTCCTGGAGCGCGTTCTCCAAGGCGTCGCGGGCATGCGCGAGCCAGCCGGGTTCCCGGCCCTCGGTGCCCAGCGGCACCAGCTCGTAGAATGCCGCGACCGATTGCCCGTCTTCCAGCAGCATGGACTTCGAATCGGGCAGGAACTCCACCCAGGGCAGGAATTCCGCGAACGACGGCGCGACGTCGTACAGCGCCTGCTCGTCGGCCACGGTCGCCGGCCTGCGGCCATGGACCGCCGTGCCGGGTTCTGGGATGCCGGCCTGGCGCAAGGCCTCGACGTGGCGTTGCCAGCCCTCCGGCCGCTCGTCATCGCCTGCGCCGGATGCGGCCAGCTTCGGCGCGGCCGACTTGTGCCAGGGGAGTTTCCAGCGCATCAGTAGTCCTCCACGCGCTCGCCCGGCATGGCGTACTGCACGCGCTGGTACAAGGGAAAAACCGTCGTATAGCCCGGCACGGGCACCGGGTCCGTGCCTGCCAGGTGCGGGTACACGTACATCACCAGGTCGGGATTCGGCAGGCGCTGGAACTGGCGATAGACCTCGTTGCGCGCTGTGCGCGTGTAGCGCATCTGCTCGGCGGGCGCGGCCTGTACATCCATCTCGGTCAGCGGCCGGCGCAGGCTCTGGCGCGCGTCGAGCAATTGCCTGCGTGCCACCTGGCCGGCGCCACCGCCGCCGTCACCGGCGTTCTGCTGCCAGATGTCCATCATCGTGCTGTCGCCGTGGGGCAGCAGCTTTTCCTTGCTGGTGGCGCAGCCGCCGAGCACCGCGACGGCAAGGGCCAGCGCCAGGCCCTTATTCAAGTTCGAGAGCATGGCTTTCTCCTGCACGGTGATCGACCTTGCGACCTTCGGGATCGAAATCGATGGCGAGCGGCTTTTCGAGGTGGACGGCGACCTTTGCGCCGGGTTGGACATAGACGGCGGCGAAGGCCTGGCCGTACAACTTGTTCACCCAATCGGCCATGTCCCGAACGCCGCCGGCCAGGATGCGGCCCACGGCTTCGTTGCCCGAGATGCCGACGCTTCCGATGGAGCCATCGGCGCCCACGTAGGACATCTGACCGCTGTCGCTGTCGATGAGCGAGGCGACGCCGGCACCCGCCGCGGTGATCAGCGCCTGTGAGCCGAGGTACTGCTGGGCGTTGCTGCGCCGCTCTCCGCTGACGCAAGGAATGCCATACGGGTCGCTGATCCAGCCCAGGCCCCCACTTTGAGAGTTCTGCTGCTGGTTGTTCTGCTGGTTGCCGTCGCGGTCTTCGGGAATCGTCCGAATGGTCCCGTCATGGAACACAAAGGTGATGCTGCGCACCTGGCCGCGCACGCAAGAGAGCGTCCAGTCGCCCGAGGCCGTGCCGGAAAACACGGCGCCCGCCACGTCGGGAATGTCGATACCGTTTGCCGTGAGATTGTCGGGACCGACCAGGACTTTGAACGGATACGGATCGTTGACCGTACCGTCGATCGGCACGCGGCCGATCAGCGCCGTCATTGCCACCGATCCCATCAGCGTCGAGTTGGTCGGCACCGTATAGACCGGCTTGGCGCTCTTGACGCCTGCGGCGCGGGCGCCCGCGTTCGCCACGGTTTGTGCCGTGGTTTCCAGCGTGCTCTGCGCGGGGCCGAAGCTCGTCGGAAAGCTCATGCCGCCACCCGTGCCGCGACTGCCGTTACGCCCATCAGCGGGCTTCGCGTCGTCCGGCTCGACCCAGCGCACGCCGCCTTCCATGCCTGCCTCGTCGCCGTTACGCAGCCCCAGGCCCACGGGTAGATCGGCGTGGCCGCCGCCGCGCCCGCCGATGCCTTCCAGGCGCCGCTGCAGGTCGGCGAGCAGTCCCTCGGTCTGCTGGCGTTCGCTGGCTGCCTGCTGCTGGTCGCGGCGCAGGTTGGAGCGCTCGGTCTCCAGCGCCGAATTGATGCGCTGGTCGATCGAGTTCTCGCGTTGGCGCAGGCGCTGGTTCTCTTCGCGCTGGGACTTGTTGTCGGACAGCGCCGTCTGCAGTTCGGTGCGCAACTGCTTCACTTGCGCCACGAGCGTCGCCACGGTATCGCGGGGGGTATCGCCCTCGATGCCCAGCGCCTTCATCTCCTCCGGCGTGAGCTTGGCGCCGGCATCCGCAGCGGGCGGCGCCGACGAGCCTCCACCCGAAAACAGCCGGATGGCGACGAACAGCACCAGCAGGGCCACGGGGATCATTAACCACTTCAGGAGTCCGTTACTGCGCATGGCGGGCCTCCTTGTCGTCGGTGGCCTCGGCTTCGGGCTGCGGCAGATGCACGGCTGGGTCGAAGCGGTTGATCGCCGGCAGCAGCGATTGCGCGAGGCCGTGCCCCCGCGTCACCAAGTACAGGACGGTCGTGTCCTCTGGCGTCCCGCGCGGGCCGAGTGCTTCGTGCTGGAAGGTGGCGGTGAGGAAATCGCCCTGCAACACGCGCGGGTCGAGGGTGATCCAGCCGCCGCTGCTATTGGTGAGGCGCACGGCTGTGACCCACTGGTCTTCCAGACGCCACGAGGCGAGCGCAACTGCGCGCACCGGCAGCGTCGGCGCCAGCGTGCCGAGGTCGAGATCGCGGCGCAGGTTCACCCGCATGACGCCCGGCAGCGGCTCCACGGTGCGCAGCGGTGCGTAGAGGTTCTGCGCGGCGAAGCGCGTCAGCACGACCGGAACCGGGGTTTCACGCCGCGCTGCCCGCGCGCCTGCCTGGTCCTGGGCGCGCGCCGGGGCGTCGTCTGCTCCGTCGGCTTGATCGCCATAGCGCGTCGGGGCGCTGTCGCCCTCGACGATGCGCACCGGCTCCAACTCGGCTTCGCCGACCTTGGCCGGCTCGGCCGCGATATCGAGCAGAATCAGCGCGCCCGTGTCGGCATCCTGCAATTGCAGCCGTGTGGGCTCGATCGGCTCGCTCGCGCGCAGGTACACCGCGCCGCCCGCACTCTGCACCCGCAAGCGCTCGCCGACGCCCGCGGGCACGCCCACGCGGACGTTCCGGTTGATAAACACGACGCGCTCCTGCCCGACACGCAGGGGCACGGCCAGGGGCATGCGTTCCCAGCGAAGGATCTCCACGGCCTGGGCAAAAGGAGCCGAGGCGACGGCCAGCAGCCCCAGCAGTGCGAGTACAAGGTGTTTCATGGGGTTTCTCCTTGAGGCGCTTGCGGAGACAGGCCGCCAGGTGCCGGGCGCGACGGCTCCGGTGTGCTGATGCGCTGGGGCGCACCCTCGTAGCAGTCGAGCGCCAGGCCAAACGGATTGCGAGCGGGATCGATGTCCACTCGCGTGACTTTCACGGGGTAGCGCACCAAAGCCCGCTTGACTTGTTCCGCCCCGTAGTACTCGTCTGCGGTGATGTCCAGCGTCACCACCCAGTCGCGGTCGGACACCACGCGCACGCGCGCCGCGGGGTCGTCACCGTAGCCGCGACCGGGGATTTCGTAGATGCCGCGCACGCGCTGACGCAGCTCGCCCGTGGAGCGGCGATAGTCGTAGTCCGCCCGCAGGAAGGCCTGGCAGGATGGGGTGAGGTACGGCGAGAGCGTGTGGAGATTACGCGCATAGTCCTCTTCGCCATTCGTCGGCCAGCGGTTGAGGGTCTGAAACACGTAGAACGTGAACGCATAGACCGATTCGGGCGGCACTTCCCACCACTTGCGGGTACTGCCGGAGCGCAGATCAGGCGGGACGTGGATGGTCAGGTCGCGCGGAGCGCTCCACCAGCCGCCGCCCATGACCAGGGCGACGATGACCAGCGCGCCAGCACCCAGGCGAAGCGTCTTGATGTGCGCCTGCAGATGGGTGATCTCGTTCTTGAAGCGGCTCATCGTGCCCCCCTTGCAGCAGACCTTCGGGTGGTCCAGAAGCCGGAGCGTGAGATCAGCACATGGCCGCCCACCCAGCCCGCCACCAGCGGATAGCGCGTGGCGATGCGCCACTGGAGTTGCCGATACAGCCAGGTGTCGGGACGCCCACGCTTGAGGCGACGCAGGATGCCGCCCCCGATGAACACGCCGAAGGCCACGCCCAGCACGACGAACGTGGGCGCGAGCGCGATCGTGCGGAACACCCAAGACAGCGGCGCACCGACCAGCAGGCCGGCGGCGCCGGACAGGCCGCAGCAGATCCACAGCTCGTCGGCGGTGAGGCCGCGCACGACAACGGGATGGCGGTTGAGCCGGTGCGGAAGGAACGTGACCGTCCCGTCAGCACGGACGTGCTGCTGCTCGGACATACCGGCCTCGCCTTACAGGATGCCGGTGGCTTCGGTGAGCAGCCAGATGCCGATCACGAGCAGCACCGCGCCGATGGCGACCGTGAGGCCGAATTGGCCCCAGGTTTTGCGACCAGTGTGGATTTCCGCGTAGGTGCCGTAGGCGTGGTAGCACACGCCAATGAACATCGACGCCACAACCAGCAGGGCCACGAGCATGATGATGTCGTAGCCGTAGTTCCTGATCGTTTCCATGATGCCGTTGCCCGTGCCGCGGGTCGGGTTCTCCAGTTGCGGCAACCCCTGCGCGAACGACAGCGCGGGCAGCGCGGCGGCGCCCAGAGCCACGGTGGCGCGCTGGACAAAACGGGAAGTGAGGATGCGGTTTTGCATGGTCAGGCCTTTCAGGTCAGGAGAGGAGGAAGAAACTCAGGACGAGGTACATCGCGACGAAGCGGATGCAGACGCCGAGGAACTGGCGCTGGTTGAGGCGGCTCTCGGACCACCCCACGTAGGCCGTTCGGATGGCCCAGACGCCCCAGACGAGCAGGACCGCGAACACGACGCCGACCAAGACGGTCGCCATCGCGGAAGGCGCGATGCCGCTGTTGGCTTGAAATGCCGAGACCTGGGCGCCGTTCATGGCTTGGCCTCCGCGGTCGTCGGCGATGGCTCGACGGCCCGCTCGGTGCGGTAGTCGCCGGCCAGTTCGGCGGGGTCGCGCGGCTGAGCACGCGAAGGAAAGAGGTGCGCCTGGATGCCGGCGCGCACGCGCGCTAGGTCAGCCAGCAGCCGCGGGTAATCGAAGTGGTAGCGCTCGCCCGGCTGGACGGGAGCATGCGCGGCGCTGTCGGCGACGGTGCGCTCCAGCGCGTCGAGTTGGCGCAGCGCCGCGACCAATTCCTGGCGCTGCGCGGGGGGCTCGGCCAACGCCATCGGGGACTGGCCCAGCAGGAGGGCCGTCACGAGAAAAGTGGGCACGCCGCGATGCGCGGCACGCAGCCAGGTTGAAGCCACCATCGCGCCATTCCTGTGTGATCAGCAATGGCTCGATCGTGGAGATCAGGGCTGCTTTAGGCCGCAAACAATAGGAACCCGCGGATGACCGGATTTATGGGAGATATAGACTCCCCGATCGGGAAGTGACTCACTCAATACTCGCAAGCCCTATGTTCCTTCTGACGCTCACAGCACTCGCAGTCTTGGCGCTATTCGCGCCAACGTATTTCTGGCTCCTGTCCGAGCGGTGCTACTACTGGCGACATCCGATCGCATGGGTCTTTGACGATGCGATGGTGCAAGGCATCGAGATGCCTACGGAGGTCCTTCTTTCTCCACTGCCCAACAGCGACTTTTCTTGGCAAGGACAAAGGCGCCAGGCAGAGCAGCTACGCTTGCACTACGGGGTTCGTAAACTGAGTGGGCGCCAGCGCAGTGCGTTGATGTAATTCATGCTGACGCCGTTGGCAGACCCGAAGGGGTTACAGGTACTTCTTGAAACTGCCTGCGGTCAGGCTCACGGCCAGTCCCAGCAAGGCGGCGCTCGGCAGCAGGATCACCAGCGGATGCACCGAGATCGGCAGCGCCAGGTACGTGACCCAGGGCAGCACAGCCAGCGGCATCAGGCTGGCTTTCGCGCGGTGGTAGATGAAGCCCGATTCCCGGCCCGCACCGAAGCGCCGCACGTCCCTCCGCACTAGGCCGTCGATCAGGCCGACGAACGCCGCAGTGAAGATCAGCGGCAACGTGAGCACCAGGACCAGCAGGCGCACAAGGAAGGTCAGCGTCGTGAAGGCTGCGGCGATCAGGTAGCTCTCGGTCCAGACATAGGCCTGGCTGATGTAGTAGCGAAAGTTGCGTGTCTGCCCGTGGCTGGGTGCACGGGCGCGCTCGGCGGTCTGGCTCATGCGCTCCAGCAAGCCCGAGCGCACGAACACCCATTCGTATCCGGTATCCACCAGCTCGTGCGCCGTGCGCCCCGGTTCCTGCACGACCACGCTGCGCGTGAAGTGGTTGGACAGGTGCCCCAACTCGTACTGCAACATCTGCTGGGAGTGTCGCCAGCCCTCGTCCTTCCAGAACAGGTGCATTCCGACGCACTCCACGACAATGGAGAACAGCAGCGAGCCGATCAGCACCCCCAGCAGCCGGAACGGCAAGGTGATGGTGCCGACGATCAGGCCTTGGCGCTGGTTCTGCTCCCGCTGCGCGGTCGAGGCGGCATCCTTCATGGCGAGGCCTCATTGCCGGCGCTGTCGTCGGTGGCCACCGGGCCAGGTTCGGCCGCAGCGGCATCATCCAGCAGGTCGTCGGGCAAGGCCCCGTCCTGCAACGCCGGGGAACTGGTGAACTCCCACCACTGCGTGGCCTCGCTGTAGCTCTGGCGCATGTAGCCCGCCAGTTGTTGCAGATCCTGCGGCATGACCTCATCGGGGTCCGGTGCCGGCAGCGGCATGCGAACCTTCCAAAGCTGGCCGCCCTGCAACAATGCGAAACATTGGCCCTTGGGTAAGGCGACGACGTGCGACGGCTCGATCATCGGCACGCTGGACATGCTGATGCGGTCCTGCGTGTTGCTGGTGAAGTCCGTCGCGCCGCGGATGTCCGAGCTGTCGGTCGCGCCGGAGACGATGGTGGTCGTATAGACCTCGACCTTCGGCAATTGCCGGGTCAGCAGTTCGGCGGTGGCCGTCTCCCTGACCCTCAGCATGAACAGATTGTTGAAATTGCCAATCACTTGACCCGCTTTGGCGCGGTTCCCGATACGGGCCTCGATGTCCGAAAGCGTCTGCGTGTACGCGGTGACCTGCAGACCGGCGCCGCCGCCTTTGTTGATCAGCGGCACGAACTCGTCACCCATCAGTTCATTGAATTCATCCGCGTGGACGTTGATCGGCACGCGCGTGCCAGCCGATGCGCCCGGCAGGCCGTCATCGATCCCGTGCTTGTAGATATGGCCTGCCACCGAAACGAGATCGCTGAACATCGAGTTGCCGACCGCTGCGGCGACCTCGGCATCGGATAGCGCGTCCAGGCCCACATAGACGACTGCGCGCTTTCGGATGACCTGCATCCAATCGAAGATCGGGCGCGGGTCGGCCAGGTCGGAATAGTTCGGGGCCAGGAGCTGCGCGATCTTGCCGCTCGTGAGCTTTTCCAGCAGAGGCAAGAGGCTGGCGACGATCTTGTCGAAATACGTCTTGTCGTACCGCACGGCAGAGCGCAAACCGTCCAGCACAGGGTCGTAGTTGCGGGCTTGTGACAGGTACTGCTCCAGCGCCACCACGCGCTTCTCGCGCCCAATCATGTTGCGCGGGATGTTCTTCTCGTTGAGCTTGGCCTCGATCTGGACGATCACCTCCCAGGCTTTGGGCTCGGTCTTGGCGAAGTAGTGCTGGGCGTACTCGATGAACAGCGCGTCGATGTTGATGACGTGCCGCTGGATCAGCATGTAGTCCGGGCGCTGCCCCAGTTCCACCAAGGCGCGGGCAATGATGTTGACGAAGCGCCACGCGAATTCCCTGAAGGCTGCGCTGTTGCCTTCGCCGGAGAGCTGCCCCGCGATGCGGGTGGCGACTTCCGAGATGCGACCGAATCGGCCTACGGCGTTGTAGCGTGCCGAAATGTCCGGCCACCCCAAATGGAAGACATAGAACTCGCCTTCGCGGCCCGCGCGCTTGGCCTCGACATACATCCGCTTCAGGAGATCAGCATCTCCTTTGGGGTCGATGACGATCACGACCTCGTGTTCGCCCGCGGCGTTCCTCCGGCGGATGTCTTGAGTGACGAAGAGTTCGGCCAAACGTGTTTTGCCCACCCTTGTCGTTCCCAAAACCAAGGAGTGGCCCACGCGCTCACCCAGCGGCAGGCTGACGTCCACCTCGTCGGGTTCGATGCCGTGCAGGCGCGGCAGGCCGCCCACTGGCGGCAGCGGCCGCACCGGATTGAAAGGCACGTCCCAGCCGGTGAGTTTCGATAGCCGGGACAGCGGGAACGGCGCGAACTCCAGCCGTTCCTCCAGGCGCCGGGCCAGCCGATAGGCCGGCGTCGGCTCGACGTAGCGCCGAAACTCTGGCCGGTACGTCTGCATGAGCCTATGGGTGTGTTTCTGCTCCCACAGAAAGCCGCGTCCCACAAACAGACGTTGCTGGCTGACCGGCACGTCCTTGCTGGTCATCACGTAGCGCGGCAGGCGACGGATGTTGCGCCGGTAGCGCAGGATGACGCGGGCATCGCGGTAGCGGATCGCGCCATAGGCTCCGAACGCCAGCGCGCTGCCGACACCCATGGCGGGGCTCAGCGCGAGCGACCACGGGGCCACCAGGGACAGAAACGCGGCGCCTGCACACGCCGCGACGGTATATAGCTCCACCGCTGGGCGAAGCAGAACCTCGACCGGCTGTTTCCCCGACATGGCTTCATTGCTCGATGCCGGTGGCCGTGACTAGCGCCGGGTAGTGCCGCAGGCCCAAGCGCTCGGCCAAGTCGTCGCCGGACACGGGTGCGAGGGGGACGCCGGGCACCCGTGTGCGCAGCCGCGCCAGGCCCTGAACGGTCTCGACGTTGACCACCAGACCGACCGCGCCGCGCTCGCGCAATGAGGCTGCATGGCGGTGCAACCAGGCCTGGGAAGCCTCGTCGTCGCCCACGACCACGAAGGGACGCAGGCCCGGGGCTTCGATCACCCGCCGCGTGACGGTGCCGGGCGTGAGCTTGGTGCTGCGCACCGGCAGCATCGCGGCCTCGTCCGCCGGCGTGGCCGGGATCTGAGGCGTCGGGATCGGCGACCGGGCCGGAGCGTTGGCGCGCGGCTGGAGGTTCAGGGATTCGTAGTACGGTAGCGCCGACGTGCCGCCACGGTCTTCGACCACGATCAGCGGCTCGCCGGCACGCGAGACCAGCGGCAGACCCGCCAGCAGCACGAGCAGGCCCTTTGCCGCGAGATGGGCCAGATGGGATTTCGTCATGGGGAGGTCTCCTGGCGCGCGGCGAGGACCGCGGCGGTTGCGCGCGCGCCCTGCACGCGCGCGAGGTGGCGGGACACGCTGCGCCGATAGCGGGCGGCGGGCTCGCCACCCGCGGGGCGGTGGTAACGGCCGATCGCCACCAGCCAGTCCTCGCCGGGGGTGTGCTGTTCTTTCAGGATCTCGGCGGCGATGGCGAGATTGCGGTACGGGTCGAGCAGATCGCATGCGCTGGCGTAGCGCTGCTGGTGGTAGCCGAGGTTGATCTGGCCCAGACCCGCGTCGATGCGCGTGTTCGGCGTGGAGCGCATGGCCTGCTGCAAACCGGCGCAGGCGTCGGCGCGGGTCGCATAGCGGCGCGATTGGCCGGCGACGTTGAGGGACCACGGCCACGGGACGATGCGCTCGTTGCGCCGGATGCCGCTCTCCTGCAAGGCCACGGCGTAGAGCACCGTCGAGGGAATGCCCGCGCGCTGGGCGGCAAGCTGGTAGGCCGGTGGCGGAACCTCCTGCGCCTGGGCGGCGCAGGCGCAGAGGCCAGCAGCGAGCACCAGAGCGCGCAACGGCGCCGTCAGGGTTGGCGCTGCCATTGGCCGTTCACTTCGCGCACGACCGCAGGCAAATCGCCGGGCAGGCCCAGCGACAGCCAGCGGCCGCCGTCGTGGTTGAGCGTGATGCTGCCGCTACGCACCCGTGCCGCGTCGATCTGTGCGCGCTTGGCCCAGTCGCGGATGCGCGCGTCGTCCTGGCGGCTGCCGACCATGTACAGGTCGAACTCGGTACCCGAGGATTGCAGGCGCTGCACGAGCTGTCCGCAGGCCACGCAGCCGTCCTTGACGAACACTGCCATGCGGCCGCTGCCGCGCACTGCGCCGGCGCTGGGCTTGTCGTCAGGCAGGTTCACCCGTTGCATGTCGGGGTTCAGGCGCTGCCAGGCTTCGTCATAGGCACGTTGATAGGCAAGCAGCTTCTCGACGCGGCGCGCTTCGATTTGCACCTGCAGTTCTGCGTAGCGCCGCCGTTCCTCGTCGGTGCGGGCCTCGATACCCAGGGCGGACAGCGGGTCCAAGTTGGGCGAGTAGATGCCTAGCGGCCCGTCCATCAACTCGCGATAGCGCGTCCATTCCTGCGGTTGCAGGCCCCACCCGCTTGCTACCTGGTCGCCCGGGGTTCGGGTGACCAGCGGACGCTCCTGGCTCTGCGCATTGCGGGCCGGGGCGGTGGCCGGCTGCTGCGCCCAGGCGGGCAACTGGGCGGATGCCAGCAGGAGCGCGGAAAGGATGATCGACGGCTTCATGTGGTGTGCTCCGGTCAGGGAATCGCCACGCGACGGGTCTGGTCGCCGGCCTGGAACACGGCGGTGTTGCCCTCAATCGCCTGTAAGCGCCACGGGCCGAGCGCATCACCTGGCAGCAGCACCTGAAGCTGGTCGGGCGTGAAGTCCGCGCTGCTCGGCGCGACGGACACGCTGCGCTGGCCAGCGCGCAATTCGGCGCCGACGACGCGGAACGGAAGCGGCGGCGGTTCGGGCTTGGCGGCGGCCTTGCCCGATGCGCGCGGCTGGGCGGGTGCGGCGGCGCGCGGAACGGGCGCAGCGGTCTGGCGCGCCTTGATCTGCTCGACCTCCGCGCGCAGCGCCTGAAGGTCGTCGGCAGCGGCATAGCCGCTCAGCGTTTTCTCAACCTGGGCTGCGCGTGCTTCCAAGACTTGGCGGGTGTCTTTGAGGTCTGCCGCCGTTGCGACGGCCGGACGCTGCTGGATGGCCTCGATCGACTCGACCAGGCCCGCCGACCGGGCTTCCAGGCGTTGCAGGCGGGAATCGAGCCGTTCCTGGTCGGCCTGGTCGTTCATGGTCTGGTAGCCCAAGGCTACGAAGACGCTGAGGCCGATCAGCCAGAGCCATAGAAGGCTCTGCACCACCACGGCGGCGGCCGGGCGCCGGGAAGCCTGCGGGGCGTTCATGGCTGGCCTCCCGAAACCGAAGGCTCCAGCGGGAACGTCTGCACCGCCTCGGCGGCGGGTGGCTCGGATGCGGGTTCGATAGCCGCGCTGTCGCCGGGGCGCTCGAAGCAAATCTGCCGTGCGCGATCATCCGCGTGCAGTTCCCAGGCCGGGCCAGCCAGTGTGAGCAGCGCATCGCGCAAGGTCATGGGGCCGAGGTGCAGGTGCGCCGCCGGCAGCGGCAGCGCATACAGCTCGATTACCGCGTGCGCCGTCTGGCACAGGCCGTAACCGCTGCGCTTGAGTACATGCCGCAGCCCATCGCCGACGGTGGCGCGGGCATCTTCGGGCATGGATACGTCGATGGTCTGCAACAGCAGGTCCCGCTGCGCCGCCGTGGGCGCTAGCTCGACCAGCGTGTAGCGACCGTAGCGCACAACGGGGATGTACTCGGGCGTCTCGGGTTCGGGCGCGGCCGAGACTTCCTCGATGGCATCAGGCGCGGGCGGCGCAGTCGTCGTCGCGCAGCCGCCAGCCAGCACCGACCAGAGCAGGCCGAGGACTCCCGCCAGCAGGCGGCGTTCGGGATGGTGAAACCAAGGTGGAGAGGGGCACATAAGCTCGGCGTCCTGAAACATCGAGCCCTCACCATCGCCGCTAAGGCCGGGGGCAGCAGCAAACAATGCGAACCACGCTGCGTCCGATTTGCCGACATAAAAAAACAGCCACGTCCACGGAAACCGTGGGCGTGGCTGCTAGGTGGGAACAACAGAAAGCCGGCGGCGCTAGGCCGGCGATGGCGTAGGGATCAGGCGGCGACCAGTTGTCGGGCCAGGGCGACTTCGACGGAATCACCGTCCTGATTGAGCACATCCAGCCCGGATTCGGGCACATCGCCCGAGGTGGACTGCGAGACCATGATCTTCTTGGCCATCAGCTCAAGGCAGGTCATCTGCGAGGAGCCGGCGTAGCCGAGGTAGATCACGCGCACGGACAGCTTCTGCCCGATACGCCAGGAGCGGCGTGCTGCCTGTTGGAGCGAGTACACGTTGTAGCCCGACTGCATGAACACGATCGTCGGAAACTCCAACAGGTCCAATCCCGTCTTGACAAGCTCGGGGTTGGTGATGAGCACGTCGATGCCACGGTCCAGCTGCTCGGCGATCCAGTCCTCGCGGCGGCTGGCGTCCACGCTCGCGCGCAGCACCGCCACCTTGAAGCCTTCCTGCTCCAGCAGCACCTTCAGGCGCGACGTGGTGTCGCGCGTGCCGGTATAGACCGTGTAGGCCAGGACCTTGCGGCCCTGCGCCTTCTCCTCTTTGCAGATGTCGATCAGCTCGCGCTCTTTCGGCGTCACCTCGAACTCGTTGAACTGAGCCGGAACGAACGCCAACGTGTTGCGCGTGCGTGGATGCACCACGGTCTCCGACCGGAAGCAGCAATCCGGCCAGGCCAGCAGCACGTTGAGGACCACGCCCAGCAGGGTCGTATCGCGTCGCGCCAGAGCCTGTTTCAACTCCGCGGTCAGCCGACCCGCCAGGTCGCGGTAGGCCGCGGCTTGCGCCGTGTCCATTGCGACTTCACGGAACTCTTCGTCATACGGCGGAAGCACGTTGCCGCCGATGTCTCTGAGCTTCAGGAAGATCGTGAACGGCAGGATGCAGCGCAACACGCCCTTGGGGCCGAAGCCTGGGGCCTTGACCGTTCTGACACTGACTTTCGTGCCTTTCGCGGTCTTGTGCGCCGTGCCGGTGCTCTCGGAATAAATGTCCTTCAAGACCCCGTGATCGCGCATGAACGCCATCGCGGCCGAGGTCATGCTGCCGCTCGTGGTCGGGCGGTAGCCGTCTTCGATCATCCGCCCGGGAAGGGCTCGGAACAGCAGGTAGAACAGATCGTCGCCGTAGCCGCCCATCAACGTGCCTGTCAGCAACAAGGTCTTGCGAGCCTTCGCTGCCAGCACGCCCATGGCCTGGCCCTGGGCGCTGCCGCCGTTCTTGTACTCGTGCGCCTCGTCGGCGATGAGCAGGTCGAACATGCCTTGCGGCAGGTAGCGCTTGATGAATTCGGACGGCTGATAGCCGCCCTCGCCAAAGCCGAACTCCATGTTGGCCATCGCACGTTCCATGCGCGTGGCTTGACGGTCGGAAAATACCAGCTCGCCGCTGCCGTCCATGAGGTTGATGAACTCATGCACGTTGTCTCCCAACATGGAGGCGAGGAAACCATCACCGAAGCGTTTCATGAGCTTCTGCGCGGTGACTTCGCCGATCGTCGGGATGCGCTTCAAGGCTTTGAGAACGGCCGAGGACTGATCGCTGCCGGACAGACTTCTCGGGCGGATCAGCGTCCACAGGGGCGCGGCGCAATGGCTGCACTTCCTGCGATACTCCTCGGCTTCGAGCGCGACTGGGTTGACCGGCTCGCCGTCGAGGTCGGTGATGACCGTGCCGCAGTCAGGGCACGCTGCCACGTCGCCATGGCGGGTGCGTCGCGTGGTGAAGACGGGCTTCCAGTGGAATCCCATCCGCATCCTGACGCGCCCCAGGACAAAGAACTCCTGGCCTGTGGGCTGCACACCCAACTGCTCGCGCAGCTTGATGAGCTTGACCAGCGTGTCCGGGCCGTTGAGCACCCAGACCTTTGCGCCCGCCACCGTCTCCTGGATCTCGCGCCGCCACTTGTAAACCAAATGGGGTGGCGAGAGAACTAAGGTTCGGCGGTAGCCTTCGGCGTTGAGGACTGCGGCCGTGGCAATACCGACGGTCGTCTTGCCGCAGCCCATTTCGCCATTGACGATCGCGGCGCGTTCGCCACGGTCGATCAGCAGCTCTGCGGCGGCATGGACGACTTCGGCCTGAGCTTGGAACAGCTTGCGCTTGAGGCTGGCGACGACGAGTTGGCGATGCGCCTGCGGTTGGCCGGCATAGACCGGTGGGTTGGCGCGGTTGAGCGAGTCGAGCAGTTCGTCGCCGAACTCACCAACGAAATCCTGAAGGCTCAGGGTCAGAGGGGATGATTCCGCATCGAGCAGTTCGCCCTGCACGGGCGTCGCGTCAGCGGCAGTGGTGTCGAGATCGAGGGACATGGTGATGCTCCAAAGAAAAATGGGGCATGCACCACCCCCAACAGGGCAATGGCATGCCCCAGGGTGGGAAGATCAATCGGCACACGGCCGACGGTGGATGGAAAACGCAGGCGCTGGCGGCCTACTGGTGAAACGTGCTCAGTCTTCGGACGGCAGCACGATGGATGTGAGATGGCGTTCCGCATCGGTGACGATGCGAATGCACAGCGCACGATGAATCACGTAGTGCGATTCCAGCAAAGCACCCGATTGAAGTGCGATGCCGTTGGCTTGCCACTGCCTGTCGCTGACGTCACCCCAGTCGCCACGGACATGGCGACGGAAGTACGGAATCGGGTCAAGACGACCGGCGCGGACCAGGCGGTCGATACCTTCGCTGAGGATGAGTGCACCTACCGGAAACAGCAGGTCCTGGCAGTAGGTTTCGATATGTCGGGATGCCATGGAGTCCTCCTTGATGGATTCATTGAGCCACGACGCCCCTAGCGGAGTGAAGTGGCTCCGTCAGGTGACTGGGATGACGATGGGTGACTTCAGATCATGTCGCGCTCTTCGGGAAGCTGGACCACCGTGGTCTGGTGGTCTTCGCTGGTCTTGACGATCAGAACCAGCTCGGGCGTGATCCGGTAATAGGAGATCATCAGGTTGTCCTGTTGGAGTGCGACGTCGTTGGCCTGGCGGGTGGCTTTGTCGATCTCGCCCCAGTCACCGCGTACATGGCGCTGGACATAGGTCAAGGGGTCGATCAGGCCTTTGCGGGCCAACCAATGCACCTTCTCGCTCAACTTCAGCGAGCCCGGTGCGAACAACGGTTGCTTCTGCGGCGCGGGCCGCTTGAACAGATTTGGGAACATGGTGTTTCTCCTTCGATGTGGTACAGCAGGACAGCAGCGCGTCCGGTGGATTAACGAATGGTCAAGACGTCGCCCCGTGTCGGGGAGCCAGGCGTCATGTCCCACGCGCGGATGACAGGTACGAACTTGTCGGTGAGGATGCGGGTCTCGGCGATGGAGCCGTCTTCGCGTTCGGTGAATTCCCGCTGGAGCGTCTTGTCCTTGTGGGTGTCACCTTTGACGACGAGCACGCGCCCCGTCTTGGAGCGCACAACCCCCGAGATCGCGCCTGCGGCCAGAGCCAGGGCGAGATGCCAGTGGGACAAGGCCCGCGCCGGTGGACGCAGCGACTGCTGCGCGGCCCCCAGGTGCGTGTCCCGCGACGGCCAGAGGCCTTGCAGCCTGCCAACCTCGTCGGCGAACTGCTTGGGCTCCATCGTCACGCGGAAGAAATGCTCCGGCTCGGCCGGACTGGCGGGGACGATGTACGGCAGGAACGGCCATTCGCTCGGCAGTTCGTCGGCTTCGATCTCGCCTTGCCCAACCTGCAGCAGCAGATTGCGCACGGCCTTGACGCCATCCGAGGCCTGCTCGCGCTGGCGCACCCGCCGGCCGAAGATCACCACTTGCTTGAACTGCGTCTCCACCGCTCGGTAGATGCGCAGGTCGGTGTAGTGGCGCGTCAGCCAGCCGACCAGCTCCGCGTCGAGCACGTAGCCGGGGACGATGAAGACCAGCACGCCGCCGTATTGCAGCAACGACAAACTGCGCTGGTAGAACAGTTTTTCGAGGCGGGCACGACCCTGGCCCTGATAGCCGATGTTGCCGTTGACGTCCTTGGACAGGTCGCCATACGGCGGGTTGAGCCAGAGCAGTCCGAACGACTGCTTGGAGACCATCGTGTCCATCAGGTCCGCGTGCAGGCAGTGATCGACCAGGCCGCGGGCATGGCGTGCCCGCTCCGCGTCGAACTCGACGGCGAACGCCTTGGCCTGCTCGCGCCCGAGGGCGTGGGCGGCTTCGGCGATCGCCACGCCTTCGCCGGCGCAGGGATCGAGGATGCACATCGGCCCGTCGCTGGGCATCAGTGCGTTGAGGGCTCTTTCGAGCGTGGGTTCATCAGTCGGGAAATACCCGTTCTTCACGAAATTGCGGGCAAGCCGCGGGAACATGAGGGCCATGGAAGTCTCCTGGTTGGCGGGGATGAAAGACGGAAGCACGCCAAGGCGTGCCTCCGAGGGTGGGTCAGGCCGCTACCACTTCCGGCGTCCAGATCTTGGCCGGGTATGGATAGGCGGTGAGCACGTCACTGCGGATCAGAGAGCCCAGCGCCAGGGTCAGCGTCGGCACGTCGATGGCGAGCCGATGGCCTTCCAGCGGCCCGAGGGCGAACGGAAGGCGGCCCAGCATCTCGCGGCTTTGCAGCAGTTCCAGCACGGTCTCGCGCCAGTGGTCGAGCAGCGGCAACGGGCACGTGTCCCGTACCAGCGTCCACAGGCGGTCGAGCCGGTGGGCGCTGTCGCGTGGCAGCAATGCCAGCGCGCTGGCGTTGGCCTTGTCGGGCTTGACGCAGCGCCGGTCGAACAGCCACACGTTGGACAGCGAACCGAACAGCGTTCGCCGGTAGGCGCGCGTGATGCGCTTTTCCAGGCGATCGACGTTGCCGATGAACACCGGGACGCTGCCGCCTTGGTCGGTGATGACGTGAAACTGGTCCAGTCCCTGCTCGTCGCGCCCGAGGGTCAGGCGAGCGAGGAACTGCTGGACGGCGGTGTCCCGCGCCCAGATCGACAGGAAGATCAGGTTGCCCTGGTCGTCGCCGACGCAGGCGTCGGCCATCACATCCGGGCATTCGTCGATGCGGTACAGCGTGGTGGAAGAAGTGTGTGCGGGCATGGTGGTGTCCTCGGATGAACGGGAACAGCACCGCCCGCTGGGGCAAGTGCTGCCCCTGGGGGTGGAAGAAAACCGCTCAGTCCGGCTCGAACTGCCGGGTGTGCGGGTTGAAGTGAAGCGCCTCGTCCACCGCGGTGATCGGCGTGAAGCCGTCCAGGTAGATGTTGTTGAGGTACTGGTCGCGGTAGGTCAGTGCCTGCCGCGCCTGTTCCTCGGTGAGGCCGTTGCTGATGAAGTACTCCAGCATCTCCTCGTCGGAGGACACTTCGTCGTTGGACAAACTCCCTTCAACGAGTGCCAGCAGCGAGGGGGAGAGCGCAGCCAGGATCAGGTCCATGTCGGTTCCTCCTGGCTCAGACCATCAGCGTTGCGGCGGGTGCCGTGACAGCCGTGGGTGTGCGTCGCCGAGCGTGGTAGGCGCGAACGCCTGCACGCCATTCGGCAGACTGCTCCGGTGCAAGGTCCAGATAGGACAGCGGGCACGAGTAGTAGTACGGGTGCATGGACTCGTCCAGCGGCTTGTAACCCCACTGGGCGCCGTTGCGTTCAAGCAGATCGCAGCGGATGTAGCGCAGGGACTGGCCGGGCGCAAGATCACGATGCACGCCTTCGACTTTGGCGGTCATTTCGACCACGGACCACAGCACGTTGCCGCGCAGTGTGTGGGCGATGACCTTCGCGCTTGCGCGCTCGGTCTCTTGCGGTGCGGTCAGTTCCGCGATCAGCTCGGACCGCGATTGGTGAGAGAAATACCAGCCCATGAGAGGCCTCCTGAAAAAGTAGAGCCGGAGGCCTCCCCCGCGGGGAAGAACCCCCAGCGAGTGGTGGAATGCCGCGTGTGCGGCGATCAAACCCAGTGCGGCCTATGAACCGCATCCGGCCGGGCAGCAGCCCAGTTCGATGCCATGCGAGCAATAGCCGTTTGCGGCATTCCAGTCCTGGGTTTCCTGCCGTTCGGCAGGCGTTGCGTAATCCCATTCCTGAGCTGCGATTTCTAGCGCTTGAACGCGCTGGTCATCCGGCAATCGGCTGGCGTGCGTGTCGATCTCCGAACTGAAGAGCGTCACGTAGTGGTCGTAGGACAGGCCGCAGCCACGCTGGGCGTGTTCAGCAGCCGTCCTGCAAAGAGCCCGCCACACGGTTTCATCCAGCGTTGAACGGGGGGTATCGCAAGCGATGGTGGACATGATGAAGACCTCCAGAAGAAAGCCGGGGCCTCCCCCGCATGGGGAAGGAACCCCGGCGGGTGGATGAAGAACACCGCGGATGCGGCGTCTGCGATCACGCAGGTTGCAGTTCGGCCTGGCGGCTCCATTCCTGCGTCTTGAAGTCCAGCGCGTAGCCCAGTTCGCCCAGGCGGGCGATCTGTGTGCGCAGGGCGCGGCGGTCGATGGTTGAATCCAATTTCACGGACTCGCCCAGCGGCCACAGCAGGCCGAACAGCGCGGCGTCGCCGTCTTCGATGCTGCCAGGGGCAGCGGTCGCGGCGGGCGGTGGCGCATCCACGCCGAAGGGCGTGGTATCGACCAGCGGGTCAGCGGACGCCTGTACGGGTGCAGGTTTGGCGGGCCTGGACGTTCTGGCGGGCTTGGCCGGCGTTGCCGCAGGCTGCGCCCCCAGCTCTTCATCGAGTGGATCGACGTCCTGGGTGGCGAAGCTGCGGGCTTCGTCGCGGCTCAGTTTGTCGATGCCGTTGAGCGTCATTCCGTCCAGGTTGGCGCGGATCTCGAACCGCATGCCGTCGCCGACCGGATAGGACTTCGGAAAGATGTAGCGGATGATGAATTCCCCGTCGTATTTTCCTTCGGGGTACTGCTCCAGCTCCGCATCCTTGACCGCGAACTTGCCGATGGGGGTGACAAGGCGGCCAACGGTGAACGGGCCGTTCTTGCCGCGTATGGTGCGCAGCGTGAGCTGGCCCGGAACAATGATGGGCGATACCGATTGCTCGGGCGCCGATGTGGTTGCCATGTTGGTTCTCCTGATGACGAATAGCGGGCCGCCGACGGCGCCCGGTGGATGAGAGGAAATGGACCTCACCCGAGCTGGGCGAGGTCCGCTTGGCATCACGCCTTGAGCTGGCGCATGCCTTCGGCCAGCAGCCACAACGCCCGGTTCAGGCGCAGGTTCTGGTCGATTCCTTGCACCGGACGGGTGCGTTGATTGCGGCCATTGGCCGAGCGTCCATTCAGTCCCCCTTTGACGAGGTTCTCCTGGACGCGGTTGAAGACGGCCCACAGGTCGTTCTTGCGATCGTCCCAGCGCCTGGGCGCCAGAAGTTGGCTCTCCGTGACAGGGGTGGACTTGGCCGGGTCGTCGTACTTGAGTGCGAGCGCGGAATTCGCAAAGATTTCCGCTTCGCCCTCATCGAGGGTGATGGTGCGCATCGCATCGCGCGCGTCCTGCACGCGCTCGAAGCCTTCGAGAACCTCGTAGGCGCCTTCGATCACCTGGCTTGCCACGTCGCCCTTGTGAGGAACGCGGATGTCGGCGGTGGTGTCACCGCAGACCAGGCCGTTGTGGCAGACGAACCGGAACATGCCGGCAAGCATCTGGTAGCTGCTCGTGCCGTCGTGGCTGTTGAGCAGGATGATCTCGTTCGCCTCATCGCCGTTGATCTGGCTTGCATGGCGAAGTCGGATGAGATGCTTGGTGTACTCGCGCCGATCCTCGTTGCGCACGCGCGTCTGGCACACCATGAAGGGCTCGAAACCCTCCTGGCGCAACCTGGTCAGCACGACCGAGGTCGGTATGTAGGCATACCGATCGGACCGGCTCCCATGTGGAGCGTCGGCAAAGATCGAGGGAACAACGGCACGAATACGGTCGTCCGAGAGTGGGCGATCGGAGCGCAGGATCGGGGATTGCGGAGCAAAACGGGATGCCAGAGACATGGCTGATCTCCTTTGAGAAATGCGGTAACCGCGCGGTCGTGTGACCACGCGGGACTCGGGGGATGAAAAGACGCAAGCACCTTTGGCGTCTTGGGGACGCGGCGGATGCTGGGGAGGAGAAGCGACAAGGCCCCATGAGGGGCCATGCCGGATCAAAACGAAGCGACCAAGGCCGGCTCCTGCTCCTCGACTTCACCCTCGGGCTCGCGCTCGGCGGACTCGACGGGTAGGTCGGAAACGGCGTCGGCGGCAGTGTCGATGGCGTTGTCGGCTTCGGGCGCGGGTGCGTCCTCCACCGTTGGCGCCTCGGCTTGCGCTTGGCTCATCGGATAGACCTGGGTGCCATCGATCTTGATCAGACCGATGTGGATCAGCGTCGACTCCAGGCTTGCGGCCGGTGCCCCAGCGTGCTCGCCCTTGGTACGGATGTACGGATCGATCTTCATATCGTTGAGACGGAAGGCGATCAGCACCTTGCGATCCCCTTCGATGGCCTGCACGCATCGGCGAACCAGATGCTCGGCCCCGGGGGTGGCGACGATCGTGTCGAAGTACCGATATTCCGGTTCATCGACAGGTCCGGCCAATGCGGCGATGGAGCACGACAGGAACGGATCGCCATCCTTGGGGGTGACGTCCTTCGGACGGTTGAGGTAGCCGATGCCACGGGTAATCAGCTCATGCTGCTCGATTGAAGCCAGTTCGGCCCGCTCGATCGGCTCGGCCTTGAGCAGTCGCGCCTTGAGGGACGCGGCGGCCTTGCCCTGGTTTTCGCCCTTGTCGCGGATGTACGCATCGCCCCAGAGGTCGCCAAGGCGGAAGCGCACCAGCGGGCGCTGCTTGGGATCGTCAACGCCGATGTAGCGCTGAACGAGCTTCTTGGCCTCGGCACCCGAGACCTTGACATCGAAGTAGCGGTAGCTGGGGTCCCTGGCGGGGCCGACCAATGCGGCGATGGTGCATGCCAGGAAGGGCTGCGCACGGCGGCCGCCCCTGACGGGCACTTCACGGACACGCTGGATGTAGCCGATGCCCGATGTGTGGAGGTCGAAATACGATTTCTCGTTGGACGTGGTGTTCATGGTGAATCTCCATTGGGAAAAGCGGAGACACACCGAGCCCACGCATGCGGGGAAAGGTGCGTAACCCCGCGGTGGGTTGATAAGGCGAAAGCATCCACCACCAGAGACTGGTGGCCGCTCGCGTATGGATGCGGTGCGAGCTGGCTCGGTCACGCAGTGGAAACTGCGCCGCAACCTCGAAGACCGATGGTTGCCTGGCATGTCGCTGACAACGTCAGCAGGCATGGGGTCAGCATGGGCGGCCCTTGCGCGCGCGGCAGCAATCAATTGGCATCCGGGTGTTTCCCTTTGTCCACGCAGCCCGGTTCAGCGCAAAAGAAAGCCCCCGGTGCGGGGGCTGCGAGGGGCGAGCGTCAGTTGCCGCTCTATGCGGGAGGAACCACCTCCAGTGACAAATGTGTGGCGGTGGCCGACAGCATCAGGTCGTCTGCGGTGTGCAGAATGCGCGTGAATACGCCGTCCTTCGGGTCGAAGTACTCCGCGAAGTCGTCGCCGCCCAGTTCGGCGCGCGCCAGTTCCCACCAGTCGTCGAACGGGTCGGTATCCGGGTTGCAGCCGACGGCATAGGCCAGCAGCTTCACACGCCCATCCGGGCGTCGCTCTCCCTGCTCGGCGAGGAAGTACACGCCCTGGTCCTTGACCAGGATGACGCGGCATTGACCAGCGATCGCCTCGGTCAGCACAGGCCGCAGGTCGGAGCCTTTGAATCGCAGTGACATGGTTGAAATCTCCTGTGTGGAATAGAGAAAAGGCCCTCCACCCGGATGGATAGAGAGCCTGTGGGGCACATGGCCAATGGGCTGAAACGACGTGAGGGAGCCTCGTGTCAGCCGAAGAACCCCCAGGATTCGGTTCCCAGGGTCATGCCGGTACCGCCTGGCGCTGCCGGGTAGCCTTGGCGTCGATCACGCTCACATCGATCACGCTCACATCGATCAGGCGCCAACGTCCGTCGTCGACGAGTCGCTCCAGCACTTCGCCGAGCATGTCGAAATACACCTCGTCATGCCGATCGAGCAAATCGCCGTCGCGGTGTAGCTCCACCACATAGGTGTCGCCGCCTCGCTCGTACAGCACCGTCACCCGGCCCTCGAACTTCGCGGTCGAGACCGTAAAGCTGATCGCAGGAGGTGTCTCGACGATCTTGGAAGGCTTGGGATCGACCCAGGTGAAGTCCCGGGCTCCCGCATCGACCAGCATGTGGGTGATGCGCCGGAAGCCATCGGGCGCCGGCATTTCCTCCAACTGCTGGATGAGCTGGCCCAGTTCCATGCACTGCGGCTCGGGGATGGGCAGCTTGGCCGGCGCAGAGCCGAGGATGTGCGTCTTGACGGTGTAGGGAACCCCGTCGGACGTCATCTCGGTGCGCTCTTCCGGGGTGTCCGCGCGCAGCCCATCGAAACGGCGCCGTGCGTAGGGTTGGACATGCACCTTGGCACCTTCGTCGGGGACGGTGGTCACCAGCTTGGAATCGAGCACAGCGAATTCGCTGGGCTTGAGCTTGACGACGATGGCGTCGTCAGTGATTGCGACTACCTTCCCGTCGAAGGACTGGGGGTCGATGGCGAAGCCCCATGTCGAAGACTGCGGCTGATCGTCGAACACGCGGTACTTGAACGACCGCACGTTGCGGGGCACGTGGCCTGCGACAAGCGAAGGCATCATGGATTTGATGAGGGAACGGTCCATGGAGAATCTCCTTGAGAAAGAAACAAGGGATTCCCCGCCCGCAAGGGAGAGGTCCCTTGTGGGTGGCGTGGATGGACGCGGTACGTCCGTGGAAAACATCGACCAGCACGGTTTCCCGTGCTTGCAGCCTTGAAGGTCTCGGCTGCCTGGGCATGTGTCGGCAACGCCGACGAACATGGGGGAAGAATGGCCCGGGAGTAAGCGGCCCGCCCGCAGGAAACGGCACCCCGCCGTACCCGCTTTACAGCGCTCCGGGCAAGAAAAAGCCCCTCGAAAGGGGCTGGAGATGTCAGGCTTCGTACACGAAGTAGTGTTCGCGCTGACGCGGGAAAAACACGTGCTTCCACGTGTCGCCGCTTGTGTTGCCACCGTCGAACACGACCATTTCGTAGTCGTCAATGTCGGTGTCCGCCAGATCGGCGCTGTCGATATGGCGCATGTGCAGCGTGCCGCTCATGCGCTCGAACACCAGAATCTGGCCGATGGCGTCGTTCTGGCTCATGGCGTTAACGCAGGCTCCAAGCTGATTCTCGAAGTCAGGCGTAGGCGAGATGAGATCGGGGAACATGAGATTGCTCCTATGGAATTGAACCGGCCCAGCTCCTGGTGGGAGGCGGGCTGGCATGTGGGGGATAAAGGGGAAGGCTTGCGCGTCGCGCGTCTGCTAGATCTCGGCCAGTGGCAGGCCCAGTAGCGCGGGTGCGTCAGCATCTAGGATGAGGATGCGTACATCGGCCTGGCCGGCCAATTCAAGGATGTTCGCCAGGTCGTCAGGCATGCCCTTGTCCCGGTGCTCCTGCCGAAGCTGCTCCGCACTGATGCCCTCGGCATACTCCAGGTTCTTGTCTGTCCAGGGCGTGGAAATCAGCTTGACGCCGATCGCCGGGCTGTATGGAACCCGGAAGGCGATGAACAGAAAGGCCTCCGGCGTCGCAAGGTCCGCTAGGCTGGCCAGGTACTGGCCGGTTTCCTGGCTGATGTGCGCGCTGCTGATTTCCCAGCATCGGCTGTAATAGCCGGTCTCGAAACTCAACCGCTGCACCACGTCTCGCGCGGCCTCGGCCGAATAGGTATCACCGACGTGGACCGGGCGACCGTCCAGGTCGTCGCCATGGATGGCATAAACCACCGCACCCACCACGCCTTCGCCGCTGACGCCTTCAATGGCATCGCATTCGGCCATCAGTTCGGCACTGACAGGCACAGTGCCATTCCTGACCACCGCGAAGTCGCTGGTGACGATGCAGGGGGAAGAAACCAGCTCCTCCTCGGAGAGGTGCTGTTGGCTCGCGTGGATGTTTCGCCACACATGCGGGCTTCCGTCTTCGTAGCTGATGCACAGCGTTCGGACGATTTTCAGATTCCAGTAGCCGCGTACAAAGGGGTTGGGATTCTGGGTCATAGGATTTCTCCAGATTGAATAATGGAGCCAATCCCCGCCACCGGGAACTGGACCCCGGTGGGTTGAAAGTCGAAAAAGCGTCAGGCGGCACTGATCGATGGCTTTGGACCAATCGGCGCTGGCTGACGGAGGGAAAATTGAGGGACATGGCCTGGTGGGCGCATGTCCCTCATGGGGTGGCGAACGACAAGGTGGTGATATTCCGGAAGCCGGCTCACCAACCGCTGTAGTTCACCAGCAGGTCGGCGATGACCTTGCGGCGTTGCAGATCGAGACCGTCGAAGTCCGACAGTCCTTGGAAGTGGCAGCGCTTGAGCATGGCACCGCCCTCGCGCGCGTTGTAGAAGCTGAACATGGCGGACAGGAACATGCGTTCTCCGCTGCTCAGGACGCCGAGAGCGTCGTTGGCACGCAGCATGTCGGGACGCAGATCCCACTTGCTCTTGGCCTGGTTCAGGCCTTCGCGTGTGCCGTCGCCAAACCATTGCGGGCCAGCGATCTCGACACCGCGCTTCCAGGCCTCGAAGAAGGCTTGGGGCGCGGCGGCGAAATGCTGCTCTTCCCACATGATCTGATCGACGACTTCCTGTGGCAAAAGCTGGTTCATGACGTGATTCCTCCAGTTGGATCAGGGCGTGGCGAGCTGGGACCAGCCGCCTCTTTCGAGGGCACGTTGAGCCGCGACATAGCTGCGGAAGTACTCGCTGGATTCCCGCGAAACGGGACCTTCGGTATCGTGCGTGCCGATGTAGTGGCCGGCGGCGCTATGCAGGACTTCGAGCGGCAGGAACTTGCCGCAATGGATCAAGGCCAACTGGCCGAAAGAGGCTTGCTGGGACATGGATGGGCTCCTTGGAGAAGCGGGGGCCTTGTCCCTCACGGGATGGCAGCTCCCGCATGCGGTTGAGAAAAAGCATCGGCGTCACGAGGACGCGCGTCCGCAGACTCGATGCGATAGCGGACTGGCGGGTGGCGCGGAGAGAATCCGCGGCAGCCTGGAAACCCTGGCTGCTGGCATGGTGCTGACGGATCAGCGACACATGCACGCAGCTTCGTGAGCGAGTCGAGCCACGTCAGCCGGAAATCGGCACCTGCTACAGCCCCTATTGGCGAACGTGGAAAAAAGAAAGCCCCGCAGCAAGTGCGGGGCTATCAGGACGGGCAGGCGATGCTGGATCAGCGAGGCTTGTCGCCCAGCACATGCTGCTTCCATAGGGCGAATGCTTCATCCGGTGCTAGCTCTGCAAGGATGACGATGGGCTGGCCCTGACGGGCGCGCAGCGATGCGAAATACGCCGGCCTGTCTGCGATGGCCTTGAGCTTGATGCCCTTGAGGAACAGCAGCTTGCCGTCTTTGATGAACAGCACCTTGTTGCCGACGTCGCGGTTGAATGCGGTGCGCAGCTTGCGCTCGGCGTACATGGCACCGGCCAGTTGATCGACGAGGAAGTCCAACGTAATGTCGATGATCAGCGGCTCTTCGTCCTCTCGTTCGAGGTCGAGCGAGGCCGGCGGAAGGCTCCTGGTGAATTCCTCCGCCTGGGCCAGAAGCGCGATCTGGCCTTGTAGCGCACGCACGAATGTCGATCCGCCATGTCCGTCGTTGCGGGCCTCGGCAATGGGAATGCCGTCGAATTCGACAATGGCGGTGAAGCACAGCGTTTCCTCGCTGGCGAAATCGGCCACCTTGAGATTATTCAGCGTGATGCGGTCTTGTTGGGTAATGGTTTCCATGGGAAGTCCTGAGTATCGACCGGGTGACGACACGCCCCTGACGGGACGCGGCATTCGTCCCGTGGGTTGGAGAAAGGAGGCATCGATGCCCCGGTGGGCAGCGTTCGCCGGTGGATGCCGGGGCGAACTGGCGGGTGGCGCGGGTGGAACCCACGGCAGCCTGGACACCCTGGCTGCTGGCTGCTGCCGACACGTCGGCAATGCAGAAGGAAGAATGGCGTGGCCGGTTGGCTGCGTCGTGCATCAATCCGATGCGCTCGATCCCGTCTTTTGCAGGCACTGCACCAGCCGCTGACCCAGCCACGCGACGCAGGGCACGGCCATGGAATTGCCGATCGCCTTGTAGCGCGGGGCGTCTGCGGCGGGCTTGCCGCGATAAGGGACCAGGGTGTAGTTGTCGGACATGCCTTGCAGACGTTCGCATTCCACGGGCATCAACCGCCGCACCCGCCACTGCGACCAATCCCCCGGGCCGGGTTCATTCCAGTCGTAGCGGAAATGCGCCTCGCAGTCGGGAGCCAGCACATAGGGCTTGTTCGCGCCGCCGTCGCAAGTGCGCAACGCCGCCGCGACGCCGCCGCCAAGCTCGGCGGCAAGACCCTGCCGACCCCGCAGGGCAATGCAGGCCACCGTCGGCACCCCATAGCCCGGCTTGCCGTTGGACAGGACGGTGCAAGCCACCTGCCCATGGCCCGACTCGAAGCGCACTTCGCCGCGATTGTTCTGCGCGAAGGCGATAGCCGGCACGACACCGGCGTTCGCATGGCTGTTGCGATGCCCACCAGCACGTAGCGTCGGCGTCAGATCCATCGTGGCATCCGCGCCGCTGCCCTGGGCGGTGAAGGCGATGATCGGCACACCTTTGCCCGTACCGTCCTCGCTGCTGCCCTTGCCGCCGTTGGCGGTGTCGAGGGTGTGGCTGATGCTGCCGGCGAACGACTGCACCATGAACGTCTCCGTGCGGATGTCATGCTTGGGGCCAGCCGCCATCAGGCATGCAGCCACATCGACAGGGCCGATGCCTCCGCTGAATCCGAACGTCGTCGTGACCTTGCCGTAGGGCTGCTTCAGTCCAGCAAATCCTGCGTATCCGCCTGCTGCTTCAGTACCAGATCCAGCAACACGGGCAGCTTCTTGCCACGGCGCGCTGCCCGCAGAAGAATCCCCGTGCAGGCCTGCGCGCTCAAAAAGTACTTCGACGGGATCGAGGCCATCTCCACCACTTGCCACAAGAAACACACGCTTGCGGCGTTGGGCGACGCCGAAATATTGAGCGTCGAGCACGCGCCAGGCGATGCGGCGCCGGGGTCCAGACACACAACCTGCGTGCGCCCATTTTTGCCCTGGCGGTTCGAGCGCACGGCTTTCTCCGGCCAGTGCTCCCAGGAAATGCCCGAAGGCGTTGCTGCGGTCGTTGAGGACGCCGGGGACGTTTTCCCAGACGAGCGTGGCCGACGTGCGGCCGTCTTGGTAGCGGGTTTGGTCGATGGCATTAGCTAACTCCACATAAGCAAGGGTCAAGGCTCCGCGCGGGTCATCCAGTCCCCTGCGTGCACCGGCAACGCTGAACGACTGGCACGGCGTGCCGCCGACCAGGATGTCGGGGGCCGGCACAGTGCCGGCGCGAACCTGGTGGGCGATCGAGGTCATGTCGCCCAGGTTGGGCACGCGCGGATAGTGGTGGGCGAGCACGGCGCTCGGGAACGGTTCGATCTCGGCGAACCACGCGGCTTCGAGGCCGAGCGGCTGCCATGCCAGGCTCACTGCCTCGATGCCGCTGCACACACTGCCGTACAGCAGCGGCGCGCAAGGTTGAGGGTGCATGTCGTCTCTCCTGTTCGTGTGGCCCAGGCCAATGGCCGGACCGGGACGTTGATGGGCAGGAGAAAGGCGCCGAAGGCCCTGCGGCCTTCGGCTCGGGAGGAAAGAGGAACCACCCGTGGGCTGATTGGCAGGCCCGGTCGTCGCTAGAACCGTCTGCTCTCAGCAATCACACCCGACCCATGTCGTGGCTGGGGCCGGCATCGTCTGGCGCACATCCGCGCACAAAGGGAGCCCGTTTTTGCACCGGCGGGCACCGGCACCGATTACCGCTGACCACGAAGGGTCTCCCGGTGGCTCGTGTAGGCTGGCAAGCCACCGGGAGACCCTTCGCAGAGGGCGGAAGAAACGCAGATCAACAGAACGCGCGTGGTGCGGCTCGCGGAGAAGCTACCTTCAGGTCCCGCGGCCGGGGACGGCCAGGCGGGACGCGCACACGGATCAAGAAGGCGTTGCGCGCTGGGCGTCCCGCAGGGCATGCGGGACACGGGCCACGCCGCCGAAGGCGGGCACGGCTCACGGGGAACGGGGTCGGTCAGGAGCCTTTGCGGCCGCTACGGCGCGGGCGCGAGGCGCCGCGCTTGGAGCTGCCGGATTCGACCGGCAGCGTGCCTTTGCAGTCCGGGTAGCGGCTGCATGACCAGAACGGGCCGCTCTTGCCGCTGCGCTGGCGCGTGGGTGCGCCGCACTGCGGGCATGCCGGCCCTTGGGGAACCTTGATGGACAGGGACGCGCTGCCGTACTGCGCGATCAATTGCGAAATCCATGCGGCCTGCTTGCCGATGAACACGTCCAAGGTGAGCTGGCCGGCTTCGATCATGTCGAGCGCCTGTTCCCAGATGGCGGTGGTGCCAGGGTCGGCAATCGCCGCAGGCACGGCATCGATCAAGGTGAAAGCCGCGTCCGAGGCGCGGATGGCGCGCCCCTTCTTCACAAGGTAGCCGCGGGCGATCAGGCCGCCGATGATGTTGGCCCGCGTCGCTTCGGTGCCGATGCCAACCGTATCCTTGAGCTTCTGCTTCAGGCGGGGATCGGACACCAGCTTGGCGACGCCTTTCATGGACTTGACCAACTCGCCTTGCGTGTACGGTTTGGGCGGCAGCGTCTTGAGTGCCTTCAGATCGAGGTCGGCCACCTGGCATGCCAGGCCCTCGCGCAGCGCCGGTAGCACCTGGGCGCGGGCCGCAGTGTCGCTCTCGCCATCAGCGTCGTCGGTCTGCGGCTCGGTCAGTACCTGGCGCCAGCCCGGGATGACAACCTGCTTGCCGGTAGCCGCCAGATTCTGCCCGCCGCATGACAGCTTGGCCACGGTGCGGTCGAACTCGTGGTGAGGGAGGAACTGCGCCAGGTAATGCGACCGGATGAGCCTGTACACGGCCAGTTCCTTGTCACTCATGGCGGAGAGGTTCGCCGGTTCAAGCGTCGGAATGATGCCGTGGTGGGCCGTGACCTTGCCATCGTTCCAGGCGCGCGAGCGCTGCGAACGGTCGAGCTGGCCCATGATCGGGTGCAGCGAGGGATCGGTTTTGAGCAGGCTGTCGAGAACGGTGGGCACTTCGGCAAACATGCTCTCGGGCAGATAGCCGGAATCCGAGCGCGGGTACGTCGTGGCCTTATGCGTCTCGTACAGGGCTTGGGCGATCTCCAAGGTTTCCTGCACGTCCAGCCCAAGTTGCTTGGAACACACTTCCTGCAAGGTGCCCAGGTCGAACGGCAGCGGCGGGCCTTCGCGCACGCGCTCGGTCTCGACCGATACGACCTGGGCGCTGCCGGCGGCGCGGATCTGCTGCATGGCCTGCTGTGCGACCGGCTGCTGCAGGCAGTGGCCTGCGTCGTCGGTGCAGGCATCGGGTGGCACCCATTGCGCGTTGAAAGCCTGGACACCTGCGGACAGGGACACGACGATGGCCCAGTACGGCACGGACACGAAGGCTGCGATCTCGCGGTCGCGGTCCACGACGAGCTTGAGCGTCGGGGTCTGGACGCGGCCGACTGACAGCACGCCGTCGTAGCCGGCCTGCCGCCCCAGCACCGTGAACAACCTACTGAGGTTCATGCCCACCAGCCAATCCGCACGAGATCGCGCCAGCGCCGAGTGGTACATCGGCAGCGTCTCGGCCGAGGACCGCAGCTTGCCGAGGGCGGCGCGGATCGACGCATCGTTCAGCGCCGACAACCACAGCCGCTCGATTGGCCCGCGGTAGCCGCACAGGTCGATGATTTCGCGAGCGATCAACTCGCCCTCGCGGTCGGCATCGGTGGCGATGACTAGTTGGGTCGCCTTCGCCAGGAGCGCTTTGACGACCTTGAATTGCGTGGCGGTCTTCGGTTTGACCTCGACCCGCCAATGCTGGGGAATGATGGGCAACTGCTCGATGGACCAGCGCTTCAACTGTTCGTCGTAGGCTTCCGGTGCTGCAGCCTCTACGAGATGGCCGATGCACCAGGTGACCGTGACGCCGGAACCGTTGAGGCAGCCTTCACCGCGTTGCGTGGCGCCAAGAATCCGGCCAATGTCTTTGCCCTGGGAGGGCTTCTCGCACAAGAACAGCCGCATATCCGTCCATCCGATTCCCGTGGTTCATGAGTTGCTGGAATCGAGGATGCCGAGCACCACTGAGGGCAGCAGCAAACAAGCCGCATGCGGTGGCGACCGCTTTCACGGGATGAAATGGCGTGTGCGGGGACGACGCGTGGCCGGAAGTGTGCGGGTCGGGAGCCGCGATTTCCGGGAGCGCGTGGAACTCGGTGGACGTTGGTGGAGCTATCCCCTGGGGATAATTCGCAGCGCATGGAGGGCGGCGAAGCACTGCAGCAGCCGCCCTCCATGTAGGGTCACTTCCTGCGCTTCGTTTCCTTCGGTGCCGCTGGTTCCTGGGTGGCCTGGGGCTTCGGCTCTGCCTCCTGTGGCTTCGGGCTGAGGGTCACGGACTCGATGCGGTACGGCAGGATGCCGACACTGCGCGCGTTGACCTGCCAAGTCTCACGCGGCTGATCTTCGTTGTCCGTCCAGGGGTCGCGCTCCATGCGGCCGACGACCAGCACCCGCATGCCCTTCTGGTAGAGCTGCTGCCAGCGGTCGGCGTCGTGGTGCCAGAGTTCCACCGGCGCCCAGAAGCCGCCGCGGTCCTCGAACTCGCCGCCTTTGGTGGGAACGGGGTTGTCGAAGTACACGTTCAGCCGGAGCAACCGGCGAGGATCGTCGTTGCCGTTGGGGAATTCGCGGTACTCGGGAGGCGAGCCGATGTTGCCCTCGCCGATGAATTGTGTGCTCATGTTGATATCTCCGTGGTGGTTGAAATACCCGTGCCTGGTTGGACTCGGGCGCGTGCTCGGCTGGCTGGCGCAATCACCGATCACGCACTGCGACAGGAACGGACGCGAGCCGGCGCAGGTAGGTGTTGTCCGCCTGCGCGGCCTTGCTGGCGCATTCCTGTGCTTGCCTGCCCAGGGTGTGCAGCAGGCTGATCTGCATGTTCAGCGTGATGCGCTGCAATTCGATTGTGTGCAGGTCGTGCAGCAGGTTGACCGGCGTGCTGGGGCTGGCGATCAGTTGCCGCCACAGGGCCACGCCCATGGCCGATCGATCATGCTTGCGCCAGCGAAGAAAGGCCGTGCCTGCGCCAGTGGTCTGCTGGGCCAGCTCGACGGGAAGCAGGTGGAAGGGATGCCCGCACGCCTGTGGCAGCACCTGTCGCTGCGCCAGGGCAATCAACTCGTCGCGCATGGCGAAGCACTGGCTGGCCCAGGTCTCGAAGTCCCCCTTACCTTTAAAAGGCTTTAAAAGGCCTTTTAGAGAGGCCGCGTGTTCCAGCCGCATGAAGGCTGGCTGTTCCAGACCACGGAAGTAGCGAGGTTCGCGGTTCGGGTCGCTCATGCCTGTTCGTCCTCGCCGGTGCTGGCCTCGGCCGGATCGGCGGCAGTGCCTTCGTCGCTGGGAGGTGCGGCTGCGGAAGCGCTATCACTGCGCTGTTGTAGGCCGCGGCGCACGACGGGCGGCGCAAACTTCGAGCGGCGAGTGCCTTCGAGCACGTCCTGCGGCAGGTCGCCGAACTTCTCCAGCGCCGCCCGCGCTGCGGCGTTCTTGGCCGCGAAGTCGTCGCGGGTGCATCCCGAGTAGCGGTACTGCTGGGCCAGGCTGAACAGGCTGCGCAGCGTGTGGGCACCTTCGTT
The DNA here is from genome assembly GCF_042665215.1 of Hydrogenophaga atypica. NCBI lineage: Bacteria > Pseudomonadati > Pseudomonadota > Betaproteobacteria > Burkholderiales > Comamonadaceae > Hydrogenophaga > Hydrogenophaga atypica. The sequence goes on from NZ_JBHTCA010000001.1 coordinate 64,772, forward strand.
GAGCCAGCGCTCCAATGTCGAGCGATCGATCAGCGCGGTGTGATGGGCGAGGATCAGCTTGCGGGCGATGTCGTCATAGTCGGCCAGGAGATAGACCGCGGCAAAGCCAAGTTGCGCGTTCACGAACAAGGGGAGCTTCACCGGTTGCACGTTGAGGTTCTCGCCCAGGCTCAACGCCGCAGGCACGCCGGCCAATGCCTGGTCCACCTGCTCGCGCAGCGATTGCAACGTGGTCTTGGCCTGGTCGAGCTTTTCCTCGATGCGCAACATCCACCAGTCGCTGTAGGGGTCGTCCTGCTCCGAGCCGCGCTTCATCTTGTTCATCACGGCGATGTAGCCGTTCAGGCCGACGATGCCGGGTCGCCCTTCGGTGGCGGCGCGGCCATGCCAGATGCGCGAGGCGTGGTGGGTGTGAAGCGTCAGCGACATCGCGCTGCGCAAAGAGCCGAGATTGAGTTGCAAAGGTTCGTTGGTTGCCATGGTGTCCGCTCGCTTGGGAAAAGGAGCGGTCAGGATCGGCATGCAGCGGAAGGCAGTCAGTCAACAAACCGAAATGAACTGGTCCCCGGTTGTCGTGGTGGTGGCGGCCCGCAATGCGAGCTATCCCCAGGGGATAGCTCCATCAAACGCCACAGAGCGCTGCTCGCGCAGATGGTGGGTGCGCTCAGGAACCGGACGCTACTGCAGCACCGTGGACAGAAGCACCCAGCCTGTGTCTTTCGGTGTTACGCCTTGCATCACATCTATCCCCAGGGGATAGCTCTACTGACGGCCACGGGCGTCTGCTTCACGCCCTTGTCGCTCGTCGCGCTCAGCTACTGCGCAGAAGGTCGCGCAGCCGGTCGATGTGCTGCCGGGCTACCTCGGGCGGAACTACATTGCGCGGTGGCTCAGGCGGTGCATCTCGTGCAGGGGCAGGTGGCGGTGCTGACCCAGCTTGCCTGGCCCATGCGTTGAACTCGCCACGGATGGCACGTTGGATGATGCCGAACAGGTAGCCTGCCGGGTTGCGGATGGTGCTGCCACGACAGCGATCCGCCCATTCGTCCAGCACTGCCTGGCGTAGCGGGGCATCGACCTGCTGCAATGCCACCATGGCGCCGGCCTGCTGCTCTTCCTTCAAGTTGAGGAAGCGATCAGGCAGACGAACTCCCGGCATTGCGCGCACCTGCCCACGCTCACGCGCGGTAGTACGTACTTCATTAATACGACTACTACGTACAGTACGGTCCTGCTTCGGATTCCGAAGAGCGCCGTCTGACGCGGGTTTCGGCCCTGCTTCGGAATCCGAAGAGGGCTGATCAGAATTCCGAAGAAGGCTCGGCGCCCCTTCTTCGGAATCGTGAACCGTGTCCTCCTGTGGATAACTCTCCTGCGACCCGATGCCCTGGCTTGCGAGGCGTTCGGCAAGGACCTGCAGCCGCGAGGGCAGCATGCGGCCAGACAGCAACGGGTCTTCGGCGATCTCCTTGAGCGTGTGCAAGCCCACGACCTGAACGGCCCTCGCCGAATGGCCCAGGGTGTGGCTGACGAGCTGCAAGTAGTCCGGGTCGAGCTGCATCGCCTCGAACGGGGTCAGGGGCTCGTCGTGCAGGACGTAGAGGTTGCCGAGGATGCGTCCGCTCTTGGGGTCGCGCCTGCGGCGCACGAGACTCAACCAGCGCGTCAGGCGCAACAGCGTCAGCGCCCGTGCCACGGTCTCGTGGGAGGCTTGTCCGGCGCAGGGCGTTGACGCGAGCCACGGGCGAAGTTGCTCATACGTCGGAAACGCAGTGACGCCATCCTCGTTGAGCATCATCCGGAAGACTTGCCAGGCATTGCGTTCAAGTGGCGTCAGGCGTCGGTCGAGGAACAGCCGTCGCGGCACGCTCTCGTGCCGATTGCCACTGAACAGAAAACCGTCGCCAGTTGCGGGCACAGGAGACGTTGCGGATGCGGGAGCCGGCTCGGGCGCGGGCGGGCGAGGTTTCGGCGCAAGGTCGTTCAGTGCGCTGTCGAACAGATCAGCGAGGGCGACGGGGCCTTGGCGTGGTGCTCGTGGTGCAGCGTCGTCCACGGCCATGATTCAACCCAGTCCCTGATCGATCCAGTTCTTGATCGCAGCCCAGACCACCGACAGCGGCAGCTCCATGCCTTCGGCGAGGTCCATTGCCGCATCAAGAACCGAGGTCTCATCCTCCAGCTCGACGTTCCTGCTGCTGGTCACGGCCTTCCAGCGCCGCCACAGCTCGGTGTCCTGCTCCTCGTCCAGAACCGGATGGCGCCCCTTGCGTTTGGGCAGGCCGAGAACTTCGCGCCGAAGTGCGACTTCCTGATGTGTCAGCCCGTAGAAGCGGCTCACCATTTCGGTACTGGCACCCAGGCGCAGCATGCGATCGACGGTGGCGATCTCCTTCTCCACGTCCTGCGCCTGTTTGAGCAATCGCCGGAGCACTTCCCGGTTCACCGAGACAGAGCACCAGGAGACGTTGGCATTGGCCAGCACGCTGATCAGCGCCGGATGCTTGAGCGCATCCAGCTCTTCCTCGCCGAACCCCATCGCCTTGCAGCGACGCAGTTGCCCGTTGCGTAGGTCGTAGAGTGCCTGCGCGATGACGGCCTGGTTGAGTGGGTTCGGTGCGGACATGCAGGCCTCCCTCGCTCAGATCCCAGGACCGACAGCGCCGGCTTCCAGATCCAGCAGGCGCCGGGCCAGCCGCAGCAGACGAAACAGCTTGACCAGCGCGGTGTCGCTCAATCGCCGGGCCCCGCCGTCACGACGTTGACCCTGGCCGTGCAACAGCGCTGGCAGGTCTGTGATGAGTTGCCCGCTGTCCAAGCCGACGCCGGCTGGCTGCTGACCGGCCAGGGAAACCAGTAGTGCGAGCACGGCGCGTGCGAGCGGCGACGAAGCCTGGGCTGGGGCACGACACGTGAACCCGATGCCATCAGAACGATCCTCGACACACGCGTCCAGGTCGGCCTCGCCCGCGATCTCGCGCGCGAACTGCGCGATGTGGATGCGCAGGCGGTCGGGTGTGTCGAGGCCAGGGTCGATATACCAGATGTCCGAGATGGGATAGAGGCCACCGGCCTGCACGGGAATCGACTGCAAGACGTTGGCCGAGAAGTCGGGCGGCAGCGCATCGCCCAACTGGTCGGCGACCATGCGCTGGATGGACTGGAGCCGCTCCGTCGTGGGTGCCGGAGAGATGATGTGCTCGTCAAGCAGACCGCCATTCGCTGCCGCAGGGCTGGCTGCGGATGCCTCGCTCGGGGCCCCATCGTCCCGGGGCCTTGTCGGCGCGTCGGCAGAGTGGCCCGCAGAAGGTGCAGTTGTAGTGGGGGGCGGTGCCGGTTCGATCGGCGGCCGTGCGATGGCCCCAGGCTCGGGCAATGCCGGCGGCGCCGATGGCGGGGTTGGGTCGCTGACCAGGGCGCGGTGGCGGCTCTCGGATTCGGTCAGGTCCAAGGCGAGCACGTCGTAGTCGATGCCCAGCAGCTCGGACATCTGACCGATCAACTCGTCCTGCACACGCGGCGGCGAGAACTCGTCGGGCTGGACATCAAATTGCGACAGCGCCTCCAGAAAGAAGCTGTCGAAGTCCAGCGGCAGGGAGCGGCCTTTGGCATAGTGCTCCCACGTGCGTTCGCTGGCTTTGCGCATGACCGACAGCCGCTCGACCTGGTGGCGGCCGAGGCCCCCGTATAGGACGGTCGGGATCGCGGGCAGCAGGTAGCGCACCGCGTCAGCCATGCGGCTGATGTGCGACTGCTGGACTGGGAAGCCGTCGGCGGCCAGGCGGCGGGCCAGCTCGGACTGGCTCAGGGTGGTGCCGCTTTCAGCTTCATAGAACTCGCGGGCTTTCTCGACGCCCAGGGCGCGCTCGATGAACGTGAGGCCGCCGCGTAGTTCGTTCTCGGCGAGGTGCCCGGTCAGGGCGACGATCTCTCCGCGCGCAGGCCACGGCCGGAACAGGCACGATATGCGGAAGAAGCGTTCGTCCTTGGTCTCCGCCCAGAGTTCACGCAGGATCGCCAGCCTGGTGTTGCCGCCGTTGCGGATGATGTAGTGCGCCTCGCCAGGACGGCGTGTGATCGCTGGCGCCGCGTCCAGGCCGCGCTCTCGGATGGAGGCCTTGATTTCATCGTAGGCCGAGTTGCGCTTTTTGCGGGGGTCGTGGTCGTAGGGCCGCAACTGGTCCAGCGTCACGACCATCGGCGTGTCGGCGATCGGGTCGCTCAAGGCCGTGGCCGATGGCCCACTGCGCTCGAACCCGGCGGCAAGCAGCTTGCCGGCCATGTCCTGGGAGGTCATCTCAGCCATGACCACATCCCTCGGCGTTGACGGCCCGGGCCATGCGGGCCTCGCGCTCGGCGCGGCGGATCTGTGCACGGGCGTTGAGATCCGCCCGGTAGTCGCTCGCTGTTGAGCTGGTGTAGATGGTGGCGCAGCCGGCCTTGGTGAACTTGAGGTGTCCGCCACGTGTGCGCTTGACGTGCCAACCTTCGCTCACAGCAAACTCGATCAGGGCGCGCAGCCGCTTGTGGCCACGGGCCAATTCATGTGCGTTCGCCATGCGACCTCCCGGTTTCAATAGAACGTGGAGGACGGCCGGAAACGTGGGCAAATCTGTCTTGCCATTGAGGGAACAATTCGCCAGCGAGCGCGCGCATGGTGTCGAGCGCGGCGGGCGCAACTCTGCCCGGCGGCTGGCGATGCTCGACGCGATGCACCGGCAGGCCGCGGGTTGCGGCGCGCGGATAGGCCTCGATGGCCGGCACGTCGGTGCCCAGCACGCATATGCCGGCATGGTCCTGGAACAGGTCGCGCAGCGCCTGCTGGATCATCCGTGCATTCGCGGACACGGGGTGGACGCGATTGATGAGCAGGTGCAGGGATGGCGGTTCGATGCCGAGGTGCCGGTATGGCGCGATGTCCTCCAGCAACTGCATGGTGCCGCGTCGCAGTTCGCGGGCAGCGAGAATTTCCGGGGTCACGGGCGACAGCGCCAGGTCAGAGGCGAGCACCGCCATCTCCAACAGCACCGAGCGTGCACCCTGGGTGTCGATCAGCACCAGGTCATAAAGCGGCGCCAGCGCCGGCAGCAGGTGCCGCAGTCTCAGGCGTCCGTCTGGCGCGTGCAGTAGCAACGTGTTCAGTTCACCCCGGTGATCGTTCGAGAGCACCAGGTCCAGGCCCGCGATGATGGTGCGGGACACCAACTGATCGAGGGCGCGTTCGTTGAACGCCAGCAACTCATAGATACCGCCGGCAGCGCGGTGTGCCAGCTCGTAATAGGACGACAAGGTCGGCTGCACGTCGAGATCGAGCAGCAGCACACGCAGCCCCGCGTCCGCGGCGAGGCCGCCGAGGTTGGCGGCCGTAGTCGTCTTGCCTACGCCGCCTTTCGTTGAAATGATGGATACGACCTGCATGGCGCTCTCCGTTTGGCGATGGGAAAATCGAGGGGGAGCGGGTCAGGTCCGGTTGTTGAGGCGTTCGGCGATCCACTGGTCGATCTCGACCGAATCCCAGCCCACGGCGCGCACGCCCAGGCGCAACGCCTGCGGAAACTGGCGCTTCTTCATCAGGTTGTAGATGTGGGCGCGTTTGAAGCCGGACTTCGCTTCAACTTCATCGAGCCGCAGGATGCGGCGCTCGTGCGGTGGCAGTACAGGTATTTGCGACATGGCGGTCACTCCTGAACGCTCAGTGGCGTTTGTTGGCGTGACCTCTATTCAATAGACATGGCTGCGGAAAAACATTGCAAATGCAATCTCCGCGACTGCACATACAAGATGGAAGAATTCACGCGGCTGCGCTACGGACATTCTTCCTGGCATTGGCGAACTTGCCGTTCAAGGTTCGCTCCGTGATGCCCATGGTGCCGCCATAGTGGGCGAGCAATGCGGTGACGATGGCCTCCTGCGTCTTGAAGCTGGAGTACGGCACGCCGGATGGGGATTGGCTCAGCATCAGCGTCAGCATGCCGCCGATGATGTTCAGGTATGTAGTTTCCGCCCGATCACTGATCACGCACTGCTTGGGAGCCAGCAGTACGGCGGACTGCTTTAGCAAGACTTCGTGTTGCTGTTGCAGTTCGCGCATCTCGCGTCGGCTATGGTCCAGCGCGGCCTGCAGAGCCAGCCGTTCCAGCAGGATTGCCTGTCCTGTTTCGATGGTGATGAAGGGATGCACCATGCGCTCGCCCCGACTGAACAGAAATCCCGGCCGATGCTCGGGATAGTGGGTGCGCATCCACCGCTTCAGATCGACATGGCGGACGGTCAGATCGGGTGAACTCACCAGATCTGGGTCATTAAGCGTGATCCCGTTCTTGCCGAAGGGCAGTTCGGCGTTGAGGATACCGTCGTAGATGCGTTCCGAGTACAGCCGACACTCGTTCCATCGCGGGCAGTCCAACATCTGCGGCAGACAACGCGGTGATGCGATCGATGCGACGATCACCGCCTCGTACCGCAACAACCCAGCCCACCGTATGGCAGCTTCGATGGGACGATAGAACACCTTTGATAGTGGTGGCTCCTTGTGCATGTTTTCGTCTCCTTTCGGAAGCGCTACGTCACCGGCTCCTTTCTTGCCCCGCCAAGGGGCTGTTGTGTCGTTATGCCTGTGGTTGATGCCTGGGGCGATGCCCTGGAACATGGACAGAAGAGATCATGGCACCCGTCACAGGTGGTTCTCTCTTGCTCGATGTGCAAGAATTGACCAGTTGCCGGCCCGTCGAGTAACAAGGAAGAAGCACGCTCGACAATGGCGCTCACGGTGCCAGCGTCATGGGGTGCGTCAAGCCCATCAAGACCGATTCGATATGGTCTGATATCCCCACGGTTTCACAAGGCGCACGGGATTGCATCCGCTGCTCCACGTCTAGAGGGACTTGGAGAAATCCGCGCATGTCATGCTTGTTTCGGCATCCTGATATATCGACATAGCATCTACGGGCTAAGCCACGCGGCTGGCTTCCACTGTGGGACAGCCGTCCTCGCATCGCTTCTCGGGATGCATTTCAGTTCCATCAAGCAGGCGGGGCGCTTACGACGCCCACAGCCAGCGACGGGGGCTATGTCGGCTTTGTCCAGCGCAGGTCGAATACCCAGGTCCTCTTCCGCTCGTCCCTTTTTTAGTGCGCTGACTTGGCGACGTCCAAGGTGATCTCGCCGTTCTGTTAAGAAGTGGACTTTGCCTGCCATGCTCGTGGTAAAATACCGAAGGTTTTATTGGAATTCCGTTCCTGTGCGCTCGGACTGGGTTCTAGCTTTTTAATTCAATACTTTGGTCTGACCATGACCCGTACTGCTTCGACCAACATCGCTCTGTGGTGGCGCTTCCAATAGGAAGCGGCATGTCGTTGCGGTCTTGACCGCACCTTGCCGCCGTACCGGCAGGCAAGGTTTCAAGAAGGCTTCCCGGCACGGCGGCTCCAAGATTTGAGGAGATTGCCCGATGCCCTTAGCATCCCAACCCCGTCGTCGAACTGATGCCCCGCGCGCTGCGCCGCCGTGGGGTACAAGCTTGCCCGTCTTGTCTGCGCACTTGTCCCAGCCATGCCGGCGCAAACGCTTCCTCGGCACACCGCGTTGGCGCACTCTGCGGCTTCACTCAAAACCCGTTGCTACCCTGTGCCAGCACTTGCGTGCGCTTCCTCCATCGCAATCGATCGCCGATGTGTGTAATGAAGTGTGTAATGGGGTCCGTGTGTAATGAAAATATTCAATAAAATCAAGGACTTAAAATCATGAGACTCCTGATGGTCGACAACTACGACTCCTTCACCTTCAACATCGTCCAGTATTTCGGTGAACTGGGCGCCGACGTCGAGGTGTTCCGCAACGACGAGATCACGCTGGAGGGCATCACCGAGCGCGCGCCCGACCGCCTGGTGATCTCGCCCGGCCCCTGCTCGCCGGCCGAAGCCGGCATTTCGGTGGCGGCCATCCGGCACTTTGCCGGCAAGCTGCCCATTTTGGGCGTGTGCCTGGGGCACCAGAGCATTGGCGCGGCTTTTGGTGGCGACATCGTGCGCGCGCAGCAGCTCATGCACGGCAAAACCAGCGTCATCACCACCACACAAGAAGGCGTGTTTGCTGGCTTACCCGCGCAGTTCACCGTCAACCGCTACCACTCGCTGGCCATCCGGCGCGACACTTGCCCAGACGTGCTCAAGGTCACGGCCTGGACCGACGACGGCGAAATCATGGGTGTGCGCCACACCGAACTCGACATCGAGGGCGTGCAGTTCCACCCCGAATCCATCCTCACCGAGCACGGTCACGCCATGCTCAAGAACTTTCTGGAGCGCGCATGAAAACCGTCGATCTCAGGAGCGACACCGTCACCCAGCCCACCGCTGCGATGAGTGAGGCCATGATGGCCGCGCCCTTGGGCGATGACGTGTTTGGTGACGACCCCAGTGTCAACGCGCTGCAGGACCACATCGCCGCCATCACCGGCAAGGCCGCCGCGCTGTTCATGCCCACGGGCACACAGAGCAACCTTTGCGGCATCCTGGCCCACTGTGGTCGGGGCGACGAATACATCGTCGGCCAATTGGCCCACACCTACCGCTACGAAGGCGGTGGTGCGGCGGTGTTTGGCAGCGTGCAGCCGCAACCTTTGGCGCAAGACGCGGGCGGCCAAATGGCCTTGGCCGACATCGCCGCCGCCATCAAACCCAACGACCCCCACTTTGCGCAGACCCGGCTGCTGTGCCTGGAGAACACTTGGAACGGCCAGCCCATGCCGGACAGCTACCTGGCGGCCGCCACCCAGCTGGCGCGTGAGCGGGGACTGGCCACCCACCTGGACGGCGCCCGGGTGTTCAACGCCGCTGTGGCCACCGCAGCACCGGGTCAGTCGGCACGTGCCCGCGTGCGGCAGATCGCAGACCACTTCGACAGCCTGTCGGTTTGCTTCAGCAAGGGCCTGGGTGCGCCGGTCGGCTCGGCCCTGTGTGGCTCGCGCGAGTTGATTGCCCGCGCGCTGCGTGTGCGCAAGATGGCGGGTGGCGGCATGCGCCAGGCGGGGTTGCTGGCAGCCGCCGCCCACCATGCGCTGGACCACCACGTGGACCGACTGGCCGATGACCATGCGCTGGCCCAGCGCCTGGCCGACGGTTTGCGCGGCATCGATGGCCTGAGCGTGCGATCGGCGCAGACCAACATCGTGTTTGTGGACGTGGCCGATGGACGTGGCCCGGCCTTGCTGGAGCACCTCAAGGTCCGCGGCGTGCTGGCCACCGGCCTGATTGGCCTGCGTTTTGTCACCCACCTGGATGTGGATGCCGCCAGCATAGACCATGCCATCGAAGTGGTGCGGGGCTTTTTTGCCGGCGCCGGCCCATCCACCGCCCACGCGCAAACGCCGAGCGGCGTGTACTGAGCGCCCATCGCCATTTCCCATGCCAGACACGTCCCAATTGCTTTTGTTCATTGCGGCCGGCTGGCTGCTCAACCTCACGCCCGGGCCCGATGTGTTGTGCATCGTCAGCCATTCGCTGCGCAATGGCGCCCGCGCGGGCGTCGTGGCCGGCCTCGGCGTCACCGCCGGCTGCTTCGTTCACATCTTTGCCGCCGCGCTGGGGGTGGGGGCGCTGATCGCGGCTTCGGCCACGGCATTCACGGTGCTCAAGTGGGTGGGCGCGGCCTACCTGTTTTACGTCGGCGCCAAGCTCTTGCTGTCGCGCGGTGGTGGCAGTCCGCTGGGCGCTGCTGTGGCCACCGGTGCCGTGCCGCAGGCGCCTGCCGATCTGTGGCGCGTGTTCCGCGACGGTTTTTTCACCAACGCGCTCAACCCCAAGGTGGCGCTGTTTTTCCTGGCCTTTGTGCCGCAGTTCATCGCCCCCGGCACCACCCACACCACCTGGGTTTTCCTGGCGCTGGGCGTGTTGTTCAACGTCAACGCCATCCCGGTCAACGTCGGGTGGGCGCTCGTCGCGGCCTGGACAGCACGTCGAGCCACCGCAGTGCAACGCAGCCTGGCGGTGCTGGACCGTGTGGCTGGCGCCCTGTTCATCGCGTTTGGGCTCAAGCTGGCTTTGTCCAGCCGCCCTTGATCCTTTTTTCTTCTCTCACATTGGAGACCGCCATGCCCATCACCCCACAGGAAGCGCTGCAGCGCACCATCGAACACCGCGAAATTTTCCATGACGAGATGCTCAAGATCATGCGCATGATCATGAGCGGTGAATGTTCGCCTGTCATGATGGCTGCGCTCATCACCGGCTTGCGTGTGAAGAAAGAAACCATCGGCGAGATCACCGCCGCCGCGCAGGTGATGCGCGAATTTGCCACCCAGGTGCACGTGGCCGACAAGCGCCACCTGGTGGACATCGTGGGCACCGGCGGCGATGGCTCGCACACTTTCAACATTTCCACCTGCTCGATGTTTGTGGCGGCGGCGGCGGGCGCCAAGGTCAGCAAACACGGCAACCGGGGCGTGTCCAGCAAGTCGGGCAGCGCCGATGTGCTGGAGAGCCTGGGCGTGCACATCAATCTCTCGCCCGAGGCCATTGCCCAGTGCATCGCCGAGGTGGGCATCGGCTTCATGTTCGCGCCCAACCACCACCCGGCCATGAAAAACGTGGCGCCGGTGCGCCGCGAGCTGGGCATCAAGACCATCTTCAACATCCTGGGCCCGCTCACCAACCCGGCCAGCGCGCCCAACATCCTGATGGGCGTGTTCCACCCCGACCTGGTGGGCATCCAGGTGCGCGCGATGCAGCGCCTCGGCGCTGAGCACGCGGTGGTGGTCTATGGCCGCGACGGCATGGACGAGGTGTCGCTGGGCGCGGCCACGCTGGTGGGTGAGCTCAAGAACGGCGAGATCCGGGAGTACGAGATCCATCCCGAGGATTTCGGCATGACCATGGCCAGCAACCGATCCATCAAGGTGGAGACGCCCGACCAGTCGCGCGACATGCTGCTGGGCGTGTTGGGTGGCGAGCCCGGCCCGGCGCGCGACATCGTGCTGCTCAACGCCGGTGTGGCGCTGTACGCGGCCAACGTGGCGGCCGACATCCAGGCCGGCATCGCGCTGGCGCGCACCGCCATCGACAGCGGCGCGGCCAAGGCGCGGCTGGAACAACTGGTCGTCAAGACCCACGCATTGAAAGCCTGAACACCATGTCCGACATTCTTGAAAAAATCGTCGCCGTCAAGCGCGAGGAAATCGCCGCCGCCCAGCGCAAGAAGCCGCTGGAGATGGTGCGCGCCGACGCCGAGAGCCGCCTGCTCACGCGCGATTTCGAAGGCGCCCTGCGCACCAAGATCGCCAAAGGCCTGCCGGCCGTGATCGCCGAAATCAAGAAGGCCAGCCCCAGCAAAGGGGTGATTCGCGAGGACTTCATTCCTGCCGACATCGCCCAGAGCTATGCCGAACACGGTGCGGCCTGCCTGTCGGTGTTGACCGACCGCGACTTCTTCCAAGGCAGCCCGGATTACCTCAAGCAAGCCCGCGCCAGTTGTGACCTGCCGGTACTGCGCAAGGACTTCATGGTGGACGCCTACCAAGTCTACGAGGCCCGGGTGATGGGGGCCGACTGCATCTTGCTGATCGCCGCTTGCCTGGACGACAAGCAAATGGCGGAGCTGGAAGCCCTGGCCCATTCGCTGGGCATGGCGGTGCTGGTGGAGGTGCACGACGGCGCCGAGCTGGAGCGGGCGCTCAAGCTCAAGACCCGGCTGCTGGGCATCAACAACCGCAACCTGCGCACCTTTGAGGTGTCGCTCAGCAACACGCTGGACCTGCTGCCGCGCGTGCCGGCGGACCGGCTGCTGATCACCGAGTCGGGCATCTTGACAGGCGCCGACGTGAAGACCATGCGCGATGCCGGCGTGCACGCCTTCCTGGTGGGCGAGGCCTTCATGCGCGCCCCCGATCCGGGCGCTGCCTTGGCCGACGTTTTCCAGATGAAGGCCTGAGCGTGGGGCAATCCGAGCTGTTTGAGCAGCCCGCTGTGGCGCTCGACCGCTTGTTGGCCTGGGCGCCAGAGGCGTGGGCGTTGGCGCCCGACTGGCGCCCGGTCACCGAGGTGTTTTTTGCCAACGCCGCCGGACAGGCGTTGGGGCGGTACCTGACGGCTCGGCTGGACGCGGGCGCCGTCATCTATCCGCCTCAGCCGTTGAGGGCGCTGGCGCTCACTTCGCTGGACGACACCAAGGTGGTCATCCTCGGTCAAGATCCCTACCACGGTCCGGGGCAGGCCGAAGGGCTGGCATTCTCGGTGGCTGCCGGTGTTCGCTTGCCGCCCTCGTTGCGCAACATCTACAAGGAAATGGCCCGCGAGGCTGGCCAGCCCTTTGTGCCGCCTGTGCACGGTTCGTTGCTGCATTGGGCGCAGCAGGGCGTGTTGTTGCTCAACACCTGTTTGACGGTGGAGCAGGGCGCAGCCGGCAGCCACGCCGGCCAAGGCTGGGAGGTGCTGACCGACACCCTGATCGACCGGCTCAATGGCCACGAGCGGCGCAAGGTGTTTTTGTTGTGGGGTGCCCATGCGCAGGCCAAGGCGGCCCGCATCGACGCCACACGCCACCACGTGTTGTGTGCCAACCACCCGTCGCCCCTGTCGGCCTTGCGCCCGCCTGTGCCCTTCATTGGCTGCGGGCATTTCGCCGAAACCAACCGATTTCTGACCGAGGCTGGCGAACGCCCTGTGCAATGGTTGCCCGAAAGCCTAAAAACCGTGGCATAATCTATGGCTTGCCGTGGAGGGGTGGCCGAGTGGTTAAAGGCAGCAGACTGTAAATCTGCCCGCTTATGCGTACGCTGGTTCGAATCCAGCCTCCTCCACCATCAGTATTTCGGTGCGCGATGGCGCTAGAGCGATTTTGGGAAGTGGTGCTTGTGCTGTGTGCGCAAGCTCGGCGGGAGTAGTTCAATGGTAGAACCCCAGCCTTCCAAGCTGATGACGCGGGTTCGATTCCCGTCTCCCGCTCCAGTGTTGTCACGTGTCTGACGCGTTGGTGTGTGCAAATATGCGGTCGATGTGACTGTATTGCCCTTGTGGCTCAGTGGTAGAGCACTCCCTTGGTAAGGGAGAGGTCGCGGGTCCGATTCCCGCCAAGGGCACCAAGAATACCGTTGTAAGTTTTGTATTTCGGCATTTTTTGAACCGGAGCTGAAAAATGGCAAAAGAGAAATTCGAGCGGACCAAGCCGCACGTGAACGTTGGCACCATTGGTCACGTTGACCACGGCAAGACCACCCTGACCGCCGCCATCACCACCGTGCTGGCAGCCAAGTTCGGTGGCGCGGCCAAGGCCTACGACCAGATCGACGCGGCTCCGGAAGAAAAGGCCCGTGGCATCACCATCAACACCGCCCACGTTGAGTACGAAACGGCCAACCGCCACTACGCTCACGTGGACTGCCCCGGCCACGCCGACTACGTCAAGAACATGATCACCGGTGCCGCCCAGATGGACGGCGCCATTCTGGTGTGCTCGGCCGCTGACGGCCCGATGCCCCAGACCCGCGAACACATCCTGCTGGCCCGCCAGGTGGGCGTGCCTTACATCATCGTGTTCCTGAACAAGTGCGACATGGTGGACGACGCCGAGCTGCTGGAGCTGGTCGAAATGGAAGTGCGCGAGCTGCTCTCCAAGTACGACTTCCCTGGCGACGACACCCCCATCGTGCAAGGTTCGGCCAAACTGGCGCTGGAAGGCGACAAGGGCCCCCTGGGCGAAGAAGCCATCATGAAGCTGGCCGACGCGCTGGACACCTACATCCCCACGCCTGAGCGCGCTGTGGACGGTGCCTTCCTGATGCCTGTGGAGGACGTGTTCTCCATCTCGGGTCGCGGCACCGTGGTGACCGGCCGTATCGAGCGTGGCGTGGTCAAGGTCGGCGAAGAAATCGAAATCGTCGGTATCGCCGACACCCAGAAGACCACCTGCACCGGCGTGGAAATGTTCCGCAAGCTGCTGGACCAGGGTCAGGCTGGCGACAACGTCGGCATCCTGCTGCGCGGCACCAAGCGCGAAGACGTGCAGCGCGGTCAAGTGCTGTGCAAGCCCGGCTCCATCAAGCCGCACACCCACTTCACCGGTGAGGTGTACGTGCTGTCCAAGGACGAAGGTGGCCGTCACACCCCGTTCTTCAACAACTACCGTCCGCAGTTCTATTTCCGCACCACCGACGTGACCGGCTCCATCGAGCTGCCCGAAGGCAAGGAAATGGTGATGCCTGGCGACAACGTGTCGATCACCGTCAAGCTGATCGCCCCGATCGCCATGGAAGAAGGTCTGCGCTTCGCCATCCGCGAAGGCGGCCGCACCGTGGGCGCCGGCGTGGTGGCCAAGATCATTGCCTAAGGAGAGTCCGCATGTCTTCCAAGCAAAAGATCCGCATCCGCCTCAAGGCTTTCGATTACAAGCTGATCGACACCTCGGCCGCTGAAATCGTGGACACCGCCAAGCGCACCGGCGCCATCGTCAAGGGCCCCGTGCCCCTGCCGACGCGCATGAAGCGTTTCGACATCCTGCGTTCGCCGCACGTCAACAAGACGTCGCGCGACCAGCTGGAAATCCGCACTCACCAGCGCCTGATGGACATTGTCGACCCGACCGACAAGACCGTTGACGCACTGATGAAGCTGGACCTGCCGGCTGGCGTGGACGTCGAGATCAAGCTGCAGTGATGTGGCTTTGCAAGCTCTGCTGAAACGCAGGGCTTGCAGAAATCCAGTTCGCGGGCTATACTCGCGGGCTTTCCCGGGGTTTACCCTGGGGAGTGTGATTTGGATGTGCACCAACGGCCGCGTCAAAACGTGCGGTTGGTAGCGTCATAAACCGTGCTTGGTGTCTTAGGGCGCCAAACACACCATCAGCCCCGGCAGTCATGAGATGGCCGGGTCTTGAACATCAGCCCCGGCCAATTGAAGTCGGGAACGGAGAAAACGATGAGTCTTAGCAACTCCCTCGGGTTGTTGGGTCGCAAGGTGGGCATGATGCGCCTGTTCAACGAGGATGGGGACGCTGTTCCTGTCACCGTGCTGGACGTGTCAAACAACCGCGTGGCACAAGTCAAAACCCAAGCCAACGACGGCTACGATGCGCTGCAGGTCACCTTTGGTGCCCGCCGCGCTTCGCGCGTGACCAAGCCTGCGGCTGGTCACCTGGCCAAAGCCGGTGTCGAAGCCGGTGAAATCCTCAAAGAATTCCGTGTCGCTGCCGACGTGGCTGCCCAGTACCCCGCGGGTGCTGTGGTGCCTGCAACGGCTGTGTTTGCCGTGGGCCAAAAGGTCGATGTGCAAGGCACCTCGATCGGTAAAGGCTTTGCCGGCACCATCAAGCGTCACAACTTCAGCTCGCAGCGCGCGTCGCACGGCAACAGCCGTTCGCACAACGTGCCTGGCTCCATCTCCATGGCGCAAGACCCCGGTCGCGTGTTCCCTGGCAAGAAGATGACCGGCCATATGGGCGATGAGACCGTGACCGTGCAAAACCTGGACGTGGTTCGCATCGACGAAGCCCGCCAGTTGCTGCTGGTCCGTGGCGCTGTCCCCGGCTCCGACGGCGGTTTTGTGACCGTCCGCCCGGCCATCAAGGCCAAAACCAACAAGGGAGCGAACTGATGCAAGTCGAACTCCTGAACGAACAAGGCCAGGCCGCGTCCAAAGTGGACGTGCCCGAGACCGTGTTTGGTCGTGACTACAACGAGTCGCTGATCCACCAGCTGGTGGTGCAGTACCAGGCCAACGCGCGCCAGGGTACCCGTGCCCAGAAGGACCGCGAGCAGGTCAAGCACTCGACCAAGAAGCCGTTCAAGCAAAAGGGCACGGGCCGCGCTCGCGCCGGTATGACGTCCTCGCCGCTGTGGCGCGGGGGTGGTCGCACCTTCCCGAACAGCCCCGACGAAAACTTCACCCAGAAGCTCAACAAGAAGATGTACCGCGCCGGCATGGCGTCCATCTTCTCGCAGCTGGTGCGTGAAGGCCGTCTGGCCGTGGTCGATTCCATCAAGCTGGACTCGCCCAAGACCAAGCCCCTGGCTGCCAAGTTCAAGGCCATGAACCTGCAATCGGTTCTGGTCATCGCCGACGAAGTCGATGAGAACCTGTACCTGGCTTCGCGCAACCTGCCCAACGTGCTGGTTGTCGAGCCGCGTTACGCCGATCCGGTGTCGCTGGTTCACTACAAGAAAGTGATCGTGACCAAGGCCGCCATCGACAAGCTCAAGGAGATGTTCGCATGAGCACGACCTCTTTTGATGAAGGGCGCCTGATGCAGGTGCTGGTGGCACCGATCGTGTCCGAAAAAGCGACCCTGGCCGCCGAGAAATCGAACGCCATCCTGTTCAAGGTGCTGCGCGATGCGACCAAGCCCGAGATCAAGGCCGCTGTGGAAATGATGTTCAAGGTCAAGGTCGACGCCGTTGCCGTTCTGAACCAGAAGGGCAAAACCAAGCGTTTCGGCAAGACCGTGGGTCGCCGCGACCACGTGCGCAAGGCCTATGTGACCTTGGCCGCTGGTCAGGAACTCAACTTTGGTGGGGAGGGCGTCTGATCATGGCCGTCGTCAAACTCAAGCCGACATCGCCCGGTCGCCGTGGCGTCGTCAAAGTCACGCGTGATCACCTGCACAAGGGTGACGGTTACGCGCCGCTGCTGGAACCTCAGTTCCAGAAGGCCGGCCGCAACAACAACGGTCACATCACCGTGCGTCACCGTGGCGGTGGCAACAAGCACCACTACCGCGTGGTCGATTTCGTGCGCAACAAGGACGGCATTCCGGCCAAGGTTGAGCGCATCGAATACGACCCGAACCGCACGGCCCACATCGCTCTGGTGTGCTACGCCGACGGCGAGCGCCGCTACATCATCGCCCCGCGTGGCGTTGAAGTCGGTGCAACGTTGTTGAGCGGCTCGGAAGCGCCGATTCGCGTGGGCAACACCCTGCCGATCCGCAACATCCCCGTGGGTTCGACCATCCACTGCATCGAGCTGCAAATCGGCAAGGGCGCACAAATCGCCCGCTCCGCTGGCGCCTCGGCTGTGTTGCTGGCCCGCGAAGGCATCTACGCCCAGGTGCGCATGCGCTCGGGTGAAGTGCGCAAGGTCCACGTGGACTGCCGCGCCACCATTGGTGAAGTCTCCAACACCGAGCACAGCCTGCGTCAGCTGGGCAAGGCCGGTGTCAAGCGTCACATGGGCATTCGCCCGACCGTTCGCGGTGTCGCGATGAACCCGATCGACCACCCGCACGGTGGTGGTGAAGGCCGCACCGGTACCGGCATGCCGCCGGTGGATCCGTGGGGCAACCTCACCAAGGGTTACCGCACCCGCAACAACCGCCGCACACAGTCCATGATTGTGTCGCGTCGCAAGAGCAAATAAGGAGTGACGAGATGACCCGTTCTCTCAAGAAAGGTCCCTTTGTTGACCATCACCTGATGGCCAAAGTGGAAAAGGCTGTGTCCACGAAGGACAAGAAGCCCGTCAAAACCTGGTCGCGTCGCTCCATGATCTTGCCCGAGTTCATCGGCCTGACCATTGCCGTTCACAACGGCAAGCAGCACGTGCCGGTGTACATCACGGACCAGATGGTGGGCCACAAACTCGGCGAATTCTCGCTGACGCGCACCTTCAAGGGCCACCCTGGCGACAAAAAAGCCAAGAAGTAAGGATCAACCATGACTACTGAAACCCGCTGTGTCGTCCGCGGCGTGCGCCTGTCGGTGGACAAGGGCCGTCTGGTGGCTGACCTGATTCGTGGCAAGAAGGTCGACCAGGCCCTCAACATCCTGACGTTCACGCAGAAAAAAGCTGCTGGCATCGTCAAGAAGGCCCTGGAATCCGCCATCGCCAACGCCGAACACAATGACGGCGCCGACATCGACGAGCTGAAGGTCACGACCATCCACGTCGAACAAGGCACCACGCTCAAGCGTTTCTCGGCCCGCGCCAAAGGCCGTGGCAACCGCATCAGCAAACCCACCTGTCACATCTATGTGACGGTTGGCAACTGAAGAGGTCACTGGAACTATGGGACAAAAAATCAACCCCACAGGCTTCCGCCTGGCCGTTTCGCGCAACTGGGCAAGCCGCTGGTACGCGAGCAACCGTGACTTCGCCGGCATGCTGGCCGAAGACATCAAGGTGCGCGAGTACCTCAAGGGCAAGCTGAAGAACGCCGCTGTGTCGCGCGTCATCATCGAGCGTCCCGCCAAGAACGCACGCATCACCATTTACTCGGCACGTCCGGGCGTGGTGATCGGCAAGAAAGGCGAAGACATCGAGAAGCTGAAGAAGGACCTGAGCGCCAAGCTGGGCGTGCCGGTCGCGGTCAACATCGAAGAAGTGCGCAAGCCTGAAATCGATGCCAAGCTGATCGCCGACAGCATCACGCAGCAGCTCGAAAAGCGCATCATGTTCCGCCGCGCCATGAAGCGTGCGATGCAGAACGCCATGCGTCTGGGTGCCCAAGGCATCAAGATCATGTCGTCCGGCCGCCTGAACGGCGCCGAAATCGCCCGTTGCGAGTGGTACCGCGAAGGCCGCGTGCCTCTCCATACCCTGCGCGCCGACATCGACTACGGCACGTCCGAAGCAGAAACCACCTACGGCATCATCGGTGTCAAGGTGTGGGTCTACAAGGGCGACACCCTGGGCCGCAACGACGCCCCTTCGCTGGACAGCACCCCGCGTCCTGAAGAAGAGCGCCGCCCGCGTGGTCCGCGCCGTGACGGTGCCCGTCCTGGCTCTGACCGCCCCGGCCGTGGCGCACCGCGTCGCACCGGTGCCCCTGCCGATGGCAGCGACAAACCCGCCGAAGCCGCTGCTGGCGAGGCACGACCCGCCGTTAAGCGCGTTCGCAAAGACGCACCCGCAGGGGCACCTGCGGACGGCAAAGGAGAATAAACATGCTGCAACCTGCACGTCGCAAGTACCGCAAGGAGCAAAAAGGCCGTAACACCGGCGTTGCCACCACTGGCAACTCCGTGGCCTTTGGCGACTTCGGTCTCAAATCCACCGACCGCGGCCGTTTGACCGCGCGCCAGATCGAATCCGCTCGTCGCGCCATTTCGCGTCACGTCAAGCGTGGTGGCCGCATCTGGATCCGCGTGTTCCCGGACAAGCCGATCTCCAACAAGCCTGCCGAAGTCCGTATGGGCAACGGCAAGGGTTCGGTCGAGTACTACGTGGCTGAAATCCAGCCCGGCAAGGTGCTTTACGAAATCGTGGGTGTGCCCGAAGAGCTGGCCCGTGAAGCGTTCAAACTGGCAGCCGCCAAGCTGCCCCTGCGCACCACGTTCGTGACGCGCATGATTGGCCAGTGATCAGGAGAACACAGATGAAAACTGCTGAACTGCGCCAAAAAGACGTTGCCGGCCTGCAAGCCGAGGTGAAGGAGCTGCAAAAGGCCCACTTCAACCTGCGCATGCAAAAAGCCACGCAGCAACTGAGCAACACGAGCACCCTGCGCAGCACCCGCCGCGCCATCGCACGTGCCAAGACCATTCTTGCTGAAAAGCAAGCCGCCAAGTAAGGAGTGACCATGACGGAAGCTAAAACATCCCTCAAGCGCACCTTGATTGGCAAGGTGGTGAGCGACAAGCGCGCCAAGACCGTGACGGTGTTGGTCGAGCGTCGCGTGAAGCACGAGCTGTATGACAAGATCGTCGCCAAGTCGAGCAAGTACCACGCGCACGACGAAAAGGGCGAGTACAAGACGGGCGACGTGATCGAGATCACCGAAAGCCGTCCGCTGTCCAAGACCAAGAACTGGGTCGCCACGCGCCTGGTTCAAAAGGCCGGTCTGGTTTAAGCCCACAGGTTTTCACCTATTGGGCTGCACCCAGCAGCAACTCAAAAAACGACCGACAATCTCGGTCGTTTTTTGTTTTTGGGCCTGCACCAATGCGGCGCCCTGGGACAGAGTCAACCCGGCCACAGGCCATTCACCCCGAGGAGCATTCTCATGATTCAGGTAGGCGACAAACTTCCCGCAGCAACGCTGATGGAGTACGTGGAAGTCGAAGGCAATGGCTGCAGCATCGGCCCCAACCCGGTGGACGTGGCCAAGGCCACCGCTGGCAAAACCATCGCCCTGTTTGCACTGCCCGGCGCCTTTACGCCCACTTGTTCGGCCAAACACGTGCCCGGTTATGTGGAGCAATTCGACGCGTTCAAAGCCGCGGGTGTGGACGAAATCTGGTGCGTGAGCGTGAACGACGCCTTTGTGATGGGTGCCTGGGCGCGCGACCAGAAGACCGGCGACAAGGTTCGCATGCTCGGCGATGGTGACGCGGCGTTTGCCAAGGCCACCGGTCTGACGCTCGACCTGACGGGCAAGGGCCTGGGGTTGCGCAGCAACCGCTATTCGATGCTGGTGAAAGACGGCGTGGTCAAAACCCTCAACATTGAAGGCCCGGGCAAGTTCGAGGTGAGCGACGCCGCGACTTTGTTGGCGCAGGCCAAAGCCGCCTGATTTCGGGTCAGCACAACCTTGCGGCCGCGTGCCCCCTGGGGTCACGCGGCCGTTTCATTTGAGGTCGGCTTTGAGGTAGTGCGCCCCGGCCAGGGGGTTGTGGTAGTAGGGTGCCACCTCCGTGAAGCCCAGCTCCAGGTAGAGCGCGCGGGCGGCTTCCATGTCGTCGAGGGTGTCCAGCAGGATGTGGTCGTACCCGGCCTGGCGCGCGAGCATGAGGGTGCGTTCGGCCAGTTGCCTGCCCAAGCCAAAACCCCGGAACATGCGGCGCACATACAGGCGCTTCATTTCACAGGCATTGGGGTAGTCGCTGCCCAGCAGGGGCCGGAAAGCGCAGCAGCCGGCGGGCTCACCATCCACCTGTGCCACCAACAGCCCACCCAGGGGCTCCGCGTAGTCGCCTGGCAGGCCGGCAAGCTCTTGATCAAAGTTCTGAAAACACAGATCGATGCCCAGGCTTTGCTGGTACTCAAGAAACAGCATGCGCGCAATGACCAGGTCGGACGGCGTCTGCGCGGGCTCGATCTGCGTCTGGGAGGCGGTCGGCTCAGACATGGCACGACTATACGACAGCACAAAGAGGCAGCGTCAGCCCGCGCCCAGACCGTGAACCAGGTAGGCCACAGTGGACGCCAACAGCGCCAGCACCGCGCCGAGCCAACGCTGCGCAGCCCCGTCGCGGGTAGCGGGTGAGGGCAGCGGGGCGGCTTTGTCACCATGCAACATGGGGCCGATCAAGTCTTGTCGTTTGCCAAACTGGTAAACCAGGATGGCCACCACGTGCAGCGCGACCAGGCCAAGCACCAGCCATTGGCCCAATGCCTTGTGGAAGTCGGTCGCCTGGCTCACCGTGCTGCCATCCACAAAACGCACCAAGGGGCCAAAAAAAGCGATCTCGTCGTCGCTCATGAGGCCGGTACCGACCTGAAGTGACAAGGCAGCGAGGAGCGCAAAAACGGACAGCGCACCCAGTGGCGAATGCCCCATCTGGTGCTCGGCAGGGGCCTGGCCACGCAGGTAACGCCAGAGTGCGCGCGGGCCGTAGACAAAGTTGCTGAAACGCGACCAATGGCCGCCGACGAAGCCCCACAACACGCGGAACAGCAGCAAGGCCAGCACCACATGACCCAGGCGGAGGTGCCAGACCATCCAGTTGCCACCGACCTTGGCCGTGACCACCATGCCGATGACGGCGGCTGCAAGAAGCCAGTGAAACGCCCGGGTGGGCAAGTCCCAGACACGAACAGTGTGCATTCCCGTGCTCCTTTGTTGAGGTGCAGACCGCGCTCAGCGGAACCAATAATTGACGGATATGATCATCGCAGAGGTCAAGCTTGTTGACACGTCCTCTGCCACCCTCCCACCGCCTGAAGGAAAACCATGAAACTTGCCGTCACCACCGCGCTGGCCGCCGCCACCTTGGCCGTCTCGCTGCCTGCCGCCGCCCAGTTCCAAAAGCCCGAAGACGCGGTGAAATACCGCCAGAGCGCCTTGTCGCTCATGGGCACCCATTTTTCGCGGCTGGGCGCAATGGCCAATGGCCGTGTGCCGTTTGACGCGAAGGTGGCGCAAGACAACGCCGCGTTGGTGGAGACGTTGAGCAAGTTGCCTTGGGCCGGGTTCACGCCCGACACGGAAAAGCTCCGAACCAAGGCCAAAGCCGACGTCTGGAAAGACGGGGCCAAGTTCAAGCAGGCTCAGGACAACATGATGTCCGAAGTGGCCAAACTCAACACCGTGGCCAAAACCGGCAACCTCGACCAGATCAAGGCCGCCTTTGGCAACGCAGCGGGCTCTTGCAAAGCCTGTCACGACGCCTTCCGGGAGTGAGCATCAAGCCTGCGCCAGCAGTTTTTCAACCAGCTGGTGCAGAGCGTCAAACTCGGGCTCGCCCACATACCGTTTGACGATGTTGCCCTGTTTGTCCACCAGGTAGGTGGTGGGCGTGAGCTTCACGTCCCCCCAGGCCTTCGCCACTTCACCGGTGTTGTCCAGTGCCACTTTGAAGGGCAACTGGCGGGTTTGCGCGAAGTTGTTGACCCATTGTGGCGGGTCGTAGCTCATGGCAACCGCCACGGTCTCGAAGCCACGGTCTTTGAACTTGTTGTGTGTGGCCACCAGGCTGGGCATTTCCTTCACACAGGTCACGCAGGTGGTGGCCCAGAAATTCACCAGCACCACTTTGCCCTTGAAGCTGGCGGTGTCCACCGTGTTGCCATCGAGCAGCACAAAACGCGAGGCCGGCGCTTGCTCCTGCGTTCCGCAACCCGCCATGCCCAACAAGCCCAGCGACATGCCCGCCCACGCGGTGGAGGCAACAAAACGGCGGCGGGATGGCGGGCGACGGTTCATGGTGGAGGCAGGAGCGGGGCGGAGGGACAAACGGAACGCGGGGCAACACACGTGTGGCGCTTACCCGCAGGGAAATGGATGCCGATGGGGCGGGAAAGTTCAGCGCAAGGCTAACATGCCACTTTTTGCCCGCAAAGCGGGCGCCTGCTTCACGGAGTGTCATGCGCGGTTCGAGTTTCTGCCTGGGTTGTCTGACCTTGTGCCTGGTGGCGTGCAGCCCCACGTTCAACTGGCGCGATGTGTCGCTGGCCGGTGCGCCGCTGCGGGCGCAACTGCCCTGCAAGCCCGAGCGCGCCGAACGCCAAGTGCCCCTGACCGCCGCCGGCACAACGCTGCACCTCTTGAGCTGCGAAACCGGGGGACTCACGTTTGCCCTGGCCTGGGCCACGCTGGCGCCGCAGGACAACCCATCGGCGGTCTTGGACAGTTGGCAACTCGCGGGCTGGGCCCGTTTGCGCCAGACGCAGGCCGCCGCCGACACGCCCCCGGCTGGCTGGACGGCCTGGCCGATGCCGCTGGCGGGCGCACAAACCCTGCGGGGCTGGCAAGGACAGGGGCTGGACCACGAAGGCCGCACCGTGTCGGCCCGACAGGTGTACTTCGCTCACGGGGCGGTGGTGTACCAAGCGGCGGTCTACGGCTCCAGCAACGACCCAAGCGTTGTGGCCCCGTTTTTTGAGGCTTTGCGCCTGCCCAGTACGCCATGAGTGCACCATCGACCGCATCGGACAAAGGCAGCTTGCCCATCGCCACGGCGGTGCTGGTGTTCCTGTCGTTTGCGCTGGCTTACTTTTTATCTGCCCTGGTGCGGGCGATCACGGCCACCCTGTCGCCGACGCTGAGCGCCGAATTCGCCCTGCAATCCAGCGACCTGGGCCTGTTGGCCGGGGGGTATTTTTTGGGCTTTGCGCTCACGCAACTGCCCCTGGGCAACTGGTTGGATCGCTTCGGGCCCAAACGCGTCATCCTCGGCTTCCTGTCCTTGGCCGTGCTGGGGGTCATCGCGTTTGCGCTGGCGGGGCAGTTTGCCACCCTGCTGGCGGCGCGGGTGCTCACCGGCATGGGCGTCAGCGCGTGTCTGATGGCGCCCCTGACCGGCTTTCGCCGTTGGCTGACGCCCGCCGCCCAGCTGCGTGCCAATGCGTGGATGCTCATGACTGGGTCGCTGGGCATGCTGGCCTCCACCTTGCCGGTGCAATGGCTGATGCCGGTGGTCGGCTGGCGTGGGCTGTTCTGGGGGTTGGCGGTGCTGATTGCGTTGGCCATGTTGGTGCTGGCCTGGGCCGTGCCCCGCTGGGACACCGCCGAGGCCCATGAGGCGGACGGACACGCGCCCGCGCCGCCGGGGTATGGCGCCATCTGGCGCAACCGGTTTTTCCAGCGCATGACACCGATCGGCTTTTTCTGCTATGGCGGCATGGTGGCGGTCCAGACGCTGTGGGCGGGGCCTTGGATGGTCCGGGTGTCGGGCTTCAGCGCTGCGCAGGCCGCGCAAGGTCTGTTTTGGATCAACGCCTTCATGCTGGTCACATTCTGGGTGTGGGGGTTGGTCAACCCGGCGCTGGTCAGGCGGGGGCTGAGCGCGCCGCGCCTCATGGCCTTGGGCATGCCGCTGAGTTTTGTGGTGCTGCTGGCCAACATCGTGCTGGCCGAAGGCGTGGGCTGGCTGGGCTGGGCGCTGTACTGCGTCAGCTGCACCTTTGTCACGTTGTCGCAGCCGGCCGTCGCGTTGGCTTTTGTGCCTGCGCTGGCCGGGCGGGCGTTGTCGGCTTACAACTTGGTCATCTTCAGCGGTGTGTTTGTGGTGCAGTGGGGCATTGGGCTGTTGGTGGATGCTTTTGCGCAGGCGGGTTGGTCGGTGACGGCGTCCTTCCAGGGCGCTTTTGTGGTGTACCTGGTTTGCTGCGTCTTGTCCTACCTTTACTTCTTGGCGGTCAAGGCAGAAGGGCGTGCGCCCACCCCCGTGCGTCAACCCCTGGGCCAAGCCCGATAAACTGCGTGCCATGAACGGCATCCTCATCATCGCCCACGCGCCGCTGGCTTCGGCATTGCGCAAATGTGTGCTGCATGTGTTTCCCGATGCCGCCGACGCCGTGAGCGCGCTGGACGTCATGCCCAATGTGCCGCCTGAAGAGTCGCTGGCGCAGGCCCGCATGCTGATGGCCCAGCTCGGCACCCCGCAAACCCTGGTGGTGACCGACGTGTTTGGCGCCACCCCCTGCAACGTGGCCAGCAAGCTGGTGGACGGCATACGCTCGCGGCTCATCGCCGGGGCCAACCTGCCCATGCTGCTGCGCACGGTGTCCTACCGCCACGAATCCCTGGAGGCGTTGGTGACGCGAGCCGTGGCCGGTGCCACGCAGGGCGTCATCCAGGTGGCCATCACCGCGCCGCACCACCAAGTCAGACGACAAACCCATGATCAAGACCACCGCGACCATCAGCAATAAGCTCGGCCTGCACGCCCGGGCCTCGGCCAAACTCACCAAGCTGGCCGGCAGTTTTCCCTGTGAGGTCTGGATGTCGCGCGGCGACCGCCGCGTCAACGCCAAAAGCATCATGGGCGTGATGATGCTGGCCGCCGGCATCGGAACGCAGGTCGAAGTCGAAACGTCGGGCGCCCAGGAGCAGGAAGCCATGGACGCAATTCTTGCGTTGATCAACGACAAGTTCGGAGAAGGCGAGTGACGTTTTCTGTCCACGGCCAGGCGGTTTCGCGCGGCATCGCCATCGGGCGGGCGGTGCTGGTGGCGTCCAGCCGGGTGGACGTGGCGCACTACTTCGTCACGGCCGAGCAGGTCGAGCGTGAGATCGAGCGGGTGCGCGCGGCCCGCAATGTGGTGGTGGACGAGATCACCCGCATCCGCGAAGGGCTGATCGAAACCGGCACCAAAGAGGCACACCACGAACTGGTGGCCCTGCTCGAAGTGCACCTCATGCTGCTCATGGACGAGCAGCTCACGGCCGGCGTCAAACACTGGATCGTGGAGCGGCATTACAACGGTGAGTGGGCGCTCACCACGCAACTGGAGGTGATCGGGCGCCAGTTTGACGAAATGGAAGACCCGTACCTGCGTGAGCGCAAGGCCGACCTGGAGCAGGTGGTCGAGCGCATCCTGCGGCAGATGCGGGGCGAGGGCTCACCGGTGGCCGCACCGCCGCCAGCGGCCCGGCGCAGCTCGCAGCAGGAGTTGTTGCTGGACGACACCCTGGACGTTCCGCTGGTGCTGGTGGCGCACGATTTGTCGCCGGCCGACATGCTGCAGTTCAAGCAGAGCGTGTTCGCGGGTTTCATCACCGACGTGGGCGGCAAAACCTCGCACACCGCCATCGTCGCGCGCAGCATGGACATCCCGGCGGTGGTGGGTGCGCGCAGCGCCAGCCAACTCATCCAGCAGGACGACTGGGTCATCATCGACGGCGATGCGGGTGTGGTGGTGGTCGATCCCTCGCCCATCGTGCTGGCCGAGTACGGCTACAAACAGCGCCAGGGTGAGGTCGAACGCGAACGCCTGAGCCGGCTGCGGCACACGCCGGCGGTCACGCTGGACGGTCAGAAGATCGAGCTGCTGGCCAACATCGAACAACCGTCGGACACGGCCACCGCGCTGGCCGCAGGTGCGGTGGGCGTGGGGTTGTTCCGCAGCGAGTTCTTGTTCATGGGCCGCAACGGCCACCTGCCCGACGAAGACGAACAGTACCTGGCCTACAAAGCAGCGGTGGAAGGCATGCACGGCCTGCCCGTCACCATCCGCACCGTGGACGTGGGCGCCGACAAGCCGCTGGACCACATCCGCCGCGCCGACGACCACCTCAACCCCGCCCTGGGCCTGCGCGCCATCCGCTGGAGCCTGTCTGAGCCGGCCATGTTCCTGGCGCAACTGCGTGCCATCCTGCGCGCGGCGGCCCACGGGCAGGTGCACATCCTCATTCCCATGCTGGCGCATGCGCACGAAATCCGGCTCACCCTGGCTTTGGTGCAAAAAGCGCGCGAACAGCTGGATGCACAAGGTGTGGTGTACGGCCCGGTGCAACTGGGCGCCATGATCGAGGTGCCGGCGGCTGCCCTCACCGTGCCCATGTTCCTCAAACACTTCGATTTTTTGTCGGTGGGCACCAACGACCTCATCCAGTACACCCTGGCCATCGACCGGGTGGACGAGGCCGTCGCCCACCTCTATGACCCGCTGCACCCGGCGGTGCTGCAGTTGTTGTCGCGCACCATTGCCGAAGGCCGCGCGCAGGGCAAGCCCGTGAGTGTGTGTGGCGAAATGGCGGGCGACGTGACCATGACGCGGCTGTTGCTCGGCATGGGCTTGCGCAGCTTTTCCATGCACCCGTCGCAGGTGCTGGCCGTCAAGCAGCAGATTTTGCGCAGCGACACGCGCAAGCTTGAAGCCTGGGCGCAGCGCCTGCTGGCCAGCGACGAGCCGTCCGAGCTCCTGAACGAATAAGGGCTGCCCTCAGCCCTTGGCCCGGGTGCCCACGATGGCCGCGCCCACGATCAGCACCGCCGCCGCCAGCACATGCAGACCCGGCGTTTCGCCCCGGGCGGTGAGCAGCAACAGCGTGGACAGCAGTGGCGTGATGAACGACAGCAGCCCGATCTTGCGGGCATCACCGCGCTTGAGGGCTGCGTCCCACAGGAAAAACGCCGCGCCCAGCGGGCCCAGGCCCAGCACCACCAGACGGGCGAGATCGCCTCCTGTCAGCGTCACCGGCGGTTCCAGCCACACATGGCAGGCCAACGACAACAACCCGGACACCAGCGCAAAACTGCCAATGGCCGCCGTGGGAAAAGCCGCCACCCGTTGTGTCAGCAACGAGTAGCTGGCCCAGATGAAGGCCGAGCCCAGCGCCAGCACGTAGCCCCACTGCAGACCACCGCCCTGCAGCGCATCCACCTTGCCGCCCACGATGGCCAGCGCCGCGCCGGCAAAACCCACCAGCGCCGCCACCACGTGCACCACCCGCAGGCCCACGCCGGGCAAAAACACCGGCGCCAGCACCACCATGCCCAGCGGCCAGAGGTAGTTGACCAGGTTGGCCTCCACCGGCGGCGCGTGGCGCAGCGCCAGGAACAGCAGAAAGTGGAAGCCGAACAGGCCATAGACGCCCAGGGCCAAGGTGGGCAAGGGCACCCGCCATTGACGCCAGTCAAAGCGCGACAGCGGCAAGGCGATGACACTGCCCACCAACAAGGCGAGGCCGGTCAAGAGAAAGGGGGGGAGGTGGGTCAGCGAGGCACCCAAAGCGGCCAACGTGCCCCACAAAACGATGGCCCCCAGGGCCAGCAGGTATGCGTGCATGGGGCGGGAGCTTAACCGGTCGCTTTGCAAATTCTTGTTACACTGAATTTCACATGTCGTGCCGCCGGTGCGTGTGTCAAAATTGTCACTTTATGTTCGTGCCTGCTCAATGATGGGGTGGGCATCAGGCTCGCACGCATGAAGCTTCCGGAAAATTCGATGTTGTCTGACGATCCGATCCTGGAAACCGCCGCCGAGGCGCCCAGGGATGACGCCTTGCTCGCCTGCCTGCTGCTGGTGGCCCGCACCCATGGCGAGTCGCTCACGGCCGACGGGGCGGTGGCCGGGCTGCCGCTGGAAGGTGGCAGGCTGACCCCCTCGCTGTTCGAGCGGGCTGCGGCCCGTGCCGGCCTGAGCAGCCGGGTGGTGGCGCGGCCGTTGCGTGATTTGCAGCCGGCCCTCTTGCCGGCCGTCGTTTTGCTGCAGGACGAACGCGCCTGTGTGGTGCTGGCCTGGTCCGACGACCGAACGCACCTCAAAGTCGCCTACCCCGAACTGGCCGACGCGCCGGTGGACGTGCCGCTGGACGATTTGCAGGCGCAGTACATGGGCGTCACCATTTACGCCCGACCCAAGCTGCGCTTCGATGCGCGCACGCCCGTGGTGCGGGAGGGGCGCAGCGGCCACTGGTTCTGGGGCGTGATCGCCGAAAACCGCGCGCTCTACCGCGACGTGCTGCTGGCCGCGTTTCTGGCCAACACCTTTGCGCTGGCCATGCCGCTGTTCACCATGAACGTGTACGACCGCGTGGTGCCCAACAACGCCATCGACACCCTGTGGGTGTTGTCCATTGGCCTGGTGCTGGTGTTGATCGGTGATCTGGTGCTGCGCATCATGCGCAGCAAATTCGTGGACTTGGCCAGCAGCCGGGCCGATGTGAAGCTGTCGGCCTTCATCATGGAGCGGGTGCTGGGCACCCGCATGGAGCAGCGCCCTGCCTCGGCAGGCTCGTTTGCCTCCAACCTGCGCGCTTTCGAATCGGTGCGCGACTTCATCGGCTCGGCCACGGTGGTGGCTTTCATCGACCTGCCGTTTGCGCTGATCTTTTTTGTGGTCATCGGCTGGATCGCCTGGCCCATGCTCATCCCGCTGGTGCTGGGCGCGCTGGTGATGCTGTTGTACGCCCTGGCGGTGCAGGGCCGCATGCACGAGCTGGCCGAAACCACCTACCGCGCGGGCGCCCAGCGCAACGCCACGTTGATCGAGGGTCTGGTGGGTTTTGAGACCGTCAAGGCCCTGGCGGCCGAAGCGCCCATCCAGCGCAAATGGGAAAAAAGCGCTGCGTTGCTGGCCCGTGTGGGCGCGCAGTTGCGCCTGCTCTCCAGCAGCGCCAGCTACAGCTCGGCCTTTGTGCAGCAGGCCATCAACCTGGCCATCGTGGTGTTGGGTGTCTACCTGATCAGCGAGCGCGCCCTCACCATGGGCGGTCTGATCGCATGCACCATGCTGGCGTCGCGCGCCATGCAGCCGGTGGGTCAGGTGGCGGGCCTGCTGGTGCAATACCACACGGCCGCCACGGCGCTCACCTCGCTCAACGAGATGATGAAGAAGGACGTGGAGCGACCCGAAGGCAGCACCTTCATCAGCCGGGGCAGCCTCAAAGGGGCGATCGAGTTCCGCGACGTCGCCTTCACCTACCCCAACCAAACCGCACCCTCGCTGCGTGGCATCAACCTGCGCATCAAGCCGGGTGAAAAAGTGGCCATCCTGGGGCGCATCGGTTCGGGCAAAACCACGCTGGAAAAGTTGATCCTGGGCCTGTATCAGCCCAGCAGCGGCGCCGTGCTGGTGGACGGCATCGACCTGCGCCAGCTCGACCCGGCCGAGCTGCGCCGCCAGATCGGCTACGTGCAGCAAGACGTCATGCTGTTTTATGGCAGCCTGCGCGACAACCTCACCATGGGGGCGCCTCTGGCCGATGACGCGGCGGTGGTGAAAGCCGCCGAAATCGCCGGCCTGCTGGGCTTGGTGAACGCCCACCCGCAAGGGTTTGACATGGTGGTGGGCGAGCGCGGCGAGTCGCTCTCTGGCGGGCAGCGCCAGAGCGTGGCCATTGCGCGCGCCGTGATCAACGACCCACCCATTTTGCTGCTGGACGAGCCCACCGCATCGATGGACCATTCCAGCGAAGAAGAGCTGAAAAAGCGCCTGCGCGAGTTTGCGGCATCCAAAACCGTGTTGTTGGTCAGCCACCGCACGTCCCTGCTCGATCTGGTCGACCGCATCATCGTGATGGACGGTGGGCGCATCGTGGCCGATGGACCGAAAGAGCAGGTCATCACGGCGCTCCGGCAAGGCCGCATCGGAAAGGCTTGAGCATGTCTGAAATGGGCGAAAAAGGCTTTGAACGCCTGGGCAAACTGGGCGCCGCTGGTGGCAAGGTGGGCAACCCGGTGTTTGGTGGCGTCATCAAGCGGCTGGCACCACGCAACGACAACGTCGAGGTGCGCGACTGGGCCGGCGATGCCGACTGGGCGCAGCTGCAACAAGAGCCGCTGCGGGCGCGCCTGCTGCTGCGGGTGGCGGCCACGGTGCTGGTGTTGCTGATCGTCTGGGCGGCATTCGCCCAGGTGGACGAGGTCACCCGGGGCGAGGCCAAGGTGGTGCCCACCAGCCAGGTGCAAATCCTGCAAAGTGTGGACGGCGGTGTGGTGGAAAGCCTCAATGTGCGCGAAGGCGATTTGGTGGACGTGGGGCAGGTGCTGCTGCGCGTGGATTCCACGCGTTTCGAGTCCAGCGCCAGGGAGAGCCAGTCCACCCGCCAGTCCTTGCAGGCCAAGGCCCTGCGTCTGGAAGCGCTGACACGCAACACCAGCTTCAACCCGCCGGCCGACCTGGTCAAACAGGTGCCCGACATCGTGGCCCAGGAGCGCATGCTGTTCGAGTCCAGCCGCTCCGAAATGGCGGCCCAGTTGTCCATCGCACAAAACCAGCTGACACAGCGCCAGAACGAGTTGCGTGAGGTGCAGGCGCGGCGCGAGCAGGCCGATCGGGGGCTGGAGTTGACGCAGAAGGAACTCAACGCCACCAAGCCCATGGTGGCCACGGGGGCGGTGTCCGAGGTGGAAATCCTGCGCCTGGAGCGCGAAACCGCCCGCCTGCGTGGCGACCGCGACCAGGCCGCTGCGCAAATCTCGCGTGTGCAGGCGGCCATCCAAGAGGCGCAGCGCCGCATAGAAGAGGTGCAGCTCACCCGGCGCAACCAGTTCAGCGCCGAGTTGTCCGAGACCATGAGCCGCCTGTCGGCGCTGCGCGAAGGCGGGGCCGCGCTGGACGACAAGGTCAAGTACGCCGAGATCAAGTCGCCCGTGCGCGGCACCGTCAAGCGGCTGCTGGTCAACACCGTGGGCGGCGTGCTGCAGCCCGGCAAAGAGGTGGTCGAGATCGTGCCGCTGGACGACGCGCTCATTCTGGAAGCGCTGATCGCTCCGAAGGACATCGCTTTTCTGCGTCCCGGCCAGATGGCCATGGTCAAGTTCACGGCCTACGACTTCGCGATTTACGGCGGCCTGGAGGCCGACGTGGTCAGCATCGGCGCCGACTCGGTGGTCAACGACAAGGGCGAGGCGCACTACGTCGTTCGCGTCAAGACGCGCAAGCCCAGCCTGGGCGAGAACCTGCCCATCATCCCGGGCATGGTGGCGCAGGTGGACGTCATGACCGGCAAAAAAACCATCCTCTCCTACCTGTTCAAGCCGGTGTTGCGCGCCAAGGCCAACGCCCTGTCGGAGCGCTGAGCCAGACCGCGCCCCACCATGGAAAACCGCACATGAGCACATCGCACTTTTTGTCGAACGCCCAAACCCAGCCGCCGGTGCTCCCGACGGACCGATGGCAACAGGCTTTTCCGCTGGGCCAGTGGGGCGACTGGAGCAAGATCAGCCAATACAGCCAGGCGGGTGACGTGGTGTGGATCAGCACCGCCTACCCGTTGTGGCTCGACGTCATTGCCCAACTGCTGCAGGCCGAACCCAAGCGCCTGGTGGTCGCCCTGAGCGCCGCACCCGACCAGACCGAAGGCCTGCGCGCCATCAACGCCGGTGCCCGCGGCTACTGCCACCTCTACGCCGTGCCCGAGCTGCTGCAAGAGGTGGCACGCGTGGTGCAGCAGGGCGGCCTGTGGGTGGGGCCCGAGCTGGTTGATCGCATCGTCGCAGCCACCCGCGACCTGCTGGCCCGCTCATCGGCGGCCGATCAGATCCCCGCGCCCGACCTCTCCGCCTTGTCCGCGCGCGAAGCCGAGGTGGCGCACGCCGTGGCGGCGGGCAAATCCAACCGCGAAGTGGCCGAACAACTGTTCATTTCCGAGCGCACCGTCAAGGCCCACCTGGGCGCGGTGTTTGAAAAACTCGGTGTGCGCGACCGCCTGCAACTCGCCCTGCGCTTGTCTGGCCGGGCGGCCACCCGCGCAGCCCCCAAACCGCTTTGAGGCCGCTTTGTCATGATGCACATCCAGCGCGACGCCCGAGGCGACATCATTGGCCTGCTCCAGCGACCGCTGACTGAACCCGAAGCCGCCAGCGGCCAATGGCTGCCCGCCGACCCCGCCGACCCCGCCGTGGCCATCTTCGCCCGCCGCCTGGCCGAGGCCGCCGATCACAACCCCCTGGCGCTGACCGACGCCGAACTCGCCCGGGTCACCGAAGACCTCATCGACGTCCTCATCGACCGCGCTGTCATCCAGTTCACCGACCTGCCCGTGGCCGCACAAAACAAGCTGCTGCAGCGCCGCCAAACCCGCGCCCGCCTGGCCAACCGCCTCGACCTGCTCGGCAGCGACGACATCATCTGAGCCCCAGCCCGCCCGCCGGCCGCCCAGCGCCGGGCGGTGCGCGGTAAAAAGGTCAGAAAAAATTGAAATTTGTACCTTGGTCCAATAGTTAACAAGGGTTAACAAGGCGTAACCTCTCTTCACTGTTTCCAACATTGGAGAGATTTCATGGCACAAGTAGTTTCCATTCGCGGCACCGCCTTCGTGGTGGGCCTGGACGGCCAGACCCGCCCCCTGAAAGTGGGCGACAAGATCCAAAAAGGCGAAACCATCGTCACCAGCGCAGGTGGCGGCGTGGAACTGGCCATGGACGACGGCCGCCCCCTGAGCCTGGGCGCCCAACAAACCGTCAAGATCGACGAATCCGTCACCGCCACCGCCCGACCCACCCCCGCTGAAGGCAGCGTCAGCGGCGGCACCATCGACACCGTGATCCAGGCCCTGGACCGCGGCGATGACCTCACCGAAGAACTCGAAGCCACCGCAGCCGGCCCAGGCGCCGGCGGTGCAGGTGGCGAAGGCAGCGGCTTTGTGCGCCTGCTGCGCATCAGCGAAGGCGTGGACCCGCTGGCGTTTGACTTCGAAACGGGCTTGAACGACATTCCGCCTGGCTTGGAGCCGGCTGCCGAAGTGGTTGCTGCTGTGGAGCCTCCACCCGTGGCGCCCCCGCCCCCGATTGCACCGCCTCCCCCTGTGGCGCCTCCGCCGCCAGTGGCACCGCCGCCTCCAGTGGCGCCCCCGCCACCCGTGGCCCCTCCACCTCCGGTTGCCCCGCCTCCGCCTCCCGTTGAGCCGCCACCGCCCGTGACACCGCCTGCCGTCGAGGCGCCTTTGGCGGTAGTTTTGGAGGAAGAATCTGTGCGCTCGGGTGAGGCTGGCTTCATTGGTAACAATGAAGATGAAGTGCCTGTGCCTTTGAGCAACTCCACTTCAGGCAATCTCTTATCTTCCGTCGGCGGATCGCTCACTGGCATTCAGCTCGATGGCTTCGGCACAGTGCCCATTCCTCCGGGCGGCATCACTTTCTACTTCGACGCGAACCGCAACCCCATCCCTGTTGGGCCGGGCGGCGAACAAGGTACGCCTAAGAACGCTGCAGTGGTCGTATTTATCAGCCCCACCGGCGAATACATCATCACGGTGATTGACAACGTCAACAACACAGTTCCGGGTACGCAAGAAGAGGCTGACGCGCTCAACGGCAATCTTGTTCTTGTTGGCACGGCTGGCAATGGTGCGGCGCTGACTGCGCCGGTCACCATCACGATCCAGGACGACGTGCCCGAAGTGCAGCAGGTTGAAGGGCAGAACAAGGTTTTGAAAGCTGATCTGGAAGAGGAGTCCGTGGTCAAGGCCGACAAGGTCATTGGTAACAACGAGACCAACGACAACTTGGGTGCTTCTACGACAACGGGCAGCCCTGGGGTGCTGCAGAGCATGAAGGGTGTCGTGAACTGGGGCGCTGACGACTTTGGCAGCGTGACCGGTGTGAAGGTGGGCGAGGCAGCGGTCAGCCCTGTCAGTGCTGGCGGCTCGGTGACGATTTATTTCGATGCCAACGGTAACGTGACAACGGTCCCTGCCAACTATGCGGCCAACTTGGTGGTGTTTGCCAATGGCAACTACGAGCTCAACGTCACGGCGGCGATGAAGCATGGTGCCAACGATGGTGGCGTGGCCTCTCAGGAAAACTGGCTGAACCTGCCGACCATCACGTTTACGGGCGTGGATGGTGATGGTGACGAAGTGAGCGTGGGCTTGGCTGCGCGCATCCAGGACGACGTGCCCGAAGTGCAGCAGGTTGAAGGGCAGAACAAGGTTTTGAAAGCTGATCTGGAAGAGGAGTCCGTGGTCAAGGCCGACAAGGTC
This sequence comes from Hydrogenophaga atypica, assembly GCF_042665215.1. Taxonomy (NCBI): domain Bacteria; kingdom Pseudomonadati; phylum Pseudomonadota; class Betaproteobacteria; order Burkholderiales; family Comamonadaceae; genus Hydrogenophaga; species Hydrogenophaga atypica. The sequence goes on from NZ_JBHTCA010000001.1 coordinate 99,509, forward strand.
ATTGGTAACAACGAGACCAACGACAACTTG
>NZ_JBHTCA010000001.1:99635-476813 GCF_042665215.1 Hydrogenophaga atypica
ATGGTGGCGTGGCCTCTCAGGAAAACTGGCTGAACCTGCCGACCATCACGTTTACGGGCGTGGATGGTGATGGTGACGAAGTGAGCGTGGGCTTGGCTGCGCGCATCCAGGACGACGTGCCCGAAGTGGTCGTCAATGCGCCCACGGCACCCATCATTCCGGCCTTCTCGCTGACCTACCACGGTGGCGAGGCGGGCCACAACAACAGCATTGGCTTCTATGTGAAGAATGCCGACGGTACGCCGAAGGCAGGCGCCGTGCTGTTTGATGGCGTGCGTGACGCCACCTCCGCCGATGGCGCGGCAGGCACCTTGACGGTAGGGGGCATGGCATACACAGTGGCTTTGATCCCTGGCGGCAAGGGTTACACCGTTCGGTTGCCGGAGGGTGTTGCGCCTGATGACATTGGCTTCTTCTTGGTGCCCAACGGCGGGGCTGCCGACGCACGGTTTGATCTGACGCCTGTGTCCTTCGATAAGGTGGAAGGGGCCTGGGCGGCAAAGGTGGGCAACACGGTTCTCAATGGCGATCTCGATGGCGCCGGCGGCAGCCGCATCTACTTCTCTGACAACGCGCTCAACAACGACGGCCAGTCGCACGTTCAAAACACGCCTTCTGGTGTGTGGAGTGGTGTGGGCAACTTCAACTGGGAAGACCTGAAGATCACGTCCGGCTCGTCCGACAAGGACTACGAGGACGTCAACCTGACGCTGAACTGGTCTGGCGTGCCCTTGCTGGTATCTGACGCTGGCACGGCCGGTAATGCCAAGAGCATCGACAAAGACAACGATGATGATGAAACCAAGCTCAGCAGCCGTTTTAAAGTGAGTTACGGCGCCGACGGCGCTGCCACCACGAACCCGCTGACCTACGGCTTCAAGTTCACCTCGGGTGCTGTAACCATCTTGAAGGACACGGTCACCCAAGAAAACGTTCGCCTGATCGCCGGGCCAGATGGTTCCGTGCTCGGTGTGATTGGCTCGGTTAACGCCCCGACGCCGGTGTTCTCGTTGTCGGTTGACGGCAGTGGCGTTCTCACGCTCACGCAAGAGCGTGCCGTGCTGCACGGCAGCAACAACCCGCACGAAATCATCAACCTGGGCGCGGGCGTGCTCAGCTTGGTGGCCACCGCCACCGATGGTGATGCCGACAAGACCAGCAACAGCTTCGACATCGGCCGCCAGCTGAACTTCCAGGACAGTGGCCCGGTGGCTGCAAACGACTTTGTCACTGTGGTGGCCACCGCCGCGGCGCCGACCTTTAACGTGTTGACGGGTGTGGGCACCACCGGCGGGGCTGGCAAAGACACACACGAAGGCATGGAAGACGGTGCGCAAGCCCAAGTGGTGTGGGTGCGCCAGGGCGACGACCGCAGTGGCGCAGTCACCGATTTCTTTGCCAGCGCTGCCGATTCCAGCGTGGGTGCCGCCGGCAGCTTGGGCTCGCTGACGCTGGAGCGCGACGGCGACGCCACCTACACCGTGGACACCAACAAGGCCAAGGTGCTGGGTCGCAACGAGTCGTTCAACGACCAGTTCAACTACCAGATGAAGGACGCCGACGGTGACACCGACGTGGCCAACATCCAGGTCACCGTCCAAGGTGTGAACGATCGTCCTGAATTCTTGACGGGCAACGACCAAACCACGACATTGAGCTTTGATCGCAACGGTGACGGTGACACCAACGACGCGGGCGAAAAGTCCCACGAGGCCCCCGCAAATGCGGACGGTTTGAGCTTCCTCGTGCATGAGGACAAGTTGCAGCAGCCCAAAGGCAATGCCGAGTCTGATGCACAAAAGATCAAAGACATCGGCACATTCGGCGTGGCCGACCCTGACGCCACCGATGCGGTGACCGTTGCCTTCAACACAGCGGTCAAGCCATTGGGCATCACGTCTGGCGGCAAAGAGGTGGTGTGGGTGTTTGATGGCAACAAGGCCACCGGCTACCAAGCCAGCAGCCCGGGTGTGGCTGATACCAACAAGCCGGTTGTGGTGGTCACCGTCAGTGGCAGCTACGTCAATGGTGAACGCAGCTTCACTGCCGAAGTCGAACTCAAAGGCGTGCTTGACCACAACGTGCAGGGCGACGCGGATTTCAAAGATCTAGGCTTCCAGCTGACGGCGAGCGACGGTGGCGTGGGTGCGTTGACCGATGCGCTGAGTTTGTCGGTGCGGGTGGAGGACGACGCACCGAAGGTCACGATCACCCAAAACGACTTTGCACCGCTGGTTCAGTCGGACAAGACCTTGAGCGGCCCAGCGGACACCGAGTCTGCGAGCGCGAAATTCACCGTCCAGTACGGTGCCGATGGGGCCAAGGCCGTTGACGGCACGGTTTACAGCTTCAAGCTCGCCAGCAATGGCGCCGACAGCGGTTTGGTGGACATGGGCACGCGCCAAGCGGTCAAGTTGTACACCAGGCCAGACGGTGTGGTGGAAGGCCGTGCGGGCAGCGAAACTGGTGCGGTGGTGTTTGCGCTCACCGTCAACAAGGCCACCGGCGAAGTGTCTCTGGATCAGCAGCGTGCCATCAAGCACGATGAGTCTGGTGCTGGAGACGAAATCAAGGCACTGGCTGCGAACCAGCTCAGCGTGGTGGCCACCGCCACCGACGGTGACGGCGACATTGTGTCGAATGAGTCTGACCTGGGCGGCAAGCTGCAGTTTGGCGACGATGGCCCCACCGCCAGCAACATCATCACGGCCGTGGGTGTGGCCAACACGTTCTACGCCAACGTCATGATCAGCCTGGACGTGTCGGGCAGCATGGCTTGGGACTCAGGTGTTGATAAACCTGGGAGGGGAACCGGAAACTACACGCGTCTTGAAGCCGCCGTTAAGGCGATTGAGCAGATGCTGGATGCGTACCAGGCCAAAGTGACCGGCCCCGGCGGCGTGGGTGCAGGCAACGGCGAGGTCCGTGTCAGCCTCTCAACGTTTGCCACCGACAGCGTGCAAAAGACCGACGGCTGGGTGACTGTCGACCAAGCCAAGGCCGCGTTGGCCAACCTCACCGCCAACGGCGCCACCAACTACGACGACGCCTTGCAGGAACTGCTGGATTCGTTCAACAACAATGACACCACCGCCACACCCGGTGCCACTTATGGCCAACCGTTGAACACGGTGGGTGTGCGCAATGTGTCGTACTTCCTCAGCGATGGTGAGCCAACCATCTCTAACGCAGATGGATCGAACAGTAACCCTGGAGATGAAACGAATACCTCGCGAGGCGATGGCATTGCGGCTGGCAACGCCCCGGGATTTGCCGTCAATGGCACATCTGAAGTCGGTGAAGCCGACTGGACCAAATTCCTCGGAGATAACAAGGTGATTTCGTATGCAGTTGGCATCGGCACGGGCGTAAGTGAAACGTATCTGAAGCCCATTGCCTACAACGGTGAAACGAAGGTGAACGACGATGCAGGCCTCGTCAAGGTCATAAGCGACATCGACGATCTTGCGTCCACCTTGGTGGGCACGACAAATTTGCCGCTCGCCGTGAACGGGTCGCTTGTCAGCAACGGCAACAGCTTTGGAGCGGACGGTGGCTATGTCAAATCGGTCACGATCGATGGCAGGGAGTACACCTTCAATGGCACCACGGTTGCTGGCGCCTTGGGTACTGGCCAGCCGGGCAGCGTTGACGGAACGAAGTTGAGCGTCCAAACCACCGATGGTGTTTTCCAGTTCGACATGAAGACTGGCGACTACAGCTTCATACCTGTGGCGTCGGCGCCGAGCGCCTCCAAGACGGTGGACTTTGTCTTGGCAGACAACGACGGCGACACAGCCGCCGCCACCTTCAAGGTGGTTTTGAGCAGCAACGGCGTGCTGACAGGCACCGAGGGCAACGACATCATCATCGGCAGCAACGCCAATGAAACCCTGAATGGTTTGGGCGGGAACGATGTGCTGTTGGGCGGAGGTGGCAATGACACCCTGAACGGTGGTGCTGGAAACGACACCCTGGACGGTGGTGCTGGTAACGACATCTTGAACGGTGGTGCTGGTAACGACACCCTGAACGGTGGTGCTGGTAACGACACCCTGAACGGTGGTGCTGGTAACGACACCCTGAACGGTGGTGCTGGTAACGACACCCTGAACGGTGGCGCCGGTAACGACACCCTGACTGGAGGGGATGATGCTGACCGCTTTGTGTGGTTGGGTGATGATGAAGGAACAGTTGCTGTGCCGGCGGTGGACTATGTGATGGACATGGACACCACCGGTGGCGATGCGGACACCTTGGATGTGGCCGATCTGCTGGAAAACCCATCAGCCAGTTTGGCCGGCTACTTGACGTCGACAGCCGTGGATGCGCCGAACCCGCCCGATACCGACACTGAAACAGACGATGTGCGGATTCAACTGGACCCGACCAGCGCCGGACCGGGGAATACGGTTGCCTCGGAGCAAGACATTTTTGTCTTGAATGCCACGATAGCCAACGTGACTCCCCGAATCGATTCGACGGATTGATTCGGACTCCGAGTGAGTGGTCGACAAGTTGTTGACCATCCAGAAGCCAGTGCTTGCGCACTGGCTTTTTTGTTGACCAGTCGACCGAAGGCGGCGTGCAGAAAGGTCGAGCCATGGAGCTTCGAAATGGGCTTGCAATCGTTTTCAATTGACTGCACCGCCGGCCAATAGTCGCTGAGGCTGGCTCCGGCCATGCTCTCTCCCTGTCATCCAAAACATCAGGGAGAAACCATGGCTCAAGTCATGACGGTTGTGTCCGTGACGGGCACGGCTTTTATTGTGGGCGCCGACGGCGCCATGCGCGCTGCCAAGCCGGGCGCCAAACTGGCTTTGGGCGAGACGTTGGTCACCTCGGCCAATGCGCGGGTGGAACTGACCGCCGAAGACGGCGCCACGCTGCCCGTTGGCCCACAAGCGCAGTTGAAGGTGGACGAGCAGTTGTTTGTCACCGCCGCACCCGCGTCGCAGCAGGCCGCGCTGGCCAGCGGCACCATCGACCGGGTCATCGACACCCTGGCGGGCGGTGGGGACCTCACGGAAGATCTGGAAGCTCCTGCTGCAGGTGCCGGCGGCGGCGCTGGCGATGACGGCAATGGCTTTGTGCGCTTGCTGCGCATTGTGGAGCCCGTGGACCCGCTCGCGTTTGACTTCGAAACCAGCCTCTCCGACTTGCCGCCCGATTATCAGGGGCGGCCCGGTCTGATCGAAGAATTGCCGATCACCGAGCCACCCGTCAATCCGCCCGAGCCACCGGCGCCACCCGCCCCTGCGCCGGGCCCCGCTCCTACACCCGCTCCTACACCTGCCCCGGCACCCAGTCCGGCACCAACGCCCGCGCCAGAGCCCCCACCTGCACCGCCAGCACCCACTCCAGCCCCGCCACCTGCAGTGGACTCGGTGAATCGGGTGTACGAGGCGGGCATGCCTCAGGGCACCAAGTCTGAAACCGACGATGAGATCGCCACCGGCACCCTCGCGATGCCTGCTGGCTGGACACCTGTGCCCATCACGGGCAGCACGCCCTACGGCACATACAGCATCAACGCGGACGGCACCTACACCTACACACTCACCACAGCCACCACCGATGTGGGCGGCGTGCCGGAAACCGATCCCATCAGTTACCAGATGACGGACGGTCAGGGCAATTTCGTCACCAACACCCTGACGATCACCATCATTGACGATGTGCCCATCGCCAAGGACGATGGGGTGCAGACGGTGACCGAGGATGGCGACATGCAGTCGGTGAGCGGCAATGTGCTGGACAACGATGTGTACGGCGCGGACGGTCAACACGCCACCACCGCATTCGCCTGGGGCGACAACACCGCCGCCGCAGCGGTGTTGGCGCAGTACGGCACCCTCACGCTGGGGCCGGATGGTAGCTACGTTTTTGTGCTCAACAACGGCAGTGCCGCCGTGCAGGCGCTCACAGCGAACGACCGCGTTGAACAAACGCTTACCTACACCATCCGCGATGCAGACGGGGACATGAGCACGGCCCAGGTCACCATTCGCATCCAGGGCCAAGACGACACCATGGGCCTGCAAGCGCCAGGGGTGACGGTGCACGAGAGCGGTCTGCGCAGCGTCACCGACACCAACAACAGCGAAACGGCCCAAGGCAGCATCACCTTGGAAAGCAGCAGCCCGCTGCAAAAGGTGGCAATTGGTGGCAAGGTGTTCACCTTGGCGCAGTTGCAAGACCTGGCCAGCCTCAGCCCTGCGGAGCGCAGTGTGGTCACCGCCAAGGGCACGCTCACGTTGACCGGCTTTGTGCCCGATGCCACCGGCGGTGGCAGCTTGCAGTACAGCTACGTGCTGGCCACCGCACAAAATCACACGCCGGGCGTGCCTCTGTTGGACGAATTTGAGGTGACCCTCCAAAGCGCGGCGGGCAATGCACAAACCACGTTGACCGTGGAGATCTTGGACGACGCGCCGTTTGCTCGCGACGACGCTGATCAGGTCACTGCCGGTGCTACCGGCTTGCTTGCGCGCAGCACCAACGGCAACGTCATCGACGGTGTGGGCACCACCAGTGCTTCCACGGGGGTGGACGTGGCGGGTGCCGACGGCGCTCTGCGTGTGGTGTCCAGCAACGGCCAAGACGTGGTGGGTCCGACCCAGATTGTCGGCGTTTACGGCACCTTGACGCTGTTGCCCAACGGCTTCTACACCTACACCGTCACCAACCCGGCTGCGGTCGATGGCATGTCTGACGTGTTCGAATACACCGTGTCGGATGCCGACGGCAGCACCGCCACCGCCACGCTGACCGTGTTCCTGGGCCGCGATGCCCTTGTGCCCCAGGTCACGGGCGACAGCGCGCAGGTGAGCGAGGCCGGTTTGGCAGTCGGCTCCCAGCCCACCTCCAACGTGCACGTGGCGGAGGGGCAGTTCACCGTCAAGGACAACGGCCAGGGTTTTGCTCTCACCGTGGCGGGTGTGCCGGTGGTTCTGAGCAGCGGTTTGCCGCAAACCATCAACGGGGGCCTGGGCACGCTGGAGATCATCGGCTACACGGTCACGGGCAGCGGCGCCGGCACCGAATACCTGATTGACTACCGCTACACCCTCACGCAAGCCACCGCTAACAACACCGCCCCAGTGCAAGAAGTGTTTGCCATTTCGGTGATTGACGGCACGGGCGATCCGAGCAACGTGGGCCAGATTGTGATTGACGTGCTGGATGACGCGCCCGTGGCCCGCCACGACACCGACACCGTGCCGGCCGACCGTGGCTTGGTGGCGCGTGGCAACGTGATCACTGGCGAAGGCACTAGCGAAGGCTTGGGCGGTGTTGGCGCCGACAGCATCAGCGCCGACGGCACACGTGTCTCGGGTGTGGTGCGGGTGGAAAACGGTGCGAGCGCCGTGCCGGGTGCTACGCTGAGTGGCCGCTACGGTCAATTGGTGCTGCAGCCAGACGGCAGCTACACCTACACCGTCACCAGCAACCACGGTGGTGACGCGGTCGGCAAGAAGGAGGTGTTCGAATACACCTTGACCGATGGCGACGGCACCGCGCGAAAAGCGACGCTCACCATCGAAATCGGCCCTTCCGTCCTTGTGCCCCGTGTGGAAGCCACGGGTGGTGAGGTGCACGAGTCCGACCTCAACCCACGCGGCACCGATGCCGGCTTGGTGACCGGTTCCACGCCGGAGGGTACCCGTGAGATCACAGAAGGCACCTTCAGGGTGGACATGTCGGGTGAAAACGGCTGGCGCAGCGTCACCATCAACGGTACAGCCGTGGCGGTGGGTGCGGTGATCGAAACCGCCCACGGGCGGCTGACCATCACCCAGTGGCCCACCTCGGGCGAAATTCGCAACGGCCGCTACACCTACGAGTTGCTCAAGCCGGCCGACCACAGCGCGGGTGAGGTGACCGACAGCTTCACGCTGCGCGCGGTGGACTTTTCGGGCGATGTCGGCGAGAAGACCTTTGAGATCCGCATCGTCGACGACGCGCCGGTGACGCACCCTGACGCCAACCAGACCTTGGGTTACCCCAAGCTGATCAGCACTGGTAACGTCATCTCAGCCGCGGTGGGCGAGCCAGACCGAGCCGGTGCCGATGGCGCCCTGCACGTGGTGCGTGTGTCCACGGCGGTTGGCGCTGGCAGCAGCGCGGACGTGAGCGGCGGTGTGGCCACCCTGCAAGGGCAATACGGCATGCTCACGCTGCTGGCCAACGGGCAATACGTGTATGAGGTGCGGCAGATGGTCACCGGCACCAGCCCTGTCAACGACACCTTCACCTACACCGTGCGTGATCGCGATGGCACTGAGAGTTCTACGCAACTGGTCATCACCATCGACCCGCTGGGCGGTGGCAGCGGCGGCAGCGAACCCGTGATTCTGTTCAACCCTGTGGAGGTGGACGAAGAAGGCCTCGACCCCGGCGGGTCCAGCGCAGGCAATGGCACACAAACCGTCAGTTCCAACTTCATCTTGCTGGGGTTTGGTGTGGGCACACCTACGCTGCAAATCGCGGGTCAGCCGGTGGACTTGGCCAACCTGGGCAGTGGCGTGGCCGTGCCAACGGCCAACGGCCTCATGACGATCACCGGTTGGGATGCGGCAACCGGGGTGGTGAGTTACACCTACACGCTCACCTCGCCACTGGATCACACGGCGGCCTCCGTGGACAACGTGTCCATCGTCGCCTCCAGTGCCAGCGACCCCAGCGTCAGCCAAAACGCCAGTTTGCCGGTGACGGTGCTGGACGACACACCCGTGGCCCGAGACGATGTGGACTCGGTGCAGGTGGGCGCGGCCAACCCGGCCACGGGCAACCTGCTGACCGGAGTGGATGCAGCAGGTGGTGACAGCAACACCACCGATGGCGTGGCCGATGCACCGGGCGCGGATGGCGTGCTGCGCGTGACCCAGGTCAACGGCGTGGCGGTGGCCACTAGCGGCGACACCGTGGTGGTGGGGCTGTACGGCACGCTGACCATCGGCGCGGATGGCCGTTACAGCTACCAGCCCACGGCAGCCAACAACGCGGGCAAACAGGATGTTTTCAGCTATACCGTGGCAGACGGCGACGGCTCCACCAGCACGGCCAAGTTGACCCTCAATTTGTTGCCCAACAACACGGTGCCTGTGGTCACGGTCACGCCGGGGCCCGATGGTTTGGTTTTCCAGGAAAGCCATTTGCCCATCGGATCCAACCCTGGGGGCACCGGCGAAAAGCTCACCGGCTTCACCGTCACGGTGCAGACGGGTGGGGTGCCACTGACCTCCATCACCAACCCCTACACGAGCGCGACACACCAGTTGAGTGCCATCAGCGGTGCCAGCAGCAGCAACCCCATCAGTTTTGCCAACGCCAACTACCGCATCACCTACACCAGTTATACGGTCAGTGGCGACACGGTGTCCTTCACCTACGACGTGGAGCGTTTGAGTCGTGTCGCCAACGTCAATGACGCAGACGTCACCTCTGTCCTGACCTGGCGTGCCACCAACACCCTTGGTGCGGTCAGCGCCGACAACGCGGCGCCAGCCCAGGTGAGGCATCAGTTTGTCGACGACCACCACACCGCCGTGGACGACACCTTCTCGGCGGTAGAGGGGGCCGGTTTGTTGGCCACCGGTTCGCTCATCACCAACGACCTCAAAGGCGCGGACGGTGCCATCACCGTGGTGGGCGCCGGCTTGGGCCCTGCAACGGGTGCGCCCACAGTGGGCGGTGTGGGGCTGGTGCTCAACGGCAACTACGGCACCCTGGTGGTGGCGGCCAATGGCAGCTACACGTACACCGGCGTGGCGCAATCGGTGCCCGTTGGCGCCACCGAAACCTTCCACTACACCATTGCCGACGCCGACGGCTCGCGCAGCAGCGCCACTGTGACCATACAGATCGAGCAAGACACGCGGGTGCCAGTGGTCACCATCGCCTCGTTTGGCCCAGTGTACGAGGCTGGCCTCACGCTGGCCGATGTGCTCAGCGGCGACTTCATCGGCTCCCAGGCGGGTGAGCTCGCTGTGCCCACACGCACCAGCGGCAGTTTCGCCATCCAGGGCAACGGCGAGGTGGTGACCTTGAAAATCGATGGCGTGCCCGTGGCCTTGACGCCGGTCAGCGTGGGCAGCAGTTATGGCGGCGACCACGGTGTCTTGTACATCACGGCCATTGCCATCAACGCCGCAGGCGAAGTGGTGGTCAGCTTCGACTACCAACTCAAGGACAACCGCGTGGGCACAGGAGGCGACAGCTTCAGTCTGAGCGTGACCGACGCCACGGGCGACACGGTCGTCCAACCGCTGGTGATTGACATCGTGGACGATGCCCCTGTGGCCCGCGACGACACCGACAGTGGTCTTGCCATCGAGGGTGCGCTGGTGCAGGGCAACCTCATCACGGGCGAGGGCACCAACGAAGGCCTTTGGGGCGCAGGTGCAGACGCGAGCGGTGCCGATGGTGCCGTGGTGGCGGGCTTGGCCGCTGGCGATACCTTGCCCGGTGTTGCGCCTGCGGGCAGTTACACCGTTGCGGGCGCTTTTGGTCAGCTCACCGTCTGGCCCAATGGCAGCTACAGCTACGAGGTGTCTGCGGCCGGCGCGTCAGGGGGCACTGACGTTTTCACTTACCTGCTGCAGGACGCCGATGGCAGTACCTCAACCGCCAAACTCACCATCGAACTGAGTGGCTCCGCAGGCCGCGCGCTGGGCACCTTGTTGCCCGAGGGCAATGCGCTGACAGCGCTGGACGTTTTGGCGCCAGAAAGCGTGTTGCCTTTGGATGCTGGGGCGCCCCAGGGCCCCGCACCGGAAGTGACCGAGCCCACGGCTGACGCCGCCCCGGTCGCACCGCACAGTGCCGATGTGCTGCACCTCAGCTTGGATTGGGACTTGCTGGCGGCAGATCCGCTCAAGCCGGGCAGCGCCGGCCCGTCGGACGGTTGACGCCAGCTGCCGCACCCACTGCCTCAAGCGGTGGGTGCGCGCAGGAGTGTGTCACTTCACCCCCGGCCCCGTGGCCCCATCAAAGCCCAGCTTGGCCAACAGTGGCAGGTCGTCGCGGTTTTCCACACCGAGGGCGATGACCACGATGCCCAGCGCGTGCGCCATGTTGCACAGGCCTTGCAGGAACTCCTGGTTGCCGGTGTTCTCCGCGATGCCGCGCACGTAGCTGGGGTGCACCTTGATGTAGTCCAGGCCCAGGGTGGAAAGTTTGTCGCTCTCGGCAAAGCGCTGGCCAAAGTACTCGATGCCGACGCGGCAACCCAGCTCCTTGAGGGTGCGGGCCAGTTCCTTGAAGGCGTCGAACTGGCGGAACACGCCGTACTCAGGCACCTCGAACAGCAGGCGTTTGCAGATCTCGGGGTAGCCTTGCAGCAGTTCGGTGAGTTGGTTGCGGAACTGGAAGTCGGCGATGGTTTCGGCCGACAGGTTGACCGCGATGTCGCCGCTGCGGGTGCTCAGGTGTTCGATGGCGAGCTTGACCACGTTGAGGTCGATGGGGGCCGTGAGGTTGAGGTTGGCCGCCATGGGCATGAAGTCGCCTGCCGACAGCAACGTGCCCGAGGCATCGGTTTGCAGCCGGATCACGCTTTCCTGGTGCAGGGCTGCGCCTTCGCTGCCACGCACCACCGGGTAGAAGGCCAGGCTCAGTTGGCCACCACGCACCGCTTCGGTCAGCAGCGTGCGCCACTGTTCGGCTGGCACCGACATGCGTGACTTCCCGTCTTCCACCACAAACATGCTGTTGGAGCCCTTGGCCTGCGCCTGCGCTAGCGCCTCATCGGCCCGCGTCAGCAGGTCGGCCAAGCTCTGGTCGCGGTGGTAACGCACGGCGGCGAGGTGGAACAGGTCGGTGAATTCGTTCTGCCACTTGGGCAGCCACTCTTTCATGAGGCGGTCGTGGATGTCTTTGGCCGCTTCGGTGGGTGACTCGAACGTGGGGCAGACCACCGCAAACTCGCCACCCTTGAGGCGGCCCGCGCGTTGACCACCACGCCCGTTGCCGGCGTTGTAGAGCACCTGGCCCAGGTCTTTCAGCAGCTCATCGGCTCGGCGGTGGCCCAGCTTGGCGTTGAGTTCGTTGAGGTAGACCAGCCGCACCATCACCAAGCTGCCGACCGAGCCAAAGGTTTCACCCGCAATGATCTCGCGCAGGTGCGACAAGAAGTACTCCCGGCTGGACAGGCCGGTCACCGCGTCGCGGTTGACCTTTTTGCGCAGGGTTTCCAGGCGCGCGGCCTCTTCGGCGAACATGGCTTTGAGGCGGCCCACCATGTCGTTCATGGCGCGCGTCACCGCACGCAGTTCGGGTGTGCGAGGCTCCTCCACCGTGGTGAAGCGGCGCTCGGCAATCGCCTGTGCCTGCCCCACCACATCGTTCAGCGGGCGGGTGATGAAACGGATGGCCAGGGTGCCCAACAAACCCGTGGCAGCGCTGCCAAACACAAACCAGGCGAGCAGCTCCAGGGTGCCTTCCCACAGGCTTTTGTAGACATACTGGTCGTGGCTGGCCAGGCTGATGGTGGCGAACTGCTTCCAGCCGTCTTGCACCATGGCCTGCCCCGGCTCCGCATGGATGGGAATGAGCCGGGCAAACCAGCTGGGCGCGCCTTCCAGCTTGCCTTCGTACACCTTCTCCACCAGGGTGTCACCGTTGGGCGCGGTCAGGCGGATGAAGCGGTAGTGGCCGGCGTCAAACTGCGCGGCCACCTGCAACTCCATCGTCACCGGGTCTTTGTCCATCTGCGTGAGTGACAGCGCCAGCGCGGTGGCGTTGTCGATGTTCTTCACCTGCAGCTGCTGTTCCAGGTAGTGCCGCGCAGAGAGCACGCTGACCACCAGGCTGCCGCCAAAAGCCACCGTCATCACCAGCGCGATGGCAATCCAGAGTTGTTTGATCAGTGACATGGTGGGCTCTCGGTGCGGGTCGGGTTGGATGCTGGGTGGGATGCGGGTGTGGCCATCACAGGCCCTCTTGTTTCATGCGCTCAAGCAGGTCGCGCCAGCGCGACAGGCGTGCCGTGGGGTCGCCCGATGAGGCGGCTTGACCGGCCACCCACAGGCCCTGCCCGTTGAAACTGAAAACGGGTGACAGGTCGGTGCGCGAAGAGGCGGGCCGTATGCTGCCGATCAGGTTGTCCAGAATCAGGGGTTCGGCCGTGGGCGTCTCAAAATAACCCAACACCATGTGGGCTTCGCTGCGCCCGCCGATGTTGGCACGCACATAAATCATGCGGATTTTTTCGGCCGGTACACCCACCATGAGCAAGCTCATGTACTTGGCGATGGCGAAGTCTTCGCAATCACCGGCGCCTTGGCCAAAGAACTCCAGTGGCGTGGCCCAGTAGTCGTTCTGTCGCCAGACCACGATGTCGTTTTCAAACAACACGCGGCGGTTGAAAAACGTGTTGACGGTGCTGAGCTTTTCTTGCTCACCCAGTGCGCGGCTGTCGTCCATCATCTTGCGCCACGCCACCACCTGATCCACCGCTCGCTGACCGTAGCGCTCCATGGCGATCTGCTGCGTCTTGTCGAGCTGGGGCTGCGCCAGCGTCAGGCCGCCGATCAACGCACCGATGGCGCACACCACGGCCAGCGCGGCTTTGGGCGGGCGCTGGAGGCGGTGAACGGCTGACCAAAGGCGTGTGGGCTGCATCAAGTGGCGTGCTGGGGTCAAAACGGCAGCGGGCGGGCGCCGAAGTTGACATTTGCGACTGTATGCCAAGCGAAATGCCGCCACAACCGCTTACAAAGAGCTACATTTCCCAAATGCAAAGTCTCTGAAAAAAATTTTTACACAGATTCCGAAATCACTTATAACGTTTTTCTTTGCAGGAAACGCTGGCACGTTGGCGTGCCTTTACAACCTTGGAGGATTTTCATGAACAGAACAACACTGACCGCCGTGTGCGCCGCTGTGCTGGCCGCCACTGGCGTGGTGGCACACGCTCAAACCCTGCCGGCCCCGCTGGTGGAAGCGGCGCGCAAGGCCGTTGTCAGCAACCCCGAAGTCCAGGCACGTTGGCATGCCCTGCTGGGCTCGGAGGCCGAGCGCAACGTGGCCAAGTCGGCCTACCTGCCTCAAATCGACCTGGATGCGGGTGTGGGCCGCGAGTGGCAGAAGCGTCCCGGTTCGTCGCAGATCGATTTCACCCACACCCGTGCGGGTGTGCAGCTCAACCAGATCCTGTTTGACGGCTTTTTCGCCCGCAACGAAGTGGCACGCCTGGGGCATGCCAAGCTGGTGCGCTACTACGAGCTGATCGACGCCTCGGAAACCGCCGCGCTGGAAGCCTTGCGCGCTTACGCCGACGTGGCGCGTTACAGCGAACTGGTGGAGCAGGCCAAGCAGAACTACATCGAGCACAAGCTCACCGCGCAGCAGTTGACCGAGCGCACCGACGCCGGCGTGACCCGCCGTGTGGACCTGGAGCAGGCCAATGGCCGTCTGGCCCTGGCCGAATCCAACCTGCTGACCGAAATTTCCAACCTGCACGATGTCAGCGCCCGTTACCTGCGCATCGTGGGTGAAAAGCCGGCTGCCACGCTGCCGCCGATTGCCGCCTCCGCCAAACTCGGTGGCCTGCCCGCCAGCGCCAGCGACGCCATGAAAAACGGCCTGGCCAGCAACCCGGCCCTGAACGCTGCCTACGAAAACGTGCTGGCCGCCAAGCTGGGCGTGGAAACCCGCAAGGCCGCCTACATGCCGCGCGTGGACTTCCGTGTGCGCCAGTCCTGGGACCGCAACCTCGATGGCGTCCAGGGCGGCTCGCGCGACGCCGCAGTGGAACTGCTGCTGAACTACAACCTGTACCGGGGCGGCGCCGACAAAGCCCGCGAGGTGCAGGCAGCCGAGTACCAGAACGAAGCGCGCAACCTGCAGGAAAAGGCCTGCCGCGACGCCCGTCAGACCCTGGCCATCGCGTACAACGACGTGGTCCGTTTGACCGAACAACTGGGTTACCTGGACCAGCACCGCCTTTCCACGGAAAAAGCCCGTGAGGCCTACCGCCAGCAGTTCGACATTGGCCAGCGCACGCTGCTGGACTTGCTGGACACGCAAAACGAGTACTTCGAAGCGGGCCGTGCCTACACCAACGCCTACTACAACCACTTCGTGGCTCAGGCGCGCACGCTGTCGGGCATGGGCAAACTGGTGCCTGCCCTCAACGTGGCCCGCCCCGACATGCCGACACCCAAGGACGTCGGGCAGGATCGCGATGGCATGGACCCGTCGGAACTGTGCCCCTTCGACACGCCTGACGTGTTGATGATCGACAAGACCAAGGCCGTGGCCGATGCGCCCCAGCGCGCGCGTCCGGCCCCTGCTCCGGCGAAGGCAGCGCCGGCCGCTGCTGCGGCGCCTGCGGCCCGCACGACCTTTGCCGCCGATGCGTTGTTCGACTTTGCGAAGTCCGACCTCAAGCCCGAAGGCAAAACCGGCCTCGACGCGCTGATCACCAAGATCAAAGGCGTGAACCTGGACGTGGCCATTGCGGTCGGGCACACCGACTCGGTGGGCTCTGATGCCTACAACCAAGCCTTGTCTCTGGCTCGGGCGGAATCGGTGAAGGCGTACCTGGTCAGCCAGGGCATCCCGGCCGCGCGCATCAAGACCGAAGGCAAGGGCGAGAGCCAGCCGGTGGCCGACAACGCCACTGCCGAAGGCCGTGCCAAGAACCGCCGTGTCGAAATCGACGTGGTGGTGGCGCCTGCCAAGAAGTGATGCACGTCAGCCCATGAAAAAACCGCGCCACGGCGCGGTTTTTTCATGGGTGTTCGAAAGCCTCAGACGCCGGCCGCGTGGGCCTGCTGGTCGGCGTGGTAACTGGAGCGCACCATGGCGCCCACGGCCGCGTGCGAGAAGCCCATCTCATACGCCTTTTCCTCGAACATCTTGAAGGTGTCCGGGTGCACGTAGCGGCGCACCGGCAGGTGGTGGCCACTGGGTGCCAGGTACTGGCCGATGGTCAGCATTTCAATGTTGTGCTCGCGCATGTCGCGCATCACGGCCAGGATTTCCTCGTCGGTTTCGCCAAGGCCCACCATCAGGCCACTTTTGGTGGGCACGTGGGGGAACAGGGCCTTGAACTTCTTGAGCAGGTTGAGGCTGAACTGGTAGTCGGAGCCGGGGCGAGCTTCCTTGTACAGGCGTGGCACGGTTTCCAGGTTGTGGTTCATGACGTCGGGCGGCGCGGCTTTCAGTATCTCCAGCGCTCGGTCGTCGCGGCCACGGAAGTCGGGCACCAGCACCTCGATCTGCGTGGTCGGAGACAGCTCGCGCGTCTGACGGATGCACTCCACGAAGTGGCCAGCGCCGCCATCGCGCAGGTCGTCGCGGTCCACGCTGGTGATGACCACGTACTTGAGCTTGAGCGAGGCGATGGTTTTGGCCAGGTTGGCGGGTTCGTTCACGTCCAGCGGGTCGGGTCGGCCGTGGCCCACATCGCAGAAGGGACAGCGGCGGGTGCACTTGTCGCCCATGATCATGAAGGTGGCCGTGCCCTTGCCAAAACACTCGCCGATGTTGGGGCAACTGGCTTCCTCGCACACCGTCACCAGCTTGTTGGCGCGCAAGATGTCCTTGATCTCGTAGAAGCGGGTGGTGGGGCTGCCGGCCTTGACGCGGATCCAGTCGGGCTTTTTCAGCACCTCGCCGCGCTCGACCTTGATGGGGATGCGCGAGACCTTGTCGGCCGATTTCTGCTTGGCCGTGGGGTCGTAGGCGGGCGTGGTGGGTGCGTTCATGGGTGTTCAGGGCGCCAGCAGCGCCCGCAGGTTCTGGCCCAACACGCCGGCAGCCGTCTGCCAGTCGGTTGGGACCCCGATTGTAGAAAGGTCCACCGTTTTCAAGCCCGCGTAGCCGCAGGGGTTGATGCGGCCGAAGGGTTCCAGGTCCATGGCCACGTTCAGGGCCAGGCCGTGGTAGGTCTTGTGGCGGCTGACTTTGATGCCCAGGGCGCTGATCTTGCCCAGGCCTCGGAAGGGGTCATGCGCCGGCTGCGGGTCGCGCAAGGCTGAATGGTCGAACGGGTCGGCCAGGCGCACGTAAATGCCGGGCGCACCGGCCACGCGGTGGCCGGTCACGCCAAAGTGCGCCAGGGTGCGGATCACCGCTTCTTCGAGCCGGTAGACGTACTCTTTGACGAAGTAGCCCGCGCGTTGCAGGTCGATCAATGGGTATGCCATCACCTGCCCGGGCCCGTGGTAAGTGACCTGGCCGCCCCGGTTGGTTTGCACCACGGGGATGTTGCCTGGCATGAGCAGGTGGTCGGCCTTGCCGGCGAGCCCCTGGGTGAAGACCGGCGGGTGCTCGCACAGCCACAACTCGTCTTCGGTCGCCTCGGTGCGCTCGGCCGTGAAGGCCTGCATGGCATCGAAGGTGGGCAGGTAGTCCACCTGGCCGAGCTGGCGCGTGATCACGTCACAAGACCACTTTGACCATGGGGTGTGAGGACAAGGTGCGGTACAGCTCGTCGAGCTGCTCGCGGCTGGTCACGCGCACGGTGATGGTCAGGCCCAGGTAGTTGCCGCCTTTGCTGGGGCGCTTTTCCATGGTGGCCGGGTCGAAGCCGGGGTCGAAGCCTTGTGCCACGATGGCGATGGCTTCGGCAAAACCGTCCACGTATGCGCCCATCACCTTGATGGGGAAATCGCTCGGGTACTCGATCAGCGACTGCTCGGGCGGAATGTCTCTCATGGCCTCATATCCTGGGTCAAACCGATTGTTCCGCCTTGGCTTGCTGGTAGCCGGCCAGCAGGCGCGCGTACACCGGGCCGGGTTTGCCGTTGCCCACCGGCTGGCCGTCCAGTCGGGTGATGGGCAGCACCTCTTTGGTGGCCGAGGACAAGAGCAGCTCGTCGGCGGCCAGCACCTCGGCGCGCGTGATGGGGCGCAATTCGAAGGGGATGCCCTGCGCGGCGCAGATTTCTTCCAGCAGGCCAAAGCGGATGCCTTCGAGCACCAGCTGGTTCTTGGGTGGGCCCATCAGCACGCCGTTCTTGACCACCCAGACGTTGCTGGCCGCCGCTTCGCTCAGGAAGTCACCGCGGAACATCACGGTTTCCAGTGCGCCCTCGTCGGCGCTGATCTGACGCGCGAACACCGCGCCCAGCAGGCTGGTGCTCTTGATGTGGGCCTTCTGCCAGCGGAAGTCGTCGGCCGTCACGCAGGCCACGCCTTCGGTGCGTTGTGCTTCGGTGGGTGGCTTCATGGTGCTGCACATCACAAAAACGGTGGGTGCGACGCCTTCGACCATCACGTGGTCGCGCACGGCCACACCACGTGTGATCTGGATGTAGATGATCTGGTCCACCGCGCCGGTGCGCGCCGCGTGGTCGGTCAGCAGTTGGCGGGCGATGGCCAGCCATTGCTCACGCGACAGTGGGTTGCCCATGCGCAACTCGGCCAGCGAGCGGTCCAGGCGGGCCAGGTGCTGTTCCAGGCGGAAGATGCGACCGCCATAGGCCGGCAGCACCTCGTAGACGCCGTCGCCAAAAATGAAACCGCGGTCGAGGACGCTGATCTTGGCGTCTTGCAGCGAACTGAATTCGCCGTTGAGGTAGCACAGGTTGTCGGGCAAGGAGGCGGGGGATGCGTTGTTCATGAACCGAATTATCCCGCCGCCGGCCGATGCCGCTGAGGCGGTGGCGAGCGGCTTGACGAATCCATGGGGTTTCTACGTATAATCGGCGGCTTTGCTGGCCTGGCTCACTGCGGGGCCGCGCCCGTAACCTCGCTGTAATTCAAGATGGCAACAATTGAAGACCCAGCAACAAGGGGTGCTGGCAAGCTGCAAAAGCCCATGCCTTCAACGGCATTCGAAGAAGCAGATGAGGCCGAGCAAGACGATTTCAAGCCGCTGACGCGCGAAGAGGCGCAGCAGTGGCGGCAACGGCAGCCACACACTTCGGTGTGGGCTGTGTTGGGGTGGCAGGTGGTGTTGGCTGTGTTGGCGGCGTGTGTCGCGGCAGTGCTGACCCGCAGCCAGCCGGTGGTGGTCTCGTTGTTGTACGGGGCGGCTGCCGTGGTGGTGCCCACGGGCCTGATGGCCTGGGGCTTGACCAAAGGTGCGCTGTCAAAGCGCGCGGCCGGTGGGGCGCAGGCTTCGCTGGCGGGTTTTTTTGTGTGGGAAGGTGCCAAGCTGCTGCTGGCCATCGCCTTGCTGGCGTTGGCCCCCAGGCTGGTGGCCGACCTGAACTGGCTTGCCCTGGTGGCGGGCCTTGTGGTGGTTCTCAAGGCGTACTGGCTGGAGCTCTGGTTCCGGGCGCGACGCCTCAAACAAAACTGTGAATTGGGTTAACTGATATGGCAGCTGAAGGAATGACGGGGCCCACCCCAGGCGAGTACATCCGCCACCACTTGGTCCACCTGACCAACCAGAAGCAAGGTTTTATCGTTGACTTTTCGGTCATCAACCTGGATTCGGTGATCGTTAGTTCGGTGCTGGGTGCGCTGGTCTGTTTTGTTCTGTGGCGTGCTGCGCGCGCTGCCACGGCTGGTGTGCCGGGCCGTTTTCAGGCGGCCGTTGAAATGCTGGTCGAGATGGTGGACTCCCAAGCCAAGGGTGTGATCCACAACGCCGAGAGCCGCAAGCTGGTGGCTCCCATGGCGCTGACCGTGTTCTGCTGGATTTTTGCCATGAACTTCATGGACATGCTGCCGGTTGATGCGCTGCCTGCGCTGTGGCATGTGGCCGGCCCTGCCATGGGTTACCCCGACTACCTGCGCGTCGTGCCCACCGCTGACCTGTCCACCACGCTGGGTCTGTCGATCTCGGTGTTGCTGCTCTGCCTGTTCTACAACATCAAGATCAAGGGCTTTGGCGGCTGGACGCACGAGTTGGTGACCGCTCCGTTTGGTACCTCCAAGAATCCTGTTTGGGCACTGCTGCTGGGCGTGACCAACTTCCTGATGCAAATGATCGAGTTCGTGGCGAAGACGGTTTCGCACGGCATGCGGTTGTTTGGCAACATGTTCGCGGGTGAGCTGGTGTTCATGCTGATTGCGCTGCTGGGCGGTTTCGCCACGCTGTCGCTCACAGGTGGGCTCCTCTTCGTCGGACGCCTGATCGCTGGCACGGTGTGGACCTTGTTCCACATCCTGGTCATCACCTTGCAAGCGTTCATTTTCATGATGTTGGCCCTGATTTATCTGGGTCAGGCACATGATGCGCACTGAAGACGCGCTTCAACCTCGCGTACTGTGTTTCGTTCCGTTCTTGTTTTTGTTTCTTAACTTTTATCCATCCTAAGGAGTCATCATGGAAAACGTTCTGGGTCTCGTCGCTCTGGCTTGCGGTCTGATTGTTGGTCTGGGCGCCATCGGCGCTTCCATCGGCATCGCGCTGATGGGCGGCAAATTCCTCGAGTCCTCGGCCCGTCAGCCTGAGCTGATGAACGACCTGCAAACCAAGATGTTCATTCTGGCCGGTCTGATCGACGCCGCCTTCCTGATCGGTGTGGCCATCGCCCTGTTGTTCGCCTTCGCCAACCCCTTCCAGCTGGCTTAATGGGTTTGCTGCGCTGCGTGGCCGACCGTCGTCCCGCCTGAGCGGGTCACGTCGCCGCGCCGCAGCAATGGCGTCAACACTCTTGTCCATCGACAGAAAGGCGTTGCGATGAATATCAATGCAACCCTGTTTGCGCAAGCCATCGTTTTTGCGATCCTGGTGTGGTTCACGATGAAGTTCGTGTGGCCCCCCATCGCCAAAGCGCTGGACGAACGCGCGCAGAAGATTTCCGAAGGCTTGGCCGCTTCCGAGAAGGCCAAGTCCGAACTGGCTGTGGCCAACAAGCGTGTGGAAGAAGAGTTGAGCAAGTCGCGCAACGAATCCGCCACCCGTCTGGCCGATGCCGAGCGCCGTGCCCAGGCTGTCATTGAAGAAGCCAAGGCCCGTGCCACCGAAGAGGCCGCCAAGATTGTGGCCGCTGCCCGCCAGGAAGCCGACCAGCAAATCGTGAAAGCGCGTGAAGCGCTGCGCGAAGAGGTGGCAGGTCTGGCCGTCAAGGGTGCCGAGCAAATCCTCAAGCGCGAAGTCAACGCCGGCGTCCACGCCGAGTTGCTGGGCCGCCTGAAGACCGAGCTCTGATCCGCGCAACGCCAGGAAACACGACCATGGCCGAACTCGCCACCATTGCTCGCCCTTACGCCGAAGCGCTTTTTCAAGCCGCCAAGGCAGACACCGCCACCGCTGCGGGCTGGCTCGACGAGCTGGCCGCCATTGCCGCCAACGAACAGCTGCGCCAGTACGCCGACAACCCCAAGGTGACGGCCCAACAGGTGCTGGAGCTGTTTGTGGGTGTGGCCAAGCAGTCGCTGCCCGACATGGCACGCAATTTCTTGCAGACCGTCATCGACAACGGCCGGGTGGCCGTGCTGCCCGAAATCGCCAGCCAATTCCACGCCCTGAAGAACGCCCAGGCCGGCACCGCTGACGCGGTCGTCTACAGCGCCTTCGAGATCGACAGCGCTGCACTGGCCGATCTGGCCCAGGTGCTGGAAAAGCGCTTTGCCCGGCCGCTCAACCTGAGCGTGCAGCTGCAGCCCGATCTGATTGGCGGCATCCGCGTGGTGGTGGGTGACGAGGTGCTGGACACCTCCGTCAAAGCCCGTCTTGAACAAATGAAAGTGGCCTTGTCGGCCTGATGTCGGCTCCCGCCGCGAAGCGTCGCGCCTGAGCATCACAACCCTTACGAAAGAAGGAAAGAGCCATGCAACTCAATCCCGCTGAGATTTCTGAACTGATCAAGTCGCGCATCCAAGGTCTGGGCGCTGCGAGCGACGTGCGCAACCAGGGCACCGTGGTGTCCGTGACCGACGGCATCGTGCGCGTGCACGGCCTGTCGGACGTGATGCAGGGCGAGATGCTTGAATTCCCGGCCAACAAGGAGGGCGTGCCCTCGTTTGGTCTGGCGTTGAACCTGGAGCGTGACTCCGTGGGCGCCGTGATTCTGGGTGAATACGAGCACATCTCTGAAGGCGATACCGTCAAGTGCACGGGCCGCATCCTGGAAGTGCCCGTGGGTCCCGAGCTGGTCGGCCGCGTGGTGAACGCCTTGGGCCAGCCCATCGACGGCAAAGGCCCGGTCAACGCCAAGATGACCGACGTGATCGAGAAGGTTGCGCCCGGCGTGATCGCTCGCAAATCGGTCGACCAGCCTGTGCAGACCGGCCTGAAGTCCATCGACTCCATGGTGCCCGTGGGCCGTGGCCAGCGCGAACTGATCATTGGCGACCGCCAGACCGGCAAGACCGCTGTGGCCATCGACGCCATCATCAACCAGAAGGGTCAGAACATGACCTGCGTTTACGTCGCGATTGGCCAGAAGGCCTCGTCGATTAAGAACGTGGTGCGTGCCCTGGAGCAAGCTGGCGCGATGGAATACACCATCGTTGTGGCCGCGTCTGCCTCCGAATCTGCTGCCATGCAGTACCTGTCGGCCTACTCCGGCTGCACCATGGGCGAGTACTTCCGCGACCGCGGCGAAGACGCCCTGATCGTGTACGACGACCTGTCCAAGCAGGCTGTGGCTTACCGCCAAGTGTCGCTGCTGCTGCGCCGTCCGCCAGGCCGCGAAGCCTACCCTGGCGACGTGTTCTACCTGCACAGCCGCCTGCTGGAACGTGCCGCCCGCGTGAACGCCGACTATGTCGAAGCCTTCACCAAAGGCGCCGTCAAAGGCAAGACCGGCTCGCTGACGGCGCTGCCCATCATCGAAACGCAAGCTGGCGACGTGTCCGCTTTCGTGCCGACCAACGTGATCTCCATCACCGACGGCCAGATCTTCTTGGAAACCAGCCTGTTCAACGCCGGTATCCGCCCCGCCATCAACGCCGGTATTTCGGTGTCGCGTGTGGGTGGTGCGGCTCAGACCGACCTGATCAAGAAGCAGTCCGGTGGTATCCGTACCGACTTGGCCCAGTACCGTGAACTGGCCGCTTTTGCGCAGTTCGCTTCCGACCTGGACGAGGCCACCCGCAAGCAGCTGGACCGCGGTGCCCGCGTGACCGAACTGCTCAAGCAGGCCCAGTACAGCCCGTTGTCCATTCCGCTGATGGCTGCGACCCTGTTCGCCGTGAACAAGGGTTACCTCGATGACATCGACGTCAAGAAGGTGCTGCCTTTCGAAGCCGGTCTGCACGCTTTCCTGAAGGACAAGCACGCTGCCCTGCTGCAAAAGATGGAAGCTGGCAAGGCGCTGGACAAGGACAAAGAAGCCGAAGCCCAACTGGCAGCCGCCATCGCCGACTTCAAGAAAACCGGCACGTACTGAACCGGCCCATTGACCCTTTAAGGAGCAGCAATGGCAGCAGGCAAGGAAATACGCGGCAAGATCAAATCGGTGGAAAACACCAAGAAGATCACCAAGGCCATGGAAATGGTGGCCGCGTCCAAAATGCGCAAGGCGCAGGACCGCATGCGTGCGGCCCGGCCCTACGCGGAAAAAGTGCGCCAGATCGCCGGCAACCTCAGCCGTGCGAACCCGGAGTACGTCCACCCCTTCATGGTGAAGAACGACGCCAAGACCGTCGGCTACATCGTGGTGACCACGGACAAGGGCTTGTGTGGTGGCTTGAACACCAACATCCTGCGCGCCGTGACCGGTCAGCTCAAGGACCTGCAGTCGCAGGGCCAGAGCGCCGAGGTCGTGGCCATCGGCAACAAGGGCCTGGGCTTCATGAACCGTGTGGGCGCCAAGGTGGTGTCGCACGTGACCGGCCTGGGCGACACGCCGCATCTGGACAAGCTCATCGGCCCCGTCAAGGTGCTCTTGGACGCGTACACCGAGGGCCGCATCAGCGCGGTTCACGTGTGCTACACCAAGTTCATCAACACGATGAAGCAGGAGTCGGTGATCGAGCAGTTGCTGCCCCTCAGTGCCCAGAGCCTGCAGGACAACAGCAACAAGGGCCACGACTGGGACTACATCTACGAACCCGATGCCCCGGCCGTGATCGATGACCTGCTGCTGCGCTATGTCGAAGCACAGGTCTACCAGGCCGTTGCCGAGAACATGGCGTCCGAGCAGTCGGCACGCATGGTGGCCATGAAGGCCGCCACCGACAACGCAGGCAGCGTCATCAGCGAACTCAAGCTGGTTTACAACAAAACCCGTCAGGCAGCGATCACGAAAGAACTTTCGGAAATCGTGGCCGGTGCGGCGGCAGTTTAATTTTTTGGAGCAAAACATGGCTCAAGTACAAGGCAAGATTGTTCAGTGCATCGGCGCCGTGGTGGACGTGGAATTCCCGCGTGACCAGATGCCCCGCGTTTACGACGCGCTGAAGATGGAAGGTTCCGCCCTGACGCTGGAAGTCCAGCAACAGCTGGGCGACGGCGTGGTGCGCACCATCGCGCTGGGCTCCTCTGACGGCCTGCGCCGTGGCATGCTGGTGACCAACACCCACGCCAACATCACCGTGCCCGTGGGCAAGGCCACCCTGGGCCGCATCATGGACGTGTTGGGTTCGCCCATCGACGAACGTGGCCCAGTCGACCAGACCCTGACCGCTCCCATCCACCGCAAGGCTCCCGCTTACGACGAGCTGTCGCCTTCGCAGGAACTGCTGGAAACCGGCATCAAGGTGATCGACCTCGTGTGCCCCTTCGCCAAGGGCGGTAAGGTGGGCCTGTTCGGTGGCGCCGGTGTGGGCAAGACCGTGAACATGATGGAACTCATCAACAACATCGCCAAGGCCCACAGCGGTCTGTCGGTGTTTGCTGGTGTGGGCGAGCGCACCCGCGAGGGCAACGACTTCTACCACGAGATGGCCGACTCCGGCGTGGTGAACCTCGAAAACCTGAGCGAGTCCAAAGTGGCCATGGTCTACGGCCAGATGAACGAGCCGCCGGGCAACCGTCTGCGCGTGGCCTTGACCGGTCTGACCATCGCCGAGTCCTTCCGTGACGAAGGCAAGGACGTGCTGTTCTTCGTGGACAACATCTACCGCTACACCCTGGCCGGTACCGAAGTGTCCGCGCTGCTGGGCCGCATGCCTTCCGCCGTGGGCTACCAGCCCACCCTGGCCGAAGAAATGGGCCGCCTGCAAGAGCGCATCACCTCCACCAAGGTCGGCTCGATCACCTCCATCCAGGCCGTGTACGTGCCAGCGGATGACTTGACCGACCCGTCGCCTGCCACCACCTTCGCCCACTTGGATTCCACCGTGGTGCTGTCGCGTGACATCGCTTCGCTGGGTATCTACCCCGCTGTGGACCCGCTGGACTCCACCAGCCGCCAGCTGGATCCGCTGGTGGTGGGCCAGGAGCACTACGAAACCGCCCGTGCCGTGCAAGGCACGCTGCAGCGCTACAAAGAACTGCGCGACATCATTGCCATTCTGGGCATGGACGAACTGGCGCCTGAGGACAAGCTGGCCGTGGCCCGCGCCCGCAAGATCCAGCGTTTCCTGTCGCAGCCCTTCCATGTGGCGGAGGTTTTCACCGGCTCGCCTGGCAAGTACGTGCCGCTGTCGGAAACCATCCGTGGTTTCAAGATGATCACCGCTGGCGAGTGCGATCACCTGCCCGAGCAGGCGTTCTACATGGTCGGCACCATCGACGAAGCCTTCGAAAAGGCCAAAAAGGTGGCGTAAAGCGGCGCCCCGGGGCGTCTGGCATTGTTGCCCTGCTCGCCGTACCTCAGTGCGGCTGTGCGCGGCGCCTAGCCAGCCCCCCCGCTGCTTGCTTTCCACTCACCTTTTAAACTGGAGTAACTATGAGCACCATCCAAGTCGATGTGGTGAGCGCCGAAGCCTCGATCTTCAGCGGCCAGGCCAAGTTTGTGGCCCTGCCCGGTGAAGCAGGCGAACTGGGCATCCTGCCCGGCCACGTGCCGCTGATCACCCGCATCAAGCCCGGTGCCGTGCGCATCGAAAAGGCCGACGGCGATGAAGAGTTCGTGTTCGTCGCCGGTGGCATCCTTGAAGTGCAACCGCACCACATCACGGTGTTGAGCGACACGGCCATCCGTGGTCATGACCTCGACGAAGCCAAGGCCAACGAAGCGCGTAAATCTGCCGAAGAGGCGCTTAAGAACGCCAAGAGCGACATCGATCTGGCCAAAGCACAGTCGGAGTTGGCCGTCATGGCGGCTCAGATCGCCGCGCTGCGCAAGTTTCGTCAGAAGAAGTGAGCGTTTGACGCAGAACCGAAAAAACCGGCCATGAGCCGGTTTTTTTGTGGCCACAACGCCTCAGACCCGCACGATGGTGTTGCTGAGTTGGTTGGCGCCACGTCCACGCGCAGCAGCGTCGGTGGGCTCGGGGAAGTGGGTGGCCAGCAGTGATGTCACTTCGGCCATGGCGGTGCCCAGGCCTTGCTCGAAATCACCGGCTTTGAGTTGACCCGTCAGTTGCGCCACCAGCTTGTCCCAGTGCGAGGCGGGCACTTGGCGCGCCAGGCCGCGGTCGGCCACCACCTCGATGTGGCGCTCCGCCAGCAGCAGGTAGATCATCACGCCGTTGTTGTGTTCGGTGTCCCACACCCGCAGCCGGCCAAACCAGCTCATGGCGCGTTGCCGCATGGCCTGTTGCAGTGTCAAGTCGGGGGCCAGCCGCCAGAGGTAGCTCAGGGGCAAGGCCGCCTCCACCACCACGCGCACCTCGCCGGTATGCCGTGCCTCACTGAGCGCCACCTGTTGTTCAAGGCGAGCGGCCATATCGTCTGGGACCACCCGCAGCGTGTCGCGCTGGTCGCGCCAGCGGTGTTTGAGCATGAGAAGAAAACGGTTCATGCCGGGTTCCGAGTTGTGCACATCACCAGTCGCCCGAGGCGCCACCGCCGCCAAAGTCACCGCCACCGCCCGAGCTGAAACCACCGCCACCGCTGCCGCCGCCACCACCCCAACTGCCGCCACCTGACGGGCCTGCGTGCCAGCCGCCGTTGCGTCCACGGCCCGCGCCTGACGACGGCAGCGAAGGCAGCGAAGGCAGCAGTTGCAGGAACAGGGTTGCCACGGCCGCCACCATGCCAGCAGCCGCTGCCAACCACCACGCCTGGCTCAACCACCAGGCCAAGGCGCCGGCCCCCAGACCGGCCAGCAGCGCGCCCATGGGGGCGCCGAACACACGCCTCAACACAGATGCAGCGACCGGACCGCCGAAGAACAACAGCAACAGCCACTCTTCCAGGCCCAAGCCCAGGTCCGCACTGCTGTCCGCTGTTGGGTCGGGTGCGGGCAAGGCCTCACCGGCGATGACGGCAGACAGGCGGTCGATGCCAGCGTGCAGCCCAGCGGCGTAATCGCCTCGGTGGAAGGCGGGCGTCACCCCTTCGTCGATGATGCGTTTGGCCAGCAAATCGGGCAAGGCACCTTCCAGTGTCTTGGCCGGGGCGATGCGCAGGCGTCGGTCGTTTTTGGCGACAACAAACAAAATGCCGTCACCCACGCCGCGGCGCCCGAGTTTCCAGGCATCGCCCAGGCGCTGGGTGTAATCGGCGATGTCTTCGGGCGCGGTGGTGGGTACCAGCACCACCACCACTTGTGCGCCGCGTGTCTGCTCCAGCTGGGCCAGTTTGGCGGTCAAGGCGGCCTGTGTGGCGCCGTCCAGTGTGCCCGTCTGGTCGATGACACGACCGCTCAAGGGCGGCAGCGGCAAGCCCGCTTGCGCGCCGGCCAGCCCCAGGCTGCCCAGCCACAGCAGTGCGCCGGCCACCCAAGGCCACCACAGCCTCATGGCTTGTTGAAGTCCACCTTGGGCGGGGCCGAAATGGCGGCCTCGTCGGCCACCGTGAAGCCCGGTTTGACGCTGTAGCCGAACACCATGGCCGTGAGGTTGGTGGGGAAGCTGCGCGCGAGCACGTTGTATTCCTGCGTGGCGGCGATGAAGCGGTTGCGTGCCACGGTGATGCGGTTTTCCGTCCCTTCAAGCTGCACCCGCAAATCGGCAAAAGCGGCGTTGGCCTTGAGGCTCGGGTACTGCTCGGCCACCACCAGCAGGCGACTCAGCGCACTGCCCATGTTGGCCTGCGCGGCCTGGAAGTTCTTCATCGCCTCGGGGTTGTTCACCATCTCGGGTGTCATCTGGATGGCGGTGGCCTTGGCGCGGGCTTCGATGACCTTGGTCAGCGTCTCCTGCTCGAAGCTGGCCTCGCCCTTGACGGTGGCGACGATGTTGGGAATGAGGTCGGCGCGCCGCTGGTACTGGTTGAGGACCTCGGCCCAGGCCGATTTGGCGCTTTCATCCAGGCGCTGGAAATCGTTGTAGCCACAGCCCACGAGGCTGCTGGCGAGCAGCAGCGCGGCAAGATAGCGCCAGAGCGCACCCGTTGTAGAACGCATTCAATCCTCCTCAGACCGGTGTGGTTGCGCGACTATACCGCTGAGGTGCACGGCACAGCCTGCAAAATAGCCCCATGCGCAAACCCAAACTCCCACCCGGTACACCCGATGACATCGAGCAGGCCTTTTACGAGGCCTTGCAACTCGGCGACATCGACCGCCTGATGGCCTGCTGGGCCGACGAAGAAGACATTGTGTGTGTGCACCCGGGCGGCCCGCGTTTGGTGGGCAGCGCCGCCATCCGCGCCGCGTTTGAGGCCATGTTTTCAGGTGGCAGCATCCGTGCCTACCCCGAGCAGGTGCTGCGCCTCACGGCCCATGGCTGCAGCGTGCACAACGTGGTGGAGCGTGTCGAACTGCTCAGCGACGACGGTCTGCGTCGCGCCTACGTGATGGCCACCAACGTGTACGTCAAAACCGCCCAGGGGTGGCGTCTGGCCACCCACCACGCCAGCCCCGGCCAGTTGGACGCGCCCGCCGACGTGGGCAGCGGCCCGGCCGTGTTGCACTGACCCCATGAACGGGCCCCACAGCCACACCCTGGCTCACGCCCCTTGGCGCGCACCTCGTGCTCTGCCGCAGCCGCCGGGCGCAGCGCCCTGGTGGCTGCCCGGCGGGCACGCCCAGACCATCTGGGCTGCCCTGTTCGCGCGCCGGTTTGTGGGCAGCGCGCCGGTGTACCGGCGCGAGCGCTGGACGACCCCCGATGCCGACTTCGTGGACGTGGACCATGCCACCCATGTGGTGGCCGACTCAGCGCCCGTGTTGGTGTTGTTTCACGGCCTGGAGGGCTCGTCGCGCAGCCACTATGCGGAAGCCTTTGCCGATGTGGCACATGAACACGGCCTGGCTTACGTGGTGCCCCACTTCAGAGGCTGCTCGGGCGAGCTCAACCTGGCGCCACGCGCCTACCACTCGGGCGACCACGCAGAGATCGACTGGATGTTGCGCCGCTTGCGCGCGCAATACGTCGGCCGCCCTCTGCTTGCGGTGGGGGTGTCTCTGGGCGGCAATGCGTTGATGCGATGGGCGGCCGAGCATGGTGCGGCCGCTGGCGACGTGGCCGATGCGGTCGCCGCCGTGTGTTCGCCCATCGATCTGGCGGCCGGCGGTCATGCCATCGGGCGCGGGTTCAACCGGCAGGTGTACACCCGCATGTTTCTGCGCTCCATGGTGCCCAAGGCGCTGGCCAAGCTGGCCCAGCACCCGGGCCTGTTCGACCGCGACAAGCTGCTGGCGGCGCGCGACCTGTACGCCTTCGACAATGTGTTCACCGCACCGCTGCACGGTTTTCGCAACACCGAAGACTACTGGCGACGCGCCTCCGCGCAACCGCTGCTGCCGCAGGTGCGCGTGCCAGCGCTGGTGCTCAACGCCCGAAACGACCCCTTTGTGCCGGCCAGCTCCCTCCCCGCCGCCCAGGACGTGGGACCATGTGTGACGCTGTGGCAGCCGCCGCAGGGCGGGCATGTGGGCTTTCCTGCCTCGTTGCCCCCTTGGGGTGTTCCGGGTCACGTGCGTGCCATGCCCGAGGCGGTCACCCATTGGCTGCTGTCGCAGCTGTCAGGAGCTTCCCATGGATGAGATGGTCAAGGCCGCGCTGGCCAAATGGCCCAACGTGCCCGATTGCTATGGCTGGTTGGGCCTGGACAGCCGGGGCCAGTGGTTCATGCGCGACGACCGTGCTCAGGCCTGCGGGTCGTTTGCCGGCCTCGGGGCCAACGAGGCCAGCAAGGGCTCGCTGTTGCGGCACGACAAGCTGATCGACTTCATCGGCCGCAACTACGAGGCAGACACACACGGACGGTGGTTTTTCCAGAACGGCCCGCAGCGCGTTTACGTGGAGCTGGAACAGGCGCCTTGGGTCTGGCGCGTGGACGACGCGGGCACAGTCCAATCGCACACCGGGCGTGCGGCCGTCATCCAGGCGGTGTTTGTGGATGAAGCGGGGCATGTGCTGCTGGACACCGACCTGGGACTGGGGTTGGTGCACACGCAGGACGTCGGGCGGGTGGCCGAGCTGATCGAGCGTGGCCAATGGCCCGAGCCGACCGAACTGGCCTCGGCCACACTGCCCAGCCGCTTCGGTTTTGTGCTCAGTCCAGCTGAGGCCAAGCAGGCCACTTGAAACGAAAAAAAGCCGCTCGTGGAGAGCGGCTTTTTCAGTGCGCGTGGCGCGTGTTCACTTGACGCTGGCGAGCATGAATTCGACTGCGGCTTTGATGTCCGCGTCGGAGGCGCTGGAGCCACCGCGTGGGGGCATGGCATTTTTGCCTTTGATGACGGAGGCAGTCAGGCCGTCCACACCGGCACCCAGGCGTGCGGACCAGCCGGCCTTGTCGCCCAGTTTGGGGGCGCCCGCCACACCGGCTGCGTGGCAAACGGCGCAGGCTTGTTTGTAGAGCGCTTCGCCACCGGCGGCGGCCACGGGGGTCGCAGCGGCTGGTGCTGCTGCGGGCGCGGCGGGGCTTGCGGCAGCCACCGGGGCAGCAGCTGGGGCTTCGGCCGCAGGGGCAGCACCAGCGGCGGGCTGGGGCACGTCGAACTTGGCACCGCCCGCGTTGGCCATGTGCACCACGGCGCGGCCAATTTCCACGTCGTTGAAGTCGCCACCACCTTGTGCACCCATGGCGCCCTTGCCCTTGAGGGCCGAGGTCAGCAGGGCTTCGTAGCCGGTCTTGATGCGGGCACCCCACGCGGCCGCGTCGCCCAGCTTGGGGGCGCCAGCCAAACCAGCGTCGTGGCAAGCCGCGCACTGCGCCTTGTACACCTCTTCGCCGGCGCGCAGCGGGCGGTTGGCATCACGCAACTCCACCGAGCCCACGGGCTGGATGCGTTGTGCGGTGGCCAAGGCCTGGTCGCTGGCACCAGCGGCGGGCTTGTTGCCCGAGGTCACGTAGTACACAAGGCCGATGATGATGAACACCGGCAGCACAAATGAGAAGAAGGACGTCCACAGCAGTTGCTGGGGCGTCTTGATGGGGCCGGTGTGGGAATCGTGCGCGTTGTCGCTCATGGCGTCCTCAGTGGGGCTCAAGGGGAATGGGGGTCGCGTGGCCGAGGCCTGTTGCACCGCGGCCCAAGCGTGAGGGTGTCACGCGATGGAGGCGTGTCGGGACCGGCCGCGATTATAGCCAAGGGCCTTGCCCCCTTGAGCCACCGGGTGCGGCTTGCGTCAGACCCGGCCGCTGTGCTGTGAGAGAATACGGGCGCTTTACAGCACCGTGCGGCTGTAGCTCAGTGGATAGAGTATCGGCCTCCGAAGCCTGTCGTCATTGCAGCCGCGTGCGAGAATGTGAGTGTTGGTTCCAGTTGAAAATGTGCGGCTGTAGCTCAGTGGATAGAGTATCGGCCTCCGAAGCCGAGGGTCGTGGGTTCGATCCCCGCCAGCCGCACCAAACCTAGTGACGCACGAAAGTAGACGCTCACATACTGACTACTTGGCCTTGCGAGGCAATCGTCGTCGATGGGGTTGATCAGGGCACAACGACAAAACAGACCTGTCGTCACGCGATGTTCCCCGAAATCGGCCTGTGCCTTGTGTGTGCCCAGGCTGTGCCCCAGGGTCGAGGTGACAGTCCAAAACCACGAGCCAAACGACGACAAGTCCCTGTGCCAAACAAAAGGCATCGATTTGAAATCCAGTACTGAAAACAAGGCGACAGAGCGAATGCTGTCCCGCCTTCACGGGTGGCTGGATGGTTTCAGTGGCGAGCGGATCGTGGTATCCCTGCAACTGGCCGCAGTTTCAACACTGGGCTGAATCGGCACTTCAGCTTGCCAACTCCAAGACAGACGATTTCACGATGAACTCATTGACCAACGCCCTGAAGTCAGAAATCGCCCGCGTGGCCCGCAAAGAGCTCAAGGACGAACTGCTGGCGTTGAGGAAAACCACCACGGCGCAACGCGCCGAGATCGCAGCACTCAAGCGGGAATTCAAGGCCTTGCGTGCCCTGCTCAAGGCCAACGAAAAAGCGGTCAAGGCCGTCAAACCGACGGCCCTCACGCCAGCGCCCAAAGCCGCCACCACCGAGCGAAAAAAGCCCGGCCGAAAAGTCAGCTTCAGTGCCGAGGCCTTGGCAGCCCAACGTGCCCATTTGGGCCTCACACAGGCCCAAATGGCGCAGTTGCTGGAGGCCTCGGCCTTGTCGGTTTACAAGTGGGAGTCGGGCAAGGTGCAGCCACGGGCCGCACAGCTCGAACGCATCCTGGCGCTGCGCAAGCTGGGCAAACGCGAAGCGGCTGCGCGGCTGGCTCCGGTGTGAGCCTGAAAGACCGCCACCTGCCCAAATCTTGGGCAAACTGCCTACAAGGCCCAGGGCATGCGGGCTGCGGCCGAATGGCCATGGGTTATCCACACACTTCTTCCCCTGTTTGTGGGGATTCTTGATCACCGATTCACGGCCTGAAGAACAGAGAGCACATGCGCCATTCATTGACGACACAGCGCAGACACACCGAGCGGCCCAAACCGGCAGCAGCTCCAACGACGCCGTTGGGCGACAACCGGTTTCAGGAACTGATTCGGGGCGCCAGCGCGTTTTTTGCGCAGGCTGAGCGAGATGTGGTGGCCGAGAAGGCGGCCGCTATCGTGGAAATCCAGGACCTCATGGCCGAATACGGATTGACGGTGGCCGATCTCGAAGACTGAGCGATGGGTGCGGTGAGTCGCAAGGACTGAGCCAATGGATGGGTCGATTCTTTGAAGGCTCGGGCGTTGTCGGGCCCCAAAAACGCCCGTACGCCGAGGTGATCTCTCCTCGCCGTTTTGACTGGGCGAAGCCCAAAGCGCGATGGCCAACTGCGATGCGCTTGTCAGCGTGGTTGACATGATCACGAGATGCGGGACCTTGCTGGCATGTGGTGGATTAGACTGCCCCAGGCCCTTGTGCAAGTGTTTTGTCCATCTCGCCAATGAGCAACCAACAGACTGTTCTCGACCGAGAGCTTTTCATTCAGGCGCTGCGCCACATGAGTGAAGAAGACCTTCGCTATCTCAATCGCATGGTCGTGGAGCGCCTGAACCTGCTCGCGCAGGCCCGCAGCACGGTTGCGCTGGCGCAATTTGCAGAGGGCGATCGGGTGCATTTCATCACCAGCGATGGCAGTGTCAAACAAGGTTTTGTCGTTCGATTGAACAAGAAAACCGCCAGCTTGCGCACCGACGACGGCCAGCACTGGAAGGTGTCACCCGCCCTGTTGCGCAAGGGTCTGCAGGCACAGAAGGCCGGTGACCACTCGTGACGTCTTTGAGCCAGCAACGCACGCAGAACTACATCAGCGCCCGCCACAACCATCCTGCGTGGATGTTGCTGGCCTCGCGCCGTGCGCCGCTGATGCTCAGCGGCCTGGAGGCCTTGTTTGAACACAGCCGGGACGGTGTGCCCATGGATGTGGCGGTATTGGCGCTGGCGGACTTGTTGGCGGCACACGCCAACCAGCCGGACTATGACATCGATGTGCAGGACATTGGACGGCAAGCGCGTGGCGAGTTGCGCGAGTGGATACGGCGCGGCCTGGTGGTCGAGCGCGAAGGCCGTGTGTTCGAGACCGATGCGCTGAAGACCGCGTTGGGTTTTGTGGCCCAACTCGATGGCCGCATGATGACCTCCACCGCGTCGCGCTTGGCGATCGTGCAACGCGAGATCGACCGGTTGGCCGCCCAACTGGACCCGGACCCGCAGGCGCGGCAAGCCCACCTGCAGCGCCAGCTGGACGACTTGCAGCGCCAGATGCAGCAGGTGCAGGACGGACAGATCGAGGTCTTGTCTGAGGACCAGGCTGTCGAGGGTGTGCGCGAGGTCTATGCGTTGGCCATCAGCCTGCGGGCCGATTTTCGGCGCGTGGAGGACTCGTGGCGCGAGGCGGACCGCAGCTTGCGTCAGGCCATCATCGGCGAGCATTTGCACCGTGGGCAGGTGATGGACCGGCTGCTGGATGGGCACGCCCATTTGCTCAACACGCAAGAGGGGCGCGTGTTCGACAACTTTCACCAGCAGTTGAGCCGGCAGGACGAGCTGGACGCGATGCGCCAGCGCATCCAGCGGATTCTTTCGCATCCTGCGGCGACCAAGGCCTTGGACGATTTGCAGCACAGCGCCTTGCGGCTGCTGGTGATGCAGTTGATCAAGGAGGCCAAGGTCGTTCAAGCGGTGCGCGCGCGCAGCGAACGCGAGGTCAGCCAGTTCATGAAAAGCGGGCAGGCGGCAGAAAACCACCGCGTGGGCCAGCTCATCAACGACGTGTTGCAGCAGGCCGCCCTCATCGACTGGGATCGGCAGGCGGTGCGCCGCGCGCCTTCGCCGCTGCCGCCGCTGGGTGTGGCCCTGGGTGCCCAGGTGCCGCTGATCGAACGGTTGCGCATCAAGTCGCTGGACGAAGGCGCGCCAAGCGAGTTGCTGCTCACCGCGCAGCACACCAGCCTGGCCGATCTGGAGGCCGAATTCTGGCTCGCCTTCGACGGTCTGGACCGCGATGCACTGTTGTCGCAAACGCTGCGGTTGCTGCAAGAGGCGGACCATCCACTGACCCTGTCGGAGCTGGCGGCGCGGCTCCCGCCGGGCGCACACGATCTGGAAACACTGGCGTTGTGGCTGGGCATGGCACGCGAGGCTGGCGTGGCGCCACAGGGCGAGCCCGAGCACATCGACACCGAGGATGGGGAAGGGCGGCGCTGGCGTTTAACCGTGCCGCACCTGCCGCTGGACGGTGACGTGTTGGCCGACGTGGTTTGGGACGCATGATGGCCACACACAAACAACCGTTGACCGACATGCCCACACCACACCCACCACGCGACCTGTTCGACCGCCTGGCGGCCGAGGCCCAGGCCACACCCCCCTGGCCGCCAGCGCAGGCCGGGCCGCCGGCGGAGGGTGGATCGGCCCCGACCGATGATGCGTCGAGCAGGGCCGAACGCACACCGCTGGACCTGCGCCGCGCGGTGCAGGAACTGCTCAAACACGGCTGGCTGGAGCAGGCCAGCAAACCGCGCCTGTACCGCACCGTCAGCCACCAGACCGAACAGGTCAATCGGCTGCTGGAGCCACTCGACCTGGAGGTGGCGCTGGACGAGGTGCGTGGGCTGGCCTTTGTGCGGGTGGTGGCCGACTATTCGGCCGATGGCGACAGCAACAGCACCGACGAGGACGCCGACGGCTGGTCGCATCCGCTGGTGTTCCGGCAACGGCTCACGCTGGAGCAATCCTTGCTGGTGGCCATTTTGCGGCGCGAGTTCATCCAGCAGGAGCAAGAGGGTGGCTTGGGTGTGGCCGTGCGCTTGGCGGTGGACGATGTGTTGCCTCAGCTCGATGTGTTCATTGCCCGCAGCGGCAGCGATACCCAGGATCACAAACGTTTGATGCAACTGCTCGACAACCTGCGCAAACACGGCGTGGTGTCGGAGGTCGATGCGCAGGACCGTTTTTTGATCCGCCCGATGATTGTTCACCTGGCCAATCCCGAGAACCTGCAGGCCTTGCTGCTGCACCTGCGAGCACTGGCCCACCCGGCCAACGGCACGGACCAGGTTGCGGCAGACGCACACACCGACAACCCGACACCGACGGAGGCGGACTGACCCATGGACCGACTGGCCGATGGCATGCCTGGCGTGGGCGCCGCTGCCCACCCCAGCTATTGCTTGCAGGAACTGCACCTCTACAACTGGGGGGCGTTTCAGGGCTGGCACATGGCCAGCATCGACCCGCACAACACCGCCATCATTGGCCCCACCGGCAGTGGCAAAACCACGGTGATCGACGCCCTGATGACGCTGTTGTGTGCCAACCCCAAATACAACCTGGCGTCCACCGGCGGCCACGAAAGCGACCGCGACCTGGTGTCCTATGTGCGCGGCGTCAGTGGCCCCGGCACCGAAGGCAGCAGCGATCACATCAGCCGCAACGGCAAAACCGTGACCGGCCTGGCCGCCCGCATGGTGGGCGAGGCCGGGCAACAGGTCTGGCTGGGTGCGGTGCTCTGGTTTGACGGCAGCAGTTCGGCGGTGGCCGACCTCCAGCGGCGCTGGTTGTTTGCCGAGAACACCGACCAGTCGCTCAACGGCTGGCTGGAAGAGCACCACCGGGGCGGCGCACGCGCTTTGACCCAGCTGGGCAAAAACACCGAAGGCCTGAGCGTGCACACCAGCAAGTCGGCCTACTTGGCCAAGTTGCAAAGCCATTTTGAGGTCGGCGCCAACGCCTTCACGCTGCTCAACCGCGCGGCCGGGCTCAAGCAACTCAACAGCATCGACGAGATTTTTCGCGAACTGGTGCTCGACGACCACGCCGCGTTTGACCACGCCCTCCAGGTGGCCGATGGCTTTGAGGAGCTGACCAGCATCCACAACGACCTGGAGCTGGCGAACCGCCAGTTCGCCACCCTGTTGCCCCTGCGCGAACTGGATCACCGGCATAGGCAACAAAGCACCCAGTTGGCGGCCTTGGAAGGTGTGGCCACCGCCTTGCCGCAGTGGTTTGCCCAGCAGGGCGTGGCACTGTGGCAGGCGCGCGTCGAACAGGTGCGTGGCCGTTTGACCGAGCTGGACCACGAGGTGGACGCCGCCAACGCCGCCATCCAAGTGGCCGAGCAGGAGGAACAGACACGTCTGCAGGTGTACCTACAGGCCGGTGGCAGCGGCATCGAAGATTTGCAACGTCACATCGAAGACGTGGGGCGGGAAGTTGGGCGGCGACAACAGAACGAGCGCGACTACCGCGCGCTGCTGCACAACCTGGCGCTGACCCCGCCCGAGCGCTTGAGCGCGGCCAGCGTGCTTGCGCAGCAGGCGCAGGCCACACAGATGTGCGAGGACATTGCACGGCAAATGGCCGACCACCAAGCCGAACTGGAAGCCGCGATTGCCGATGCCCACAACGCGCAGCAAGACCACCAGCGTGTGATGGATGAACTGGCGCTGACCCGCAAGCGCCCGGGCTCCAACATCCCACCCGCGTTGCAGAAGTTTCGCGCCGACCTGGCCGAGCAACTGGGCCAAGCGGTCGAGGGCTTGCCCTTTGTGGCCGAGCTGGTGGAGGTGCAAAAACACCAGCAGCATTGGCGTGGTGCCATCGAGCGCGCGTTGGGCAGCCAGCGCCTGCGCGTGCTGGTGGCGCCTGAGCACATGCGCGACGCGCTGTGGTGGGTGAACCAGCGGCACAACCAGGTGCACGTGCGGCTGCTGGAGGCGCGCCCACCCGTGGCCACGCCCCGGTTCTGGGACGACGGTTTCTGCGCCAAGCTCAACATCAAAACCCATGCCCACGAGGGCGCGTTGCGCCAGTTGCTCGCCGATCTGGACCGCCACTGTGTCGACAGCCCCGAGGCCTTGCAACACACACCACACGCCATGACACAGCAGGGCCTGATGTCGGGCAAGGCCCAGCATTTCGACAAGCAGGACCAAAAGCGCCTGCAGGACGACTGGATGACCGGCTTCGACAACCGCGATCGCCTGGCCATGTTGGAGCGCGATTTGCAAGAAGCCGGCGAGCGTTTGAGCCGTTGCCAGGACCAGAAGGACACGGCGCTCAAGCGCCAGCGCGACTGGACGGCGGCCAGGCATCTGTGGCAACTCTTGGGGCAGGTGCAGTTCGAGGCCATCGACGTGGCCAGCGTGCAAGCGGAACACGCGGCCCTGCAGCAGCGCTTGCAGGCCTTGTTGAACCCGCAGTCCGACACCGCCCGTGCCCAGGCCGCGTGGGAGCTGGCCAGAACGCACACACATGAATGCCGCCAAACGCACGTCGCGTGGATGGGGCAACACGCGGTGGCCGTGGCCGATGAAAAACGTGCCCAGGCCCAGCAGCAGCGGTACGCCCAACGTCTGACACAAACGGACGCCCTGCCGCCATCGATGGAGGCCCATTTCGCGGTCCACCTGCCGCTTGCCTGTGACACCCTGGACGACAGCGAGCGCCCGGCCAGCCAGGCTTTGCAGCAGCGCTTGTTGGCCGACAAAGAGCGGTTGGCCGGTCTGACCACCACCATCACCAAACAAATGACCCGGGCCCGGCAGGACGACCGGGGCGCGCTGGCCGAGGTGGCCGACGAACTCGATGCCATGCCGGTGTTTCTGGCCCGGCTGCGTGTGTTGGAGGAAGAAGACCTGCCGGCAAAACGCCAGGCCTTCCAGGCCTATCTGAACGAATCGTCGGAGCAAGGTGTCAATGGCCTGTTCAGCGGCATCCACGCCCAGGTCATCGACATCCGCGAGCGCATCGACGCGCTCAACCGCACGCTGATGAAGGTGGACTTTCAGCCGGGCCGACACCTGCAGTTGCAGTCGCAGGACGTGGTTTACCCCGTGCTCAAAACCCTCAACGGCCTGCTGAGCGAATTGCGTTCCGCCCGCTTGCGCGAGGACGGCGGCGAGAGCCACTACCGGGTGCTCCGGGACATCGTGCAACTGCTGCGCGAGCACGCCACCAACCGCCGCACCAAACCCGCGCAGGCCTTGTTCGATCCCCGCTACCGCCTGCAATTTGCCGTGGCGGTGCACGACCGCGCCAGCGGGCAGGTGCTGGAGCGGCGCACCGGCTCCCAGGGTGGCAGCGGCGGCGAAAAAGAAATCATCGCCAGCTACGTGCTCACCGCCTCGCTCAGTTACGCGTTGTGTCCTGCCGGCCGCACACGCCCGGTGTTTGCCAGCGTCGTGCTCGACGAGGCCTTCTCCAAAAGTTCGCAGGCCGTGGCAGGCCGCATCATCGAAGCCCTGCGCGAATTTGGCCTGCATGCCTTGTTTGTGACGCCCAACAAAGAACTGCGCCTGCTGCGCAACCACACCCGTTCGGCCGTGGTGGTGCACCGCAAAGGCAGCCATGCCACCCTGACCTCGCTGGCCTGGGAGGAGTTGGACCGCGCCCGACAGACGTTTGTGCCGACACGTTTGCCACATGAAATCGCCTGAGCAACTGGCCGCCCACCTGACCCGCCAGTGGCACAACGCCCATTGGCGCGAGCAGCGTCTGCTGGGTGGCGACAACGCCTGGCCCGTGGTCTTGCCCATCGGGTTGCCACCACCGGCCCTGTTCACCGACTTCAGACCTGAGCTGCGCCAACACCTGGCCGCCTGGCAGGCTGTGGACACCCGGCGTGTGGGCGAGGTGGTGTGGGAAGAGAAAAAATACCGCAGCGGCGCCAGCCCGGTGCGTGTGCCCCGCCAGTGGGTGCTGCGCCAGCCGTCCGACTGGGTGGCGGCCGCAGGCGACGCCACCGTGCGCCGGGACTACCAGCGCTTGCTGGCCGTGTTGGCCGAGGTTGACCGCGTGTTCTGGCGCTTGTTGGTGCGCCGGTTGGCGCTCTGGCAGGCGTGGCCGCCTGAGCAGGTGGTCACCGTGGCCCAGGTGGCGATGCAACTGTCACCCGGCTGTGCCAGCGGGCAGCCCTTGCGCAGCTTGGCGTTGGCCGGCACCGACAGCAAGTTTTTCGAGCGCCACGAAACCTTGCTCAAAGCCCTGCTGGACGAACGTTTTGACGGCGAAGCCAGCCGCCAGGGCCTGGCCACTTTTCTGGATGCGCTGGACGAGCGCGACCATTGGCTGCTGGTGGCGCCGTTGGCGCCGGGGGTGTTGCCCTTTGCGCGCTTGCGCTTGGCGGCGGGCGACCTCCAGCACACGCCGCTGCCCGTGCCACACATTCTGGTGGTGGAAAACGAGCAGTCGCTGCACCAGTTGCCCCAACCTTTGCCAGACACCGTGGCCATCCTGGGTGCTGGTCTTGACCTTGAATGGCTGAGCGCCGACTGGTTGCGCGACAAGGACGTGGCCTACTGGGGCGACATGGACACCTGGGGCCTGGTCATGCTGGGGCGCGCCAGACGCCATCTGCCGCAGGTGCGGCGGTTGCTGATGGACCGCGCCACCTTCGACGCCCACGCGGGCCTGGCGGTGCTGGAGTCGGTAGGCGCGCCCGCTGCGCCCCACACCCTGCACGCAGACGAGATCGATTTCTACCGCTTCCTCAGCGCAACGCCCCGGGGCCGGCTGGAGCAGGAGTTTCTGCCGCCAGCCCTGGTTCGGCAGGCACTGGCGGATTGGCTGGGTGCGGCGCGGGTGCCCGCGCCGGCGCCTGCCACCCAAAAAACACCGGGTACACCTTCGCCACCACCGGCCCGTTGAAGTCCCAGGCCAGGCACTGGCCCAGGTGGGCGGGGGGGTGACCGTTGACGGCGGGGGCGAAGGACGCGGTCTGGGTCTGGAAGGCGGCGGTGGCGAGGTTGAACAACAGCTCGCGCAAGTGGGTGCAGCCCTGGATGCCACCGAGGTGGCGCTGGATGGTCTGGCGCCAGCCACGGCCGATGACCTCGCCCACCATGCGCTGCAAGGGCGCCATGGCCTGTGGGCAGGGACCGTGGGGGTAGGCGTCCATGGCCACGGCCACGTCGCGGATGACCATGCTTTCGTCGATGCTGACGCGCAGCAGCATGTGGTGCACGGGCTGGCCGGGCTCCCAGCGGCCTTCGCCTTCGATTTCAAAGCCGTGGGGTTTGCTGTCGTGCAATTCGCCTTCGATGTCCCACAGGCCATCGTCGCGGCGGAAGCCTCGGTATTCGACGCGGCGGGTGTGCATCAGGGTGCGGGGTTGGGGGGCGGGCAAAGGCAAGGCGCGAGCTCCATCGGTCAAAGGGGATGGCGCATTTTCCGGCATCGCGGGCGCTGGGGTGGCACACTGGACACATCCCGTCTGCCACGCGATGCCATGACACACGATCATCCCCATTCCCATGATCACGACACCTCACACACCCACCACCCGGCCTGGAAACACGATGGTGTGCGTGTGGTGCCCGGCAACCAGCTGGATGGCAATGTGCCGTCCACGCCGGGCATGGACCGCAAGGCGGCGATCAACTTTGCCCGTGTGGGCGCGCAGAAGCTGTGGGCCGGCACGGTCACCATCCACCCCGACGCCAAAACCGGTGCCCACCACCACGGCCCGCTGGAGAGTGTGATCTACGTGGTGCGTGGCCGCGCGCGCATGCGCTGGGGGGAGCACCTGGAGTTCACCGCCGAGGCCGGGCCGGGCGATTTCATCTACGTGCCGCCGTATGTGCCGCACCAGGAGATCAATGCCAGCGCCACCGAGGTGCTCGAATGTGTGCTGTGCCGCAGCGACGGCCAGGCCGTGGCGGTGAACCTGGACATCGAGCCGGTGGAAAAACCCGAGCAGGTGCTGTGGGTGGACCCCACGCACCCGACCGGCGGCGTGTGAGCAGCGGCGGCTGAGCGCCGCCCCCTCACGCGCGGCGTCTCAGACCGGCCGGCCTTGTTGCGCCAGCAACCAGACCGGCGCGTCCTGCAGGGCCACGGGGCGCAGGAAGCGGTCGATGGCGGCGTCGCCCACCGAGGTGGTCATGGGTTGCGTGCTGGAGGGCCAGGGGCCGCCGTGTTGTTGGGCCGCGGTCACGGCCACGCCCGTGGGCACGCCGGCAAACAGCACCCGACCGGCGATGGCCATGGCGCCGCGCACCAAGGCGCGGGTGTCGGTCGAGTCGGTCTCGGCGCCCCAGAGGGTGACGGTCAGGCTGCCGCCCACCGCATGCAGCACCTGCAGCACTTGCGCCACCGAGTCGGCCCAGACGATCACGCTGGACGGACCGAACACTTCCTCGCGCAGGGCGTCCTTGGCGATGAAATCGGCCGCCTCGACCTGGGCCAGGAAGGGGCGCGGCGCTTCGGCGTTGCCGGCTTCGCGCAGCAGGGGCTGTGCGCCCGCGTGCACCAGGTGCTCGACGCCGGCATCAAACGCTTGGCGCATGCCGGGCGTCAGCATGGCGTGGGGGTTTTGTGCGGCCAGCGCGGTGTGCAACTGGGCCACGAAGGCTTCGCTCTCAGCGCCCTTGATCAACACGATCACGCCGGGGCTGGTGCAAAACTGCCCACAACCCAGCGCGATGGAGCCGGCCAGCGTGGCCGCCAGTTCAGCACCCTTGGTCGCCAGCAAGGCCGGCAGGGCCACCACGGGGTTGATGGAGCCCAGCTCGCCGTAGAACGGGATGGGCCGGGGGCGGG
Source organism: Hydrogenophaga atypica (assembly GCF_042665215.1). Taxonomy (NCBI): domain Bacteria; kingdom Pseudomonadati; phylum Pseudomonadota; class Betaproteobacteria; order Burkholderiales; family Comamonadaceae; genus Hydrogenophaga; species Hydrogenophaga atypica. The sequence continues at coordinate 141,907 of NZ_JBHTCA010000001.1, forward strand.
CGCTGGCTTCTGCCTGCAGGGCCGCACCACCGCGCGTGGAGCCGGTGAAGGCGCCAGCCGCAATGGCGGGGTGGCGCACCAGGCGCACACCCACATCGGCGCCGCCACCCTGGATGAGGCCCACCAGGCCGGCGGGCAAACCCTGTGCGGCCAACACCTGCTGCACCAGCCCGAACACGCGGTTGGACAAATGCAGGTGGCCGCTGTGGGCCTTGACCACCACCGGGCAACCGGCGGCCAGGGCCGAGGCGGTGTCACCGCCCAGCACCGAAAAGGCGAAGGGGAAGTTGCTGGCCGAGAACATGGCCACCGGGCCCAGCGGCACGCACTGGCGCACCATGGCGGGGTGGCCCACGGGCGGCGCGCCGGGCACGGCCGGGTCGTCGGTGAAGGCAAAGGCCACGCCGCGTTCGGCCATGTCGGCAAAACGGCGCAGCTGGAAGGCGGTGCGGTCCAGTTCGCCGTTCAGGCGCACTGGGCCCAGGGCGGTTTCGTCGTCGGCCAAGGCCACCAGGCCTTCGCGGTCGGACTCCAGGGCGGCGGCCAGGCCGCGCAGCAGGGTGGCGCGTTGTTCGCCACTGCTGGCGGCCCAGGCGGCAAAGGCGTCGCCAGCGGCGGTGGCGGCGGCGTCCACCTGCTCGGGGGTGGTGGCGGGCAGCGGTGCGCCCAGGGCTTCGCCCGTGCGGGCGCGGAAGGATTGCAGTGTTTTCATGCGGGTAGGGGAAGGAGTGAAGGGGTCAGCCTTGCGCGACGGGGTGGTCAGCCAGTCGCTCGAAGGCTTGTACGAGGGCCGAGTGGTCCATGTCGGCCAGGCCCTGAGCGGCGCAGGCTTGCATCATTTGCGCGGCGTTGGCGGTTTGGGGCAGGGCCACGCCCAGTTCGCGTGCGCCTTGCAGGGCCAGGTTCAGGTCCTTCTGGTGCAGCTTGATGCGGAAGCCCGGGTTGAAGGTGCGCTTGATCATGCGTTCGCCATGCACCTCCAGGATGCGGCTGGCGGCAAACCCGCCCATCAGCGCCTGGCGCACCTTGGCCGGGTCGGCGCCGGCCTTGCTGGCGAACACCAGCGCTTCGCTGACGGCGGCGATGTTGAGCGCCACGATGATCTGGTTGGCCACCTTGGTGGTCTGGCCGTCGCCGTTGCCACCCACCAGGGTGATGTTTTTGCCCATCAGTTCCAGCAGGGGCTTCACCTGTTCGAAGGTGGCTTCGCTGCCGCCGACCATGATGGTCAGGCTGGCGGCCTTGGCCCCGACCTCGCCACCCGACACCGGGGCGTCGAGGTACTCGCAGCCCAGCGCGTTGATGCGTTTGGCGAAGCGCTGGGTTTCCATGGGTGAGATGGAGCTCATGTCCACCACCACCTTGCCGGCGCTGAGGCCGTGGGCCACGCCGGCTTCGCCGAACAACACGGTCTCCACATCGGGGGTGTCGGGCAGCATGAGGAACACGATGTCGGCCGCGCGCGCCACATCGGCGCTGGTGGCGCACACGGTGGCGCCCGACAAGGCGGCGGGCACCTGGCTGCGGGTGCGCACAAACAGGGTGTGGCCGGCGGCGAGCAGGTGGCCGGCCATGGGCGCACCCATGATGCCCAGGCCAATGAATCCGATCTTCATGAACAAACTCCTTGCAAAGAATGGGGTGAAAGGTGAGGTGTCGGCTCAGTAGCCGCTGCCCGAGGCCGTGGGCTGGGCGCCGCGCATGTCGCGCACCACCTGCTGGGCGCCGGCGGCCAGCAGCCGGGCATCGGAGCTGACGGTGACGAACTGGAAGCCCATGGCGATGCGCTTGAGTGCCGCAGCGGTGCTGCCGTTGTGTATGCCGGCCACCAGGCCATGTGCCTTGGCGCGCGCGAGGATGTGGGCAATGGCATCGGCGGCGGGAGGGTCCACGTCGTCGAAGGTGGGCGTGCAGCCCAAGGACAGCGACAGGTCGGAGGGGCCGATGTAGACCGCGTCCAGCCCGGGCACCGACAGGATGTCTTCCAGGTTGTTCAGCGCCTGCGCGGTTTCGATCATGGCGAAGGTGACGATGGTGTCGTTGGCGTGCTGCGCGTAGTCGGCGCCGCCGTAAAGGTTGGCGCGCACCGGGCCAAAGCTGCGCACCCCGCGCGGCGCGTAGTGGGTCCAGGCCACCAGCTTCTCGGCGTCTTCGCGGGTGTTGACCATGGGGCAGATGACGCCGTAGGCACCGGCGTCCAGCGCCTTCATGAGGACGCCCGGCGCCAGCCAGGGCACCCGCACCACCGGCACGGTGTTGGTGGTGGAGATGGCCTGCAACATGGGCAACAGCGCGCCTTCATCCACGAGGCCGTGCTGCATGTCGATGGTCAGCGTGTCCCAGCCCTGGTGGGCCATGGTTTCGGCCGAGAAGCTGTTCGGAATGGCCAGCCAGCCATTCACGGCCGCCCCTCCGGATTGCCACAACGAACGCAGGCGATTGGGTCTCATGGTCGGTGTCTCCCCGGGATGGGTGATGTGGTTAGTTATAAGACATCGTACCACTGTGTCCGAGGTGGGTGCAAGTTTTTGTCGCGTTCACCTACCCGCCACGCATGCAGCAGCCCAACCGGGGATGCCACCGATCTGGCTCTGCCAGTCGGCTGGCATCGCCCCCTGGGGGGTGACGCCGAAGGCGGCGCGGGGGGGCATCCGTCAATCCAGCTCGTACACCGACACCCGCGCACCAGCGGCCAACACATTGAGCTGGCAGATCTCGCGGGTGGTCTTGGCGCGGTTGAGGGCGCCGCCCCGGCCGGTGAGTCTGCGGAAAATGGCTTTGATCGTCATGGAAACCTCACTCGTGAAAACGTGGGTGGCCGCCTCAGCGGCCCATTTGCCGGAACATGCCCACCACCACGCCGACCACCTCCAGCGACTCGCGCGCCAGGATGTCGGGGTAGTCGGGATGGGCAGGTTTGAGCACCCAACCCCCTTGACCGGGCAAGGGGTGCAGGTACTTCACGGTCATTTCGTTGTCCACCAGCGCCACCACCATGTCGCCGGGTTTGGTGGGGCGGTTGCGTTCCACCACCACCATGTCGCCGTCCAGCAGGCCGGCGTCGCGCATCGATTCACCGCGCACGCGGCACAACACCGTGCGTTCCGGGTGGCGGATCAGGTAGTCCTCGATACCCACCATCTCCTGTCCAGCGCTCTGGTCCTCCATCTGGGGCAGGCCGGCGCGCACCTTGCCCAGCACCGGCAGCGCAAAAAAGTCGCGGGTGGGGGCGATGCGGCCTTCCACACGCTCCAGAAACCCGGCGTCCACCAGCCGCCCCACCACTTTGAACACCCCACCCGCCGAGGCCAGGCCCAGCACATCGGCAAGTTTGGCCATGGAGGGGAACGCCTTGTGCTCGCGCCAATACATGCGCAAGGCGTCGAGGTGTTTGTGGTCCGACATCGAGACAAGCAAGTGAATGAATGTTCACGATGGTAAACGAAGCATTCTGAGATTGTCAATAATCTCAACAATGTGGGGCTTCTCCGGTGGTAGGCTGTGTTTTTGCCCGGGAGAGGCCGTGGATGTTCGGTAAAACCACCATCAAATTTCAGCAGTGGATCGTGCTCTCAGCCAGCGCACTGGTGTTGCTGCTGGCTTTGGTGTTCTTGGGCACGGTGTTTGGCAAGTTCCGCGAAACCGCGCAGCGTGGCGCCACCGACCGTTTCGAGCTGATCACCCAAGGCATTGCCGAGCACCTGCAACTGAGTCTGGACGCACACGCCAGGCGCGCCAGCGCGCTGGCCGCGGCCGACGTGTCCGATGTGCTGGCCCGCCAAGCTGGGCCAGTGGCGTCCATGGTCGCGGTACTGAAAAAGTCGGTTCGCGAAAACCCCGGTGTCTACGGCGAATACCTGGGCCTGTCAAACGGCGACTTTCTGCAGGCCATCGGCGTGCGTGGGCACGCGGCCACGCTGCAGGCTTTGGACGCACCCGCTGGCACCGAGTTGGCGGTGCGGGTCATCCAGGCCGACGCCACGGGTACACGCCACGAGCACTGGTGGTTTCTCGACCGAGCGGACCAGACCCTGGGCGAGCGCCGGGTGGCGGCGCGCTACACCCCGCTGGACCGTCCCTGGTACCAGGGCGCCTTGCGCGCCTCCCAAGCCTCGGTGACCGCGCCCTACGTGTTTGCCTCCACCGAGCGCGAGGGGCTGACCATTTCGGCCGCCTTGCCACGTGGCCAGGGCGCCTATGGGGTGGACATCAGCCTCGACAGCCTCCCGGGTGTGTTGGCGGGCTATGCCATCAGCGACAACGCCTTTCTCGGCGTGGTGGACGAAGCGGGGCGGCTGCTGGCCGCGCACGCCAAGGGTTCTTCACGGCTGGCCCAAAACGACCTTCGGCTGCCGCCGTTGGCCGAAACCGGCAGCCCCAAAGCGGCGGCCGTGTCCGGCCTGATGGGCGATCTGCCACCCGACCGCGCGCAGTTCGTGGACCTCGCGGGCGAGCCCCACCTGATGGTGCTGCGCCGGTTGCAGGTGGCCGGCAGCAGCCGCTACCAGGTGGTGTCGTGGGCACCTGTGACCGACTACACCGCGCCGGTGGACCAGGCGCGGCGCGACGTGTTGCTGGTCACCAGCCTGCTGCTGCTGGTGCTGGTGCCCATCGCCCTGGTGGGCACCCGTGGCATCGCGCGTTCGCTCGGGCGCATGGCGCAGAACTCCGAACGACTGCGCGCCATGGACTTTTCGGCCGAACCGACCGAAGAGCACTCCTACCTGTACGAGATCAACGCGCTGGGCGAGGCACAGACCGTGATGCACCGCTCGGTCAAGGAGCGCACGGCGGCGCTGGAGCTGGCGCAGGCCAAGCTCTCGCGCATCGTGGAAACCGGCATTGAGCTGGGTCGCCAACAAGACCGTGCGGCCCTGTTGCACTCGGCGCTGTTCGGGGCGCGTGAAATTGCGCATTGCCAGGCCGCCACCCTGTTCCTCAAGACCGAACGCAACACCTTGCGGTTTGCGCTGCGCACCAGCGACGACGCGTTGCCCTCGACCGAGCTGGCGCTCTACGACATCAACGGCCACCCGGACCACCGCTACGTGGCCACCCACGTGGTGCTCACCGGCGAGACGGTGGTCATCGACGACATCTACAGCGAAACCCGCTTCGATGTCAGCGGCACCAAACGGTTCAGCGAGTCGTCCGGCATGCGGGTCGTCTCCACCCTCAGCGTGCCGCTCAAGGCGCGCGAAGGCCAGGTGCTGGGCTTGGTCCAGCTCATGAACGCGCTGGACCCCAAAACCGGCGAGGTCATCCCTTTCGAGCCGGACATCGTCAGCTTCGTCGAGGCCCTGGCGGCGCAGGCGGCGGTGGCACTCGAAAACCAGAACCTTTTTGGCGCCCAGAAAGCCCTGCTCGACGCCATGATCCAGATCCTGGCCGGCGCCATCGACACCAAAAGCCCTTACACCGGCGGGCATTGCGAGCGGGTGCCCCAGCTGGCCTTCATGCTGGCGCGCGAGGCCAGCGACATGAAAGAAGGCCCCCTGGCCGACTTCGCCTTCCACACCGAAGAGGAGTGGCGCGAGTTCCGCATCGGCGCGTGGCTGCACGACTGCGGCAAGGTCACCACACCCGAGTTTGTGGTGGACAAGGCCACCAAGCTGGAGACCATCTGCAACCGCATCCATGAGATACGCACGCGCTTCGAGGTGCTGCTGCGCGACGCCCGCATCGAATGCCTGGAGGCCACGCTGGCCGACCCCACGCAGGCCGACGCGGCCCAACGCGGGTTCGAGGCGCGGCAGGCCCAACTGCTGTCGGACTTTGCTTTTGTGGCCGAATGCAACCTGGGCAGCGAATTCATGGCCCCCGACAAGGTGGAGCGGCTGCGCACCATCGCCCAGGCCACCTGGATGCGCCACTTCGACGACCGCCTGGGCCTGGCCCACGACGAGCTGGCGCGCCACGAACGTGAACCGGCGCAAGCCCTGCCCGCACAAGAATTCTTGTTGGCCGACAAGGCACATCACCTGTTCGAGCGCCCACCCACGGCCGCACTCGACAGCCGCTACGGATTCACCCTCAAGGTGCCCGAACACCTCTACAACCACGGCGAGGTCTACAACCTGTCCATCGCGCGCGGCACGCTGACCGAAGAAGAGCGTTTCAAGATCAACGAGCACATCATCCAGACCATCGTGATGCTGGAGAACATGCCGTTGCCCTACAACCTCAAGCGCGTGCCCGAATACGCGGGCACCCACCACGAAACCTTGATTGGCACCGGCTACCCGCGCCGCCTGACCGAAAAAGAACTGTCGGTGCCCTCGCGCATCATGGCCATTGCCGACGTGTTCGAGGCCCTCACCGCGCGCGACCGGCCCTACAAAAAGGCCAAAACCCTGTCCGAGTCGGTGCGCATCCTCTACGGCTTCAAGCGCCGCCGCCACATCGATCCGGTGCTGTTCGACCTCTTCCTCACCTCCGGCATCTACCTGCGCTACGCCCAGCAGTACCTGCTGCCCGAGCAGATCGACCACGTGGACATCGCGCAGTACCTTGGGCCGGTGCCGGCGGCCTCTGCAGACAACGGGAGCGTGACATGAGCCCATTGACCTTGCGCGACATCCGCGCGCGCGCCGTCATCGTGCCGCTGGCGCGGCCCATACGCACCGCGTCCGGCGCCATCGAAGCCTCGCCCCTGGTGTTGCTGGACGTGTTGACCGAAGAAGGCGTCACCGGCCGCGCCTACCTGTTTGCCTACACGCCGCTCATGCTCAAGCCGCTCATGGCCCTGGTGGAACAGGTCACGCCTGTGCTCAAAGGCCAGCCGATGGTGCCGCTGGCCTTGCAGCAGCGGCTGGAGAAAACCTTCCGCCTGCTCGGTTTGCAAGGCCTGCTGGGCATGCTGGTGTCGTCGCTGGACATGGCCTTCTGGGATGCGCTGGGGCAGGCCGTCGGCCAGCCCGTGGTGCGCCTGCTGGGCGGCGAGCCACGGCCCGTGCGCGCCTACGACAGCTGGGGCTTGATCGACCCGGCGCGCGACGCCGCCGCGCTGGAAGCCTCGGTGGCCCAGGGTTTCACCGCCATCAAGTTCAAGCTCGGTGGCGGCAGCCTGGCGCACGACCTCGCCACCGTGCGTGCCGTGCGCACCATCGTGGGTGAAGGGGTGGCGCTGATGGTGGACTACAACCAGAGCCTGGAGCCGGTCGAAGCCGTGCGCCGCGTGCGGGCGCTGGAAGCCTTTGATCTGGCGTGGGTGGAAGAACCCGTGGCGGCCGAAGACCTGGCGGGCCACGCCCGCGTGCGCGCGGCCACCTCGCTGCCCATCCAGACCGGCGAGAACTGGTGGTTTCCGCGCGCCGCCGAACAGGCCCTGAGTGCCGGCGCTTGCGACCGCATGATGCCCGACCTCATGAAGATCGGCGGCATCACCGGCTGGCTCAGCGTCATCGGCCTGGCGCGCGCCGCGTCCATGCCGGTGTCCAGCCACTTGTTCATCGAGGCCAGCGCCCACGTGCTGGCCGTCACGCCCACCTGCGATTGGCTGGAGTTCATGGACTTCGGCGCACCCGTGTTGCAAGAACCCTGTGTGCCCGTGAACGGTGCGGTCACCGCACGCGGCCCGGGGCTGGGCATGGCCTGGAACGAGGACGTGGTGGCGCGTTGCCTGGTGGCGTGAAGCCCGATCAGGCCGCCAGCCGGCCGGCGCGGAAATCGCCCAAGGCCTGGTAGATCTCCTGCTGCGTGTTCATCACAAAAGGGCCGTACTGCACGATGGGCTCGTTCAGCGGGCGCCCTGCGATGAGCAACACACGGGCGGCTTCGGCCGCTTCGATCACCACCCCGTCGGCCTCCGGCGTGTTCGCCAAAATCGCCAAACGCTGTGTGGGCACGGTCTGGCCGCCGATGTCCACCGCCCCCCGGTACACGTACACAAACGCGTTGTGGCCGACCGGCAGCGCCTGTTCGAAGCGTGCGCCTGCCGGCAGGTGCAGGTCCAGGTACAGCGGCTGGGTGATGTCGCGTGTCACCGCGCCCGCCACGCCATGGCTGTCGCCGGCGATCACGGTCACGTCCACGCCCTGTTCCGCACGCAGTCGGGGCAGTTCGGCGGACTGGAAGTCGCGGTACCAGGGCGGGTTCATCTTCTCGCTGCTGTGTTGGTTGAGCCACAGCTGGAAGCCTTCCATCACGCCCGATTCCTGTTGCGGGATTTCGGAGTGAATCACGCCCCGGCCGGCCGTCATCCATTGCACGCCACCGTTTTGCAGCAGGCCTTCGTGGCCGGCACTGTCACGGTGCAGCATGCGCCCCGCGATCATGTAGGTGATGGTCTCGAAACCCCGGTGCGGGTGGTCGGGAAAGCCGGCGATGTAGTCGTCCGGCTGGTCGCTGCCAAAGGCGTCCAGCATCAGGAAAGGGTCGAGCCGGCGCTGCAGGTTCTGTGTCAACACGCGGTTGAGCTTGACGCCCGCGCCGTCCGAGGTGGCCTGGCCGGCCACCAGGCGCTCCACCGTGCGGGACTGGGTGATCTGCTTGTGTTCGGTGTGTGTGCTCACGTGAATCTCCTGACGAAGGCTGCAAAACCCAGGGCACCCGTGGGTCCGGCTTTGCCGGCCCACCGGGTGCGCCCCCTGGGGGGTGACGCGAAGCGGCGCAAGGGGGTACTTACGCCCGCCGTGCATCCATGCTCCAACCAGCAGCGCCGTGCGCGGCCAGCACCAGCAAGCCACCGGTCACCGCGATGTTCTTGAAGAACATCAGCTGCTGCACAAAAGCCTGATCTGCAGGCACGGCCCAGTAGGCGTGGAAGAAGAAGCTGGCCACCAGCGTGAAGCCGGCCAGGGCCAAGGCAGCCAAGCGGGTGCCAAAGCCGAACAGCAGCGCCAGGCCACCGCCGATTTCCACCACCGCCGCCAGCGCGGCCGCCACGCTGGGCAGGGGCAAGCCCACCGAACTGATGTAGCCCACGGTGCCGGCAAAGCCGGTGAGTTTGGCTATGCCGGCGGGCAGGAACAGCGCCACCAGCAGCAGGCGGCCGGCAAGGTCCAGGGCGTTGAGAGAGGTCTTGTTCATGATCGTTTCCTTCAAAGTGGGGTTGGGATGGGTGTACTTTAGGTTGGATCAATTGGCTTGGAAATGCCTTTGAATGGATATGATTGTTGCCATGATGGAACAATCAGGGCGTGATGCGCTCGACCCCAACGACCTGCTCATCTTTGCCAGCGTGGCCGATCTGGGCAGCTTCAGCCGCGCAGCCGAGCGCATGGGGCTGCCCAAGTCCACCGTTTCACGGCGGCTGGCGGCGCTGGAGCAGCGCCTGGGCGAGCGCCTGTTGCTGCGTACCACGCGGCGTCAAACCCTGACCGAGTTCGGCCGCGAACTGCTGGACCATGCGCGCCAGGTGGCGCTGGAGGTGGAGGCCGTGGCCGCTTTGAGCGAACGCCGCCAGGCCGCGCCCAGCGGTCGGCTGCGTGTGTCCATGCCCAGCGACTTCGCCAACCTCGTGCTGGCCGAGCCGTTGGCCGCATTTGTGGCGATGCACCCGGGCATCCAGCTTGAGCTGGACCTGTCGGCGCGCCGGGTGGATTTGTTGGGCGAGGGCTTCGATCTGGCCTTGCGCATCGGCGCCTTGTCGGACGATGGCCTGCTGGCCGCGCGCCGCTTGACGGTGTTGTCGTCCGGCCTGTACGCCTCACCCCAGTACCTGGCCGAGTTCGGCCAGCCGGCCGCGCCCGACGACCTGGCCCGGCACAGCGCCGTGCGCTTGCTGGCGGGCCATGGTGAGCCCTTGCCATGGACCTTGAGTTGTGGCGAACAACAGTGGCAAGGCCTGCCGCCGGGGCGCATCAACGCGAATGCACCCGAGCTGCTGATGCGGCTGGCGCGGGCCGGTGCCGGCATCGCGGCCGTGCCGGACCACATCGCCCAGCCCGACGTGCATCAGGGCCTGTTGCGGCGTGTGTTGCCTGAGTGGTGTTTGCCTCCGGTGACGGTGTCGGCGGTGTTCCCGGGGCGCAAGCTCATGCCCGCCAAAACGCGGGCTTTCATCGAGATGCTGCAGGCGGCACTGGGCGGCATGCCCAGCGCTGCCTGAGGCGCTTACAGCGGGTTGGCCAAGGCCTTGGAGATGGCTGCGATGTGCGCCGCCGTGGGCTTCATCGGCTTCATCTCGTCTTCTTCGGCGGTGGCGTTCTCGTGCGCCTGGATGGCGTTGACCATCTGGTACAGGTCGTCCCAGATGATGGTCTTGCCCGGTGGGCACATGTCGCGCAGCGTGCCAAACCAGTAGTATCCGTCGGTGCCACCAAACAGCTGGTCGATGCCGGCGGCGTCGCCACTTTTGAGGCCTTGGGCGGCGAGGAGCTGGTTGAGCTTGTGGTGCGAGACGGAGTAGTGCATGGGGGTTCAAGAAGCGTTGGGGCGGCGATTTTACCGGGCCGGGTGGCCTCTACAATCCAGCCCCTTTTGCCGTCCCCATTTGCCATGAACATCGTCGTCAGCGAAGAACTCAAGGCCTACATCGACCCCCTGACCCCCGAAGAACACGAAGCGCTGGAGCGCAGCCTGCTGGCCGAGGGCTGCCGCGACGCGCTGGTGTTGTGGGGCGACCTGCTGGTGGATGGGCACAACCGTTATGGCATCTGCCAGAAACACGGCCTGCCCTTCAACACCGTGCAGAACCCGCGCTTCCAGTCGATGGAGGACGTGCACCTGTGGATGATCGACCAGCACCTGGGCCGGCGCAGCGTGTCGGATTTTCAGCGCGGTGTGCTGGCGCTGCGCAAGCGCGAAATCGTGGCCGAGCGGCGGCGCCAGTTTCTGGCCGAGCCACCGACCGAGGCCGCGCTGGAAGCGGCGGCAGAGCGCACGCCGCAACCCGAGCCCGCACCCTTGAAAAGCCGCGAAGACATCGCACGCGCCGCGCGCCTGAGCAGCAGCCAGGTGGTGCAGATCGAAAAAATCCAGAAGCAGGCCGCGCCCGAGGTGGTGGAGGCGGTGAAGTCCGGCACCCTGTCTTTGAGCGCCGCAGCCGCCGTGGCCAGCCTGCCCGAGCCGGAGCAAAAGGCCGCCGCAGAAGGCGGCCCCGAGGCCTTGAAGCGGGCCGCCAAAACCGTGCGCGAGGCCAAACGCAAGCCACGCGACACCGCGCTCGGTGAAGCCGCCGAGACCGCTGAGGCACCTGCGGGCGCGCCGCCGGATATGGCGGCGCTGATGCAGCAAGTGCAGCAGCTCACCGCCGAGAACCAGGCGCTGCGCGCCGAGCGCGACGCCTTGCTGGCGCGTTTGGCTGCGACGGCCTGATTAGGGCCTGTTCACACTATTTTTCCGAGTGCGAACGGGGTGACAACAGCGCCAATCTAGACGCGCGACGACGGCCAGACTGGGCGTCTGGCCTAGGAGTGCAACGACGAGTGGCGCTGTTGTCACCCCGTTCCCTCCGGGTTGCGGCCAAAAAGGCCATGCGCGGCGTTGCGAAGCCTTGCCGGGGGCATACCCCGGCGGCGTTTCGCGCCTTGCGCATGGCCTTTTTGACTCGCAACGCATCTCGGAAAAATAGTGTGAACAGGCCCTAGCGCAACAAGGCCTTGGCCGCGTCGATGCGCAGTGCCAGCGCAACGGCCGGATCGCGCATCACGCCGAGCAGGAACTGGCGCACTTCATCGTCCGAGGCGCGCGGTGCCGGGGCGGTGGCAGCCACAGTTGCTGCGTGTACCACGGGCTCTGCCCTCAAAGCGCGCAGGTCTTGGGCAGGGATGGGCGAGAGCCGCCCCAGCAGCTCCGCCTGCGCGTCTTCACCGGGCGGCAGGTCCAGCCAGGGCGTGTCGGCGAACACCGCCGCGAGATCGGAGGTCACGAAGGCCGACCACGCATCGGCCGCCACCTGCCGGGGCGTGGGGGGCGGGTGGCCGGCGATCCGCCGCAGGCGCTCGGGGGCGATGTCGCCCAGGTAAAGTTGGCACAGGCGGCCCAGCAGGCTGTGCGCCTCGGCGAGCGGCAGGGGTTGGGCCAGCGAGAACCACAGCTGGTAGCCGTCCACCCCGTTGACCGCGATGGCCGGTGCGGGCCAGCCCAGGTCGGCCTGGACGCCCTGCCACACCTGCGCCAGGCGCGGCCAGTCAGCGGGGCGGGCCAGTTCCAGCACCACCGCGCGCACGGCGGTGTCGCCTTCACCGGGCGGCGTGCCGTACAGGCGTTCGATTTCGCTTTGCAGCCGGCTCATGGGTTCAGGCGGCGAAGGCTGGGCGCTGCGCCAGCAGGGCGCGCCAGCGTTGCACGTGTGGGTGGCGTTCGTCGGGTTTGATCTTCACCACGCGCGCGAAGTCCACCGCCACCGCGGCGGTGATGTCGGCGATGCTGAAGCGCTCGGTGGCCACGTACTCGCGCTGGGCCAGGCGGTCGTTGAGCACCACCAGAAACTGGGCCACGCGGGCCAGGCCACGCTGCGCCAGCTCGGGAATCTGAGGGTAGTTCACCGGCCCTGGCAGGGCACGGCCGGCCATTGCGGGCGAGCTGTTGCGCAAGGCCTCGGCAATGGCCATCAGCCCTTCAAATTCGGCCCGCCAGTGCCAACTGGCGATCTCGGCCTTTTCCAGCGGCGTGGTGCCCATCAGCGGTGGCTCGGGGAAACGCGCCTCCAGGTAAGCGGCAATGCCCGCGTTGTCGGTCAGCACCACACCTTCGTCGGTGCGCAGCGCTGGCACCGTGCACTGCGGGTTGACGGCGCGGTAGGCCTCGCTCATTTGCTCGCCTTGCCGCAGGTCGATCATCACGGTCTCATGTGGCACGTTTTTTTCGGCCAGCAGGAGGCGCGTGCGGCGGGGGCTGGGCGCGGTGACGCAGTCGTAGAAGGTGATCATGTGGGCGCCTGCAGTTTGTCTTGGGTGCGGGTGTCGAAGTCGCTGGCATCGTGGCGTTCGTGCAGCTGCGTGTTCAGCGGCCCGGTCACGCGGTTGACCATGCGGCCGCGCTTGGCCGCCGGGCGCTGCGCGATCTCGTTGGCCCAGCGCAGCACGTGGGTGTATGCGTGCACCTGCAAAAACTCGCCCGCTTCGTACAACTGGCCCTTGGCCAGTAGGCCGTACCAGGGCCAGGTGGCCATGTCGGCGATGCTGTAGTCGTCACCGGCCAGGTAGCGGTGCTCGGCCAGGTGGCGGTCGAGCACGTCCATCTGGCGTTTGACTTCCATGGCGTAGCGGTCGATGGCGTATTCGATCTTGATGGGGGCGTAGGCGTAGAAATGGCCAAAGCCGCCACCCAGAAATGGCGCACTGCCCATCTGCCAGAACAGCCACGACAGGCAGGCCGCGCGGGCCGGGCCGTCGGACGGGATGAAGGCGCCGAACTTCTCGGCCAGGTACATCAGGATGGCGCCCGACTCGAACACACGCTGCGGTGTGGGGCCGCTGTGGTCCACCAGCGCCGGGATCTTGGAGTTGGGGTTGGCGGCCACGAAGCCGCTGCCAAACTGCTCGCCATCGCGGATGCGGATCAGCCAGGCGTCGTACTCCGCGCCCTGGTGACCGGCCGCCAGCAATTCCTCCAGCATCACCGTCACCTTCACGCCGTTGGGGGTGCCCAGCGAGTACAGCTGCAGCGGGTGTTTGCCCACCGGCAGCTCTTTCTCAAACGTGGCGCCTGCGGTGGGGCGGTTGATGTTGGCAAACTGGCCGCCGCTGGCGGCAGGCGGCGTCCAGACGCGGGGTGGGGTGTAGGGGGTGCTGGTGCTCATGCGGTCATTGTTCAACACTTTGACCGTGCCCGCCTTCCCCGGCCCGCAATCCCCACCGCCCAGCGCTGGGCTTGGGCGGTGATTGCCTCAGCGGCTTGACGGAAAGCTGAACACCGCACCCTCGCGCACACCGGCCGAGGGCCAACGCTGCGTGATGGTCTTGCGCTTGGTGTAGAAGCGCACGGCGTCGGGGCCGTAGGCGTGCAGGTCGCCAAACAGGCTGCGCTTCCAGCCGCCAAACGAGTGGTAGGCCACGGGCACCGGCAGCGGCACGTTCACCCCCACCATGCCCACCTGGATGTGGTCGGTGAAGAAGCGCGCGGCCTCGCCGTCGCGGGTGAAGATGCAGGTGCCGTTGCCGTACTCGTGCGCGTCGATCAGGTCCATCGCTTCCTGCAGCGTCTGCACGCGCACCACGCCCAGCACGGGGCCAAAAATTTCTTCCTGGTAAATGCGCATGCCGGGCTTGACTTGGTCAAACAGGCAGGGGCCGAGGAAGTAACCGGCTTCATGGCCGGGCACCTTCAGCGTGCGGCCATCCACCACCAGCGTGGCGCCCTCATCCACGCCTTGGTCCACGTAGCCGCGCACCTTTTCGAAATGCGCTTGGGTCACCAGCGGGCCCATGTCGCAGCTGGCTTCGGTGCCGGGCCCCACCTTCATCTTGGCGATCTCGGCGGTCAGGCCGGCGATCACCGCGTCGGCCGTCGCGTCACCCACCGCCACCACCAGCGGGATGGCCATGCAGCGTTCGCCACACGAGCCGTAGGCCGCGCCCATCAGCGCGCTCACCGCGTTGCCGATGTCGGCATCGGGCATCACCACCGCGTGGTTTTTGGCGCCACCCAGGGCCTGCACACGTTTGCCGTGTTGGCAACCGGTGGCGTAGATGTACTCGGCAATCGGTGTGCTGCCGACAAAACTCACGGCCTTCACGCGCGGGTCGGTCAGCAGCACATCCACCGCTTCCTTGTCGCCGTTCACCACGTTGAGCACGCCCGGCGGCAGGCCGGCCTGCAGCGCCAGTTCGGCGATGTAGAGCGCGCTGCTGGGGTCGCGCTCGCTGGGCTTGAGCACAAAGGTGTTGCCACAGGCCACGGCCATGGGCCACATCCACAGCGGCACCATGGCCGGGAAGTTGAAGGGCGTGATGCCGGCGGTGACGCCCAGCGCCTGGTGTTCGCTCCACGAGTCGATGCCAGGGCCGACGTTGCGGCTGTGTTCGCCCTTGAGCAGTTCGGTCACGTAGCTGGCGTATTCCACGTTTTCGATGCCACGCTGCAGTTCGCCCAGGCTGTCGGCCAGCACCTTGCCGTGTTCGGCGGTGATGAGCGCGCAGATGGCGTCGGCGTGTTGTTCCAGCAGCACCTTGAACTGGCTCATCACGCGCGCACGCTTGAGCGGTGGCGTGTTGCGCCAGGCCGGAAATGCCGCCTGGGCCGAAGCGATGGCCGCATCGACGGTGAGCGCGTCGGCCAACTGCACCTGGCCGCTGACGGAGCCGGTGGCGGGGTTGTAGACGGGCTGGGTGCGGGTGCCGCCATCGGTGCGGCGGCCGTTGATCAAATGGGGAATGGGGTGGCTCATGTTCAGGGGATTCAGGCGGTCAGGTTCAGGGTGTCGCCCAGGGCGCTCACCAAACGGTCGATTTCAGCGGGCGTGCTGATGAAGGGCGGCGCGAGCTGGATGGTGTCGCCGCCGTAGCGCACGTAGAAACCTTTGGCGTACATGGCCATGGCGATGTCGTAAGGGCGCTTGGCGGGCTCGCCGGACAGTGGGCTGATGGTGATGCCGGCGGCCAGGCCGTAGTTGCGGATGTCCGCCACATGCTTTGCGCCGCGCAGGCCGTGCACCGCGTTCTCGAAGTAGGGCGCCAGTTCGCGCACGCGTTCGATGGCGTTGTCGCTGGCCAGCAGGTCCATGGACGCGACGCCAGCGGCGCAGGCCACCGGGTGGGCCGAGTAGGTGTAGCCGTGGGGGAACTCCAGCATGTAGTCGGGGCCGCCCTGTGCCATGAAGGTGTCGTAAATCTCTTGTTTGGCCACCACGCCACCCAGCGGCTGTGCGCCGTTGGTGACCTGCTTGGCGAAGTTGAGCAGGTCGGGCGTGACGCCGAAGGCTTCGGCGCCGGTCCACGCGCCCGAGCGCCCGAAGCCGCTGATGACCTCGTCAAAAATCAGCAGGATGTTGTGTGCGGTGCAGATTTCGCGCAGACGCTGCAGGTAGCCCACGGGCGGGATGACCACACCGGCCGAGCCCGAGAAGGGCTCGACGATGACGGCCGCGATGTTGGAGGCGTCGTGCAGGGCGATCAGGTCCAGCAGGTGGTCGGCCAGTTCCGCGCCGGTGGGGGGCATGCCCTTGTAAAAGCTGCCCAGGGGCGGTTGGGTGTGGGGCAGGTGGTCGGCTTCAACGCCTTGGCCGAACAGCTTGCGGTTGGCCACGATGCCGCCCACCGAGATGCCGCCGAAGTTGACGCCGTGGTAGCCCTTGACGCGGCCGATCAGGCGGGTTTTGCTGGCTTGACCCTTGGCGCGCCAGTAGGCGCGGGCCATCTTGAGCGAGGTGTCGGCCGACTCCGAACCCGAGCCGGTGAAGAACACGCGGTTGAGGCCAGCCGGCATGCGCTCCACAATTTTGTTGGCCAGCTCGAAGGACAGCGGGTGGCCGAACTGGAAGGCGGGGCAATAGTCCAGCGTGGCCACCTGCCGGCTCACCGCTTCGGTGATTTCTTTGCGGCCGTGACCCAGGCCACTGCACCACAGGCCCGACAGGCCGTCGAAGATCTGGCGGCCGTCGTGGCTGGTGAAGTAGGCACCTTGGGCGGCCACGATGAGGCGCGGATCGGCCTTGAACTGGCGGTTGCCGGTGTAGGGCATCCAGTGGGCGGCGAGCCACTCGGCATCGGTGCGCATGGCGGGGTTCAGGCGCTGGCTGTCGGTCATGTCCATGGAAGGCTCCGGTTGGGGGATGGTGCGATTCTGGGCACCCGTGTTAGTCTTGAAAATGACAACTTATCTCAGCTTGGTTGAAGTTTTATGCAAGTGAAAACCGTGGCGCCCAACGCGCACAAGTTGGGGCAACTCAGCGATGCCGACCTGCGCTTGCTGCGCGTCTTCAAGGCCGTGGTGGACTGCGGCGGCATGGCGTCGGCCGAGCTGGAGCTGAACCTGGCCATGTCGACCATCAGCCGACATGTGAAAGACCTGGAAACGCGCCTGGGCCTGGTCTTGTGTCGGCGTGGCCGCGCCGGGTTTGCGCTCACGCCCGAGGGCGAGCAGATCTACGCCGCCACCGAGCAGTTGTTGGCCGCGACAGACGCTTTCCGCAGCAGCCTGCACGACGTGCACCGGCGGCTGGGCGGCGACCTGCACGTGGCGGTGTTCGAAAAAACCGTCAGCAACCCGCAGGCCCACATCGCGCAGGCGGTGGCGGCGTTTCGCCAGCAGGCGCCGCAGGTCACGCTGCACATGCACGTGGGCACCATCGCCATGATCGAGCGCGGTGTCATCGACGGCCAGTACCACCTGGGCATCATTCCCGAACACCGGCGCTCGGACAGCCTGAGCTACGACCCGTTGTTTGACGAGACCATGTATTTGTACGCCGGCCAAGGGCACCCGTGGTTTGGTGACGCCACTGGCCGCCACGGCTGGGCCGATCTGCGCCGCCAGGACCTTGCCGCGCTGGGTTACCACTCGCCCAACATGGCGCTCACGCACGAGCGCCGGCTGGAGCGCGCCGCCACCGCCAGCGACCAGGAGGCCGTGGCCACGTTGGTGTTGTCAGGTGCTTACGTGGGCTTCTTGCCCGACCACTACGCGCAGGTCTTTGTGGCTGCGGGTCGCATGCGTGCCGTGGCACCGCGCACGCTGTTTTACCGCTGCAGCTTTGCCAGCATCTGCCGGCGGGCGCCTGCGCCCTTGCGGGTGGCCAACACCTTCCGGCAGGCCTTGTTGCAAGCCCACCGTTGAAGACCCTGTTTCACCAGCGCAGGGGGCTGGCCCAGCCCACAAAGGGCTTGGGCAGGGGCGGTGCGTAGTCGCCGTGTTTGCTGGTGCGCAGGCCCAGGCCCACCAGCGCCTCGGCAAATTTCGCCGCCACCGCCACCCCGTCGATCACCGGCACACCCAGGCGTTGGCTCAGCGTGGCGCACAGCGGCGCCATGCCGGCGCAGCCCAGCACGATGGCGCCGCTGCGGTCGCGTGCCAGCGCTTCTCGGGCGGCGTCTTCAATCTGCTGCAGCGTCTCAACGCCACAGCCCTCCAGGTCCAGCACCGGGATGTCGGTGCCGTGCACGCCCCGGCAGTGCTGGTCGGCGCCGTATCGCTGCAACAGGCGCTCGGCCATGATGCAGGTGCGCGTCATGGTGGTGATCACCGAAAAGCCAGTGGCCAACATGCCGGCCGCGTGAAAGGCCGGTTCCGCGATGCCCAACACAGGCGCGTCGGTGGCTTCGCGTGCAGCCTCCAGGCCGGGGTCGCCAAAACAGGCGATCACCACCGCGTCGGGCCGCCACGCTGCCGCCAGCCGCACCTGTTCCGCCACGCCGGCCGCGGCAAAGGCCTCGTCGTAATGCGACTCGATGGACACCGGCCCGAAACTGGGCTGCACCGCCACGATTTCGGTGCCGGGCGATGCCACCGCGCGCGCCGCTTCGGCGATGGCGTCGGTCATCGCCTGGGTGGTGTTGGGGTTGATCAGCAACAGCTTCATGGGGTGGGTTTTTTTCGAGTGGTGGTGGAGGGCAAGGGTTTTGCACGTGCCGTGCCAGCACTCTTTTTGGTGGCCACGGGCCGGCGGGTGGCTTCGGTGTCCAGAATCAGGCGACCCTGGATGCGGCCCTTCATGCGCTTGACGCTGGCCGCCGCATCGCGCATGTGCTCGCTCATCAGGCGGCGCACCTCGTCGGCGTCGCGCGCGCGGGCCGCGTTCAGGATGTCGCGGTGGAAGTCGGCGTTGACTTCGCCAAAGCGCCGGTGCTCCGACAAGGGCGTGCGGTTGCCGTAGACGATCAGCTCGCGAATCATCTCGTTGATGATCTCGCAGGTGAAGCGCAGAAAGGGGTTGGGGCTGGCGGCGGCCAGGATGTCGTGGAAATGCACGTCCTCGCGCCGCTGGCTCAGGAGGTCTTCCGCGCTTTGGGTGGGGTCGCAGCAGCTGATGCTGTGCTCCAGCGCGTGGAAGTGTTCTTCGGTCAGGTGGGGCACGGCACTCGCTGCCAGTTCCGGCTCCAGCATCTGGCGCACGGTGTAGATGTGGTCGATCGTCACGTCCTGGAAGAACAGGTAGTTCTGCATGAACTGCAGGGTGCGGTTGAGTGGCACCTCGGCGATGGTGCCGCCGCCACTGGGGCCGGTGGAAATCTTCACCAGCCCTTGCACCTCCAGCGACTTCAGCGCCTCGCGGATGGTGCCCTTGCTCACCTCGAACTGCTGCTGCAACTCGATTTCGCGCGGCAGCTTGTCGCCCGGGTTGAGGTTGCGCTCGGTGATCAGGCGTTTGATTTCCTCGGCCACCAGATCGGACCGCTTGAGTTGTTTGATGCCCCGCTGTTCGGGCATGGTCCTTGCCATGTACGCCTCGACTTTCTTGGTTCCTGTGCCGCCATTGTCAGCGCTTCACCGCCTTGGTGCGCTCCGCACCGCAACGGCGTGGCGCCTGCACCAAGCTAGGGTTTGCACTGAAAAGTTTAATCCTATTTATACGTATAAATGCAATAAATAGACCCGTTGAAAGTTGGCACGCTGTCTGCTTACGGGTTGGTGCCGAGTGTGTTTCGTGACCCGTTGCCTGCACACATGCAAGCGTTCTGCCCTCCCCACTTCAATGGAGTCTGTTCATGAGCAAGTTGTCCCCGTTGTCCCGTTTTGCCCCCAAGGCCTTGCCGCTTGCGCTGGGCGCTGGCGTGTTGTCGCTGGCCACCGCCCAAGGCGCGATGGCGCAGGAAAAGGTGCTGCGCATCGCCATGACGGCGGCCGACATCCCGCGCACCCTGGGTCAGCCTGACCAGGGTTTCGAGGGCAACCGTTTCACCGGTATCCCCATGTTTGATGCGTTGACCCACTTCGACCTGTCCAAGGCCGATGCGCCCAGCGTGCTGATCCAGGGCCTGGCCACCTCGTGGGCGGTGGACGCCAAGGACAAGACCAAGTGGGTGTTCAAGCTGCGCCCGGGGGTCAAGTTCCATGACGGGTCCGACTTCAACGCGGATGCCGTGGTGTGGAACGTGCAAAAGGTGTTGGACAAAGACGCGGTGCATTTCGACGCCAGCCAGGTGGGTGTGACCGCCTCGCGCATGCCCACGCTGCGCACCGCCCGCAAGATCGACAACCTCACGGTGGAGCTGACCACGAGCGAGCCCGATGCCTTCCTGCCGCTGAATCTGACCAACCTGTTCATGGCCTCGCCGGCACACTGGCAGAAGAAGTTCGAGGCCGCCGCCGGCGCCACCCCGGCCGACAAGGCCAAGGCCGCCTGGACCGCCTTTGCCGCCGATGCGTCTGGCACCGGCCCGTTCAAGATGGCGCGTTTTGTGCCGCGCGAACGCCTGGAGCTGGTGGCCAACAAAACCTACTGGGACCCCAAACGCACCACCAAGGTCGACCGCGTGGTGCTGGTGCCCATGCCTGAAGCCAATGCCCGCACGGCCGCGCTGCTGTCGGGCCAGGTGGACTGGATCGAGGCGCCCGCGCCCGATGCCATGCCACAAATCACCAGCCGCGGCTTCAAGATCTACAGCAACGCACAGCCCCATGTGTGGCCCTGGCAGCTGTCGTTTGCCGAGGGCTCGCCCTGGCTGGACAAACGTGTGCGCCACGCCGCCAACCTGTGTGTGGACCGCGAGGGCATGAAAACCATGTTGGGCGGCATGATGGCCGTGCCCAAGGGCACCGTGCCGCCGGGCCACCCGTGGTGGGGCAACCCCAAGTTCGACATCAAATACGACGTGAAGGCCGCGCAGGCCCTCATGACGCAGGCCGGCCACAGCGCGGCCAAGCCGCTCAAGGTCAAGGTGCAGATCTCGGCGTCCGGCTCGGGCCAGATGCAGCCGCTGCCCATGAACGAGTTTGTGCAGCAATCGCTCAAGCAGTGTTTCTTCGATGTCGAGTTCGACGTCATCGAGTGGAACACCCTGTTCACCAACTGGCGCCGTGGCGCCAAGGACCCGACCGCCAACGGTGCGCACGCCATCAACGTGAGCTACGCGGCCATGGACCCCTTCTTTGGGCTGGTGCGCTTCACCAGCACCAAGACCTTCCCGCCGGTGTCCAACAACTGGGGCCATTTCGGCAACGCCGAGTTCGACAAGCTGATCGCCGACGCGCGCAACAACTTCGACGACAAGGCGCGTGACGAGGCGCTGGCCAAGCTGCACGCCCGCATCGTGGAAGAGGCGCCGTTTGTGTGGATCGCGCACGACGTGGGGCCGCGTGCCATGAGCGCCAAGGTCAAGGGCGTGGTGCAGCCGCGCAGTTGGTTCATCGACCTCGCGCCGGTCTCCGTCGACTGACCCTGGCCTCGAACTGGCTTCTGTGCGGCGCCTCGGCAACGGGGCGCCGCCGGCCTGGTTTTTTTGTCTGAATCTGGAGCCGGTCCATGATTGGATTTCTGTTGCGCCGTCTGGTCTACACCCTGCCCATCATGCTGGGTGTGGCCTTGGTGTGTTTTGCCCTGGTGCACCTCTCGCCTGGCGATCCACTGGTGTCCATCCTGCCGCCCGATGCGTCGCAGGAGCTGCAGGAGCAGCTCATCGAGCTCTACGGTTTCAACCGCTCCTACCCCGAGCAGTTTGCAAGCTGGGTGTGGCGTGCCTTGCAGGGAGACCTGGGCACCTCCATCGCGTCCGGCCGTGCGGTGGCGGAGGAGGTGCTGCGCGCCGTGGGCAACACGCTGCGCCTGGCGGTGCTGGCCACACTCATCGGTTTTGTGATGGGGTGTCTGTTCGGTTTTGTGGCCGGCTATTTTCAGAACTCCTGGCTCGACAAAGCCGCGTCCCTCACCTCGGTGCTCGGCGTGAGCGTGCCGCACTACTGGCTGGGCATGGTGCTGGTCATCGTGTTCTCGTCCATCCTCATGTGGTTGCCCCCGGGCGGTGCCGGCCCCGGCGGCTCGGGTGACTGGGTGTGGGACTGGGAACATTTCAAACACATGATCCTGCCGGCGGTGACCATGAGCGTGATCCCCATGGGCATCATCGCGCGCACCGTGCGGGCCCTGGTGGCCGACATCCTGGCGCAGGAGTTCATCGTGGGCCTGCGCGCCAAGGGGCTCACCGATCTGGGCGTGTTCCAACACGTGGTCAAGAACGCCGCACCCACCGCGCTCGCGGTGATGGGCCTGCAGCTGGGCTACCTGCTGGGCGGCTCCATCCTGATCGAGACCGTGTTCTCTTGGCCGGGCACCGGCTTCCTGCTCAACGCCGCCATCTTTCAGCGCGACCTGCCGCTGTTGCAGGGGACCATCCTGGTGTTGGCCATGTTCTTCGTGGTGCTCAACCTGGTGGTGGACGTGATCCAGACCCTGCTGGACCCGCGCATCGCTCGCGCCTGATCCCTCATCTGGAAAGACAGACATGATGCAAATTGCCGTCGATGCCAGCAAGGTGCCGGCCGTCACGTTCGAGCGTTCGCCCGGCTACTGGCAGACCGTGGGCCGGCGTTTCCTCAAAGACAAGGTGGCCGTGGGCGCTGCCGTGGTCGTGTTGTTGCTGCTGTTGCTGGCGGTGTTCGGCTCGCTGCTCACGCCCAGCGACCCCTACGCCTCGTCCATGCTCAAGCGTCTCAAGCCCATTGGCTTCGAAGGCCATCCGCTGGGCACCGACGAACTCGGGCGCGACATGCTCTCGCGTCTGATGGTGGGCGCGCGCCTGTCGCTGTTCATGGGCATCACGCCCGTCATCTGCGCCTTTGTGCTGGGCTCGCTCATCGGCATCACCGCCGGCTACGCGGGGGGCCGCGTCAACAGCGTCATGATGCGCACCATCGACGTGTTCTACGCCTTTCCCTCGGTGCTGCTGGCCATTGCACTGTCGGGCGCGCTGGGCGCGGGCATCACCAACTCGCTGATCTCGTTGACCATCGTGTTCATCCCGCCCATCGCCCGGGTGGCCGAAAGCGTGACCACACAAATCCGTGGGCGCGATTTCGTGGACGCCGCGCGCGCCTCGGGCGCCAACGCCTTCACCATCGTGCGGGTGCACGTGCTGGGCAACGTGCTGGGGCCCATCTTCGTGTACGCCACCAGCCTGATTGCGGTCAGCATGATCCTGGCCTCGGGTCTGAGCTTTCTGGGCCTGGGCGTGAAACCGCCCGAGCCCGAATGGGGTCTGATGCTCAACACCCTGCGCACCGCCATCTACGTGCAGCCCTGGGTGGCCGCCTTGCCGGGCGCCATGATCTTCATCACCTCCATCACCTTCAACCTCCTGGCCGACGGTTTGCGCGCGGCCATGGAAATCAAACAGTGAGGGCCACCACCATGCCTTTGACCAACGTGGATGTGGGCGGCCCCAAACAGCCCTTGCTCAGCGTGCGCGGCCTGACCAAACACTTCCCGCTCAAGAAGGACGTGCTGGGCCGTGGCGGTGGTGTGGTGCGCGCCGTCGATGGCATCGATTTCGACGTGCTCAAGGGCGAAACCCTGGGCGTGGTGGGCGAGTCGGGTTGTGGCAAGTCCACCACCGCGCGCCTGCTCATGCAACTCATCGCGCCCGATCGCGGTGAGATCGTGTTCGATGGTCAGACCGTGGGCGGCGCGGCCCTGCCGCTCAAGCAGTTCCGGCGCCAGACACAAATGGTGTTCCAGGACAGCTACGCTTCGCTCAACCCGCGCCTGACCATGGAAGACTCCATCGCCTTTGCGCCCCAGGTGCACGGCGTGCCGCGCCGCGAGGCGGTGGAACGCGCCCGCGACCTGCTGGCCCGCGTGGGCCTGGAGCCACGCCGCTTTGCCGAGCGTTATCCGCACGAGTTGTCGGGCGGTCAGCGTCAGCGGGTCAACATCGCCCGCGCGCTGGCCTTGCAGTCGCGCCTCATCATCCTGGACGAAGCGGTGTCCGCGCTCGACAAATCGGTCGAGGCGCAGGTGCTCAACCTCTTGCTCGACCTCAAGGACGAGTTTGGCCTGACCTACGTTTTCATCAGCCACGACCTCAACGTGGTGCGCTACATGAGCGACCGCGTGATGGTGATGTACCTGGGCCAGGTGGCCGAGATTGGCGACAGCGAGACCCTGTTCGACCACCCGGCCCACCCCTACACCCAGGCGCTGCTGTCGTCCATCCCGTCCATGGACCCGGACCACCGCACCGAAACCCCGCCGCTGGCCGGCGACCCACCCAACCCCATCAACCCGCCCTCGGGTTGCCGCTTCCACACCCGCTGCGCCAGCGCCGAACCGATGTGCTCGCAGCGCATGCCCAGCTTGGCGCCGGCCGCGCATGGCCAGATCGTGTCGTGCTGGAAACACGTGGCGGGCAGCGGCCACACCGCCGCACCCGTTGGCGAAGCGCTGAAGGAGGCCGCATGAACACGCCCCAGGAACGTCCTTTTGTGGACGTGCGCAATCTGCGCATCACCTTCACCGGTGGCAAGAAGCCGGTCGAGGCCGTCAACGGCGTGGACCTGAAGGTCAAGCGCGGCGAGGTGGTGGCGCTGATCGGTGAGTCCGGTTCCGGCAAAAGTGTCACCCTGCGCAGCCTGCTGCGCCTGCACCCGGCCGCACGCACCCGCATCGAGGGTGAGATGCGCGTGGGCGATCAGGATGTGCTCCAGCTCAGCACCCGTGAGCTGGCCGACTACCGGGGCAAGGTCGCCTCCATGATCTTCCAGGAGCCACTGCTCGCGCTCGACCCGGTGTACTCGGTCGGCGCGCAGATTGTCGAGTCCATCCGCCGGCACGAGAAGGTGAGCGCCGCCGAGGCCCAGCAGCGCGCGCTGCAATTGTTCGAGCGCGTGCGCATTCCCAGCCCCGAGCGGCGCTTGCAGGCCTACCCACATGAGATGTCGGGCGGCATGCGCCAGCGCGCCATGATCGCGCTGGCCCTGGCCAACCGGCCCCAGCTGCTGCTGGCCGACGAGCCCACCACCGCGCTGGACGCGACGGTGCAGATCCAGATCCTGCTGCTGCTGCGCGAGCTGCAGCGCGAGCTGGGCCTGTCGGTCATCTTCGTCACCCACGACATCGGTGCCGCCGTGGAGGTGGCCGACCGCATCGCCGTGATGTACGCCGGGCGCATCGTTGAAGAGGGCCCGGCCGCCACCCTGTTGCGCGCGCCCCGCCATCCCTACACCCTGGCGCTGCTCAAGAGCCGCGCCGATGGTGCGCTGGCCAAGGGCACGCGCCTGGAAACCATTTCGGGCTCGCCGCCCGACCTCACCGCCTTGCCTCAGGGCTGTGCTTTTGCGGCGCGCTGCAAGATGGCGCAGCCCGCCTGCGAGGCCAGCCGCCCCGACGTCACCTGGCTGGAGGCCGGCCACAGCGTGCGTTGCCTGCGCGTGGCCGACACCCTGGTCCCGTCCCCGGTTTGAAAGACACCCCCGCCATGTTCGAAGCCCACACCGACGTCTTGCACGA
The DNA here is from genome assembly GCF_042665215.1 of Hydrogenophaga atypica. Classification (NCBI taxonomy): domain Bacteria; kingdom Pseudomonadati; phylum Pseudomonadota; class Betaproteobacteria; order Burkholderiales; family Comamonadaceae; genus Hydrogenophaga; species Hydrogenophaga atypica. Next base: position 167,171 of record NZ_JBHTCA010000001.1, read on the forward strand.
CCCCGCCCACGCCTTCATGCCTTACCCCAAGGCACCGGTGCCCCACGCAGGCACCGGACCCTTGGCGGGGCTGAGCTTTGGCGTCAAAGACCTGTTCCACGTGGTGGGTTACCCCACCAGCGGCGGGCAGCCCTTGCTGCTGGCCCTGTCGGGGATTCAGACCCGGACCGCGCCCACCGTGCAGCGCCTGCTCGATGCCGGCGCGCGTTTTGCCGGCAAGACGCTCACCGACGAGCTGGCGTTCTCCATGAATGGTCAGAACGCCCACTTCGGCTCGCCCATCAACGGCGCCGCGCCCGACCGCATCGCCGGGGGGTCTTCTTGTGGGTCGGCCTCGGCCGTGTCCAACGGGCTGTGCGACGTTGCGCTGGGCACCGACACCGGTGGCTCGGTGCGCGCGCCGGCCAGCCACTGCGGGCTGGTGGGCCTGCGCCCCACCCATGGCCGTGTGAGCCTGGAAGGCGCGCTCGACTTGGCGCCCAGCCAGGACACCTGCGGCTGGTTCACCCGCGACGTGCCCACCTTCGCACGCGTGGCCGACGTGCTGCTGGGCGAAGACGCCACGCCCCTGCCCGACGTGGTGCGGTTGCTGGCGCCCACCGACCTGTGGGCCTTGCCCACGCCTGCAGCGCTCAAAGCCTACAAGCCCGCACGTGCGCAGGTGGACGCGGCTTTGGGCAAGGCGCGTGCGGCCAAGGTGGTGCTGGATGACCTGGACGCCATGTACTGGAACTTCCGCTACATCCAGGGCTTCGAGTCGTGGAAGGTGGACGGTGCTTTCATCCGCCGCTTCGCGCCCCCGCTGGGGCCGGGCGTGTCGCAACGTTTTGCCTGGGCGCGTGAGGTGAGCGACCAGCAAGTGGCGCAGGCCCGCGCCTTCCGCGACCGCTTCCGCGCCCACTTGGCGCAGCTGCTGGGCCGCGACGGCGTGCTGGTGTTGCCCACCATGCCCGACATCGCGCCCTTGGTGAACGAGCCCGAAGCCGCGTTGGAGGACTACCGCAACCGCGCCATCCGCCTGTTGTGTGTGGCGGGGCTGTCGGGTTTTCCGCAGCTGTCGCTGCCGCTGGCCGGGCGCAGCGGTGCGCCGCTGGGCCTCTCCTTGTTGGGGCCCGCCGGCAGCGACCGCAGCCTGGTGCGCCTGGCCGAGCGCATCACCGCAGCGTGAGTCCGTCGCAGCGCAGCGTCACCGGGTCCGCCAGATGTTGCACCTCGCAGTCCACCGCAGCGCCTTGGCGTTCGAGCACCACAAAGTCGCCGTCGTCCAGCGCGATCAGCGGGTGGTGCCAGGTGTCGGCGTTCAAGGTGAAACCGTGGTGACCGGCCACCACAAAAGCGGCCAGTGTGGTCGGGTCGGGCGCGTGTTCGCCCAAAGCCACCAGCACGATGCACCGCGCCCCCTGCAGGGGCACAAAGCTTTGCGAACCCAGGCGGTGGCGTTCCAGCTCGTGCCACGGGCCTTGAGGCGCCTGCGCCTGCGCGCGAAACACCGCCAGCACCGGATGCCCTCCCTGGGCCTGCAAGTCCAACGCGCCGGGCACGTCCACCCGTTGGCTGCTGCCATGGTTGATGGGGCGGCGGGCGCCGTGTGCGCCCGAGATCACAAAGCCGTAGGGCGCAAAGGCCTCGGGGGTCAGGGGTTGAGGGTCAAGCGGCAACATCGTTTCATTCCTGCGCTGTCATGGCTTGCATTCTCCATGCCAGCGCGCCTGTTCAGTTGAAGGTTCACAAGGTTCAGCCATGGCACACACCACCGCCACCGTTTCCGATACCCAAGCCCTGCGCGTCAACGGCGAACGCCTGTGGCAATCGCTGATGGACTTGGCCCGCATCGGCGGCACCGAGAAGGGCGGCGTGTGCCGCCTCGCGCTCACCGACCTCGACCGCCAGGGCCGCGACCTGGTGGTGGGCTGGGCGCGCGCCGCCGGCATGTCCGTCACCGTGGACCAGATTGGCAACGTCTTCATGCGCCGCCCCGGGCGCAACCAGGCCTTGCCGCCCATCATGACCGGCAGCCACATCGACACCCAACCCACCGGCGGCAAGTTCGACGGCAACTACGGCGTGTTGGCCGGGCTGGAGGTGGTGCGCACCCTCAACGACCACGGCATCGAAACCGAAGCGCCCATCGAGGTGGCTTTCTGGACCAACGAGGAAGGTTCGCGTTTTGTGCCGGTGATGATGGGGTCGGGCGTGTTCGCAGGCGCCTTCAGCCTGGCGCACGCCTACGCCGCCACCGACAGCGAGGGCAAGACGGTGCGTGAGGAGTTGGCCCGCATCGGCTACATCGGCGACGAGGTGCCGGGGCAACACCCCATCGGCGCCTACTTCGAGGCCCACATCGAACAAGGCCCGGTGCTGGAAGACGCCGGCGTGACCATTGGCGTGGTGGAAGGTGTGCTGGGCATCCGCTGGTTCGATTGCACCGTGACCGGCATGGAGGCCCACGCCGGCCCCACACCCATGGCCTTGCGCAAGGACGCCATGCAGGTGGCCGCGCAACTCATGCAGGAGGTGGTGGCTTCGGCCCTGCGCCACGGCCCACACGGACGAGGCACCGTGGGCATGGTGCGCGTGTTTCCCAACAGCCGCAACGTCATCCCCGGACAGGTCACGTTCAGCATCGACGTGCGCAACGCCACCGATGCGCTGGTGGACCAGCAGGCCGACGAGGTCAAGGCGTTTGCTTCGCGGCTGAGCGCATCGACGGGCTTGCCCATCACCATCCAGCCGGTGTCCAGCTACCCGGCCCAGGTGTTCGATTCAGGCTGTGTGGCGGCCATCGGCGAGGCCGCGCGGCGGCTCGGCTATTCGCACATGCCAGCGGTGTCGGGCGCCGGGCACGACGCGGTGTACGCGGCGCGGCTGGCGCCCACCGGCATGATCTTCATCCCTTGCAAGGACGGTATCAGCCACAACGAAATCGAGGATGCCCAGCCGGCCCACATCACTGCCGGGGCCGATGTGCTGCTGCAGGTGATGCTGTTGCGCGCGCGGGCCACTGTCTGAGCGTTCAGTCCAGCGCGGCTTGCCGAACCGCGTGTTCCCAAGCGGCCATGCGTTCGGCGGCCCAGGCGCGGTCGCGCTGGGGTTCGAAGCGGCGTTCCACCTGCCAGCGTTGGGTCAGTTCGTCCGTGCCTTGGTACACCCCCGCGTGCAGTCCGGCCAGGTAGGCCGCACCCAGGGCGGTGGTCTCCACCACTTTGGGGCGCAGCACCGGGATGCCCAACACGTCGGCCTGGAACTGCATCAGCAGGTTGTTGACGCTGGCCCCGCCGTCCACCCGCAGCTCGCGCAGCGGCTGGGCGCCGGCGGCCTGGGCGTCGCGGTCCATGGCTTGCAGCAGCGCGGCACTCTGAAAGGCGATGCTTTCCAGCGATGCGCGCGCAATGTGCGCCAGCGTGCTGCCCCGCGTGAGCCCGGTGATGGCGCCGCGCGCATGGGGCTTCCAGTAGGGCGCACCCAGACCGGTGAAGGCGGGCACCACCACCACACCGTCGCTGTCGGGCACGCTCTCGGCCAGGGCCTGCACGGCGCCGCTGCTGTCGATGGCCTGCAGGCCGTCGCGCAGCCACTGCACCACCGCGCCGCCCACAAACACGCTGCCTTCGAGCGCGTAGGCCGGTGTGGTGTTGGTCTGCGCGGCGCTGGTGGTGAGCAGGCCGTTGGCCGAGCGCTGGAAACGGCTGCCGGTGTGCATCAGCAAGAAGCAGCCGGTGCCGTAGGTGTTTTTGGCCAGGCCCTCGCTGAAGCAGGCTTGGCCGAACAGCGCGCTTTGCTGGTCGCCCGCCACACCCCCAATCGGGATGGCGTGCCCCAGCCAGTCGGCATGCACCGCGCCGTAGTCGGCACTGGAAGCTTGGACCTGCGGCAACACCCCAGGCGGGATGTGGAGTGCGGCCAGCAGTTCGTCGTCCCACTGGTTGGTGTGCACATTGAACAGCAGGGTGCGCGACGCGTTGCTGACATCGGTGGCGTGTGTGGCGCCGCGTGTGAGCTGCCAGATCAGCCAGCTGTCGATGGTGCCAAAAGCCAGCTCGCCGGCTTCGGCCAGGGCGCGCGCGCCGGGCACGGTGTCGAGCAGCCAGCGCAGTTTGGTGCCCGAAAAATACGCGTCGATCACGAGGCCGGTTTTGGCCAACACGGCTTCGGCCAGGCCACGTTCGCGCAGCGCTGCACACAGGGGCTCGGTGCGCCGGTCTTGCCACACGATGGCGCGCGCCAGGGGCTGGCCGGTGCGGCGGTGCCACAGCACGGTGGTTTCGCGCTGGTTGGTGATGCCCACGGCGCGGATGTCGCGCGCGGTGATGCGGGCTTTTTGGAGTGCTTCGCGTGCGGTGGCCAGCTGGGTCTCCCAAATTTCCAGCGGGTCGTGTTCGACCCAACCGGGTTGGGGGAAGTGCTGGGTGAGTTCGCGCTGGGCCACGGCCACCACGCGGCCATCGGCGTCAAACACGATGCTGCGCGAACTGGAGGTGCCTTGATCGAGGGCAAGCAGGTAGGTCATGGGGTGTCTTGGGCGATGGTGCAGCGGATGCCTGCCGCTTCCAGCAGGCTGTCAAAAGGCGGGGCCGGCGGGGCGTCGGTGAAGAGGCGGTTGATCTGCGACAGGCGGGCCAGCTCCACCATGGCGGGGCGGCCAAATTTGCTGTGGTCTGCCGCGAGCCAGACCTCGCGCGCGTGGTCGATGATGGCCTGCGCCACCTTGACCTCGCGGTAGTCGTAGTCGCGCAGCGTGCCATCGGCTTCGATGCCGGAGATGCCGATGACGGCCAGGTCAACCTTGAACTGGCGGATGAAATCCACCGTGGCCTCGCCCACGATGCCCCGGTCGCGCGGGCGCACCACACCGCCGGTGACGATGACCTCGCACGAGGTGTTGCCGCTCAGAATGGCCGCCACGTTGAGGTTGTTGGTGATGACGCGCAGACCCTGGTGCTGCAAAAGCGCCTTGGCCACGGCCTCGGTGGTGGTGCCGATGTTGAGGATGAGCGAGCAGCCGTTGGGCACCTCGCGCGCGATGGCGGCGGCAATGCGCGCCTTGCCGGCCGCGTGCAGGTTTTCGCGCTGGGTGTGGGCGATGTTTTCGACGGTGGAGGTGGGCACGCGCACGCCGCCGTGAAAGCGCACGAGCAGCCCGGCATCGGCCAGGCCCTGCACATCGCGGCGCACGGTTTGTAACGTCACACCCAGCATCTCGGCCAGCGTTTCCACCGACAGGTCGCCGTGCTCACGCACCGCGTGCAGCAGCTTGATCTGGCGGGGGTTGGAGCGCATGCTGCGGTCTTTCATGGGGCTGTCATGGCGGCAGGCCAGTCTATATCGAAGCGAAACGCGGAAACATTCGGGTGAATACCGAGAATAACGAAAATAAACGAATCAATTAGAATATAAACGAAACACATCTATTGAGGCCACCATGTCGCCATCCGAACGCCCTGTGCCCACCGACCGCGCCGCGCTGCTGCAGCGCCTGAGCGAGGGCGGCCGCTTTGACGTGGCGGTGGTGGGCGGTGGCGCCACCGGCCTGGGTGTGGCGCTGGACGCGGCCTCGCGAGGCCTGCGTGTGGTGTTGCTGGAGGGGCAGGACTTTGCCAAGGGCACCTCGTCGCGCGCCACCAAGCTGCTGCACGGTGGCGTGCGCTACCTGGCGCAAGGCAATGTGGGCTTGGTGAAAGAGGCTTTGCACGAGCGCACCACCGTGCTGCGCAACGCGCCCCACCTGGCGCAGCCGTTGCCGTTTGTGATGCCTTCGTACAAGGCCTGGGAAACGCCGTTCTACGGCATTGGCCTCAAGATGTACGACGCGCTGGCGGGGCGTGCCGGCCTGGGCAGCACCGATTTTCTGGGCCGCGAAGCCACGCTGCGTGCCCTGCCCACCTTGCGCACTGAAGGCCTCAAGGGCGGTGTGCGTTATTGGGACGGCCAGTTCGACGATGCCCGCCTGGCCGTTGCGCTGGCCCGCACGGCGGCCACCTACGGCGCGCTGCTGGTCAACCACTGCCCGGTGACGGGCTTGTTGCACGAACAAGGCAAGCTGGCGGGTCTGCGCTGCGAGGACCGCGAGAGTGGCCGTGTGTTCGAGGTGCGTGCGCGCTGCGTGATCAACGCCACCGGCGTGTGGGTGGATGGCCTGCGCCAGCAAGACGGCGCCGCCCGCCAGGCGAATGTGCGCCCCATGGTGGCGCCGAGCCAGGGCGTGCACGTGGTGGTGGACCGCGATTTCCTGCCCAGCGACCACGCCCTCTTGGTGCCCAAAACGGCCGATGGTCGCGTGTTGTTTGCCGTGCCTTGGCTGGGCAAGCTGATCCTGGGCACCACCGACACACCGCGCACCGACCTGCCGCTGGAGCCCAACGCGTTTGCACACGAGGTCGATTTCATCCTGAACGAATCGGCGCGTTACCTGCGGCGCGCACCCACTGCCGCCGATGTGAAAAGCCATTGGGTGGGCCTGCGCCCGCTGGTCAAGCCCGACAGCAGCAGCGGCGAAAACACCCAGGGCATCAGCCGCGAACACACGGTGCTTGTGAGCGCCAGCGGCCTGGTCACCGTCACCGGCGGCAAATGGACGACGTACCGGGCGATGGCCGAGGACGTGCTCAAAAAGTGCCGCGATGCAGGCTTGCTGCCGGGCCTGGCCGATGGCCACACCGATCAGCTGGCCTTGGTGGGCGCAGCCGGCACCCCGGCCAACCAGCCGCCCGTGAGTGCACCGCCCGGTGCACACGGTTACGGCGGCGAACGCGACTTTGTGTGGTCCTTGCCGGGTGCCGATCACGATCTCGGCGGCGGGTTGACCGAAGCCATGGTGCGTTTTGCGGTGCGCTTCGAGTACGCGCGCACGGTGGAGGACGTGTTGGCGCGGCGTTCGCGGCTGTTGTTCCTTGACGCGGCTTTGGCGGCTTCGCTGGCCGATGAGGTGGGCGCCATCGTGGCGCAGGAGACGGGGCGCGATCCGCAGGTGGGGGCTTTTGTGGCGTTGGCTCGGCAGCATTTGGCTTTGCCTGGTTGATCTTCTCGCCCACGGGTGCGGGGTGCCTGGCTCCGCGACTGTCCTCCGCCGGCTGCGCCGGCTCCCCCTTTATGTCGCTGCGCCAGGCACCCCACACCCGTGGGCAACCCGTACGCAGGCGCGCCACCGTTGGCGCGCCAACATCGCTTCAGATCGGGGCGGTGGGGCGTTCTGCAGAGCGAGGTAAAGGAGGAGGGCGCGCAGCGCCCGGGGGACACGAGCGGCGCAGAGCGCCCTGCCGCCCCGATCCCGCCAATCAACCTGACGCAAGGTCGTCACGCCACCGCCGCCACAACCACACACACGCCCCCACCATCACCAGCGTGGCCACCACACGCAACAAGCCCGCCAGCCGCAGGTCAGACGCCAACAAGCCCCAGCGCGACAGGATTTCCGTCCAGTCGTGCTCGCCACCGCCCACCAGCGGCAACATCTGCGCCCGCGCGTCCGCCGCGTAACGCGCCACGTTGAGCAGGTTTTCGCCCAGCCACACCCACGCCACCGCCACACCCACCGCGTGCTCGCGGCGTTGGAAATGCCTGGCCAATGCCAGGGGAAACACGATTTGGAACAAGGTGCCGCCATAGACCATCAGCCGGTCGCTGAACAGGCCCACCAGCGGGTGGCCGGCTTCGTGCAAGGCCAGGTTGAAGCTGTCCAGCAGCGGCACCCAAGCTTGTTCGCTGAACGCGTGAAAACCCAGGCACACCGCCGCGAACGCGCAGACGCCCAACAGCGCGGCCCGCGAGACCGTGTGTGGCGTGGTGTCGGGATGGCGCCAAGAGGACATGGGCGCGACGATACCCGTTTGAGACCGACCCATCGCACAATTTCGGTTGTCCGCCTGGTCACTTGGAAGGTATTGCATGAAACCCCATGGTCTGCGCCGTCGCGCTCTGTTGCCTCTGCCTCTGCCTTTGCTGGGGCTGTGGTCTTGCGCCGGGGTTCCGGTGCCGCGCCGGGTGGATTTGCAAGGCCACCGGGGCGCGCGTGGCTTGGCGCCCGAGAACACGCTGGAAGGTCTCCAACTCGCGCTGGACCTGGGCGTGACCACCCTGGAGATCGACGTGCTGGCCAGCGCCGATGGGGTGCTGGTGCTCAGCCACGACCGCCAGCTCAACCCCGACATCACCCGCGACGCCAGCGGCCAATTTCTGCCGACGCGAGGTCCTGCCGTGAACAGCCTCACGGTCGCGCAATTGCACACCTACGACGTGGGGCGGCTGCGGCCGGGCTCGCGCTACGCCGCTGAGTTCGGCCAGCAGCGGCCACACGATGGTGCGCGCTTGCCCCGCTTGAGCGACGTGCTGGCCCTCGTCCGCGCGCACGGCGATGGGCGCGTGCGCCTCGCCATCGAGCTCAAGTCCAGCCCGCTGGCGCCCGCCCTTGCCCCCGCGCCCGAACCCTTTGCGGCCCAACTCTTGCAGGTGCTCGCCGACCACGGTCTGAGCGACCGCACCCAAATCCTGTCTTTCGACTGGCGCACGTTGCAAGCGGTCCAGCGCTTGCGCCCCGTCACGGACACGGTGTACCTCACGGCGCAGTTGCCGGGGCTGGACAACCTGCAGATTCGTTCCGGGCAGGACTCGCCCTGGACCGCCGGGTTCCAGCACCGCGCCCATGGCTCGGTGCCCCGCATGATCGCGGCCGCCGGTGGCAGCCACTGGTCGTGTTTCTGGCGCGACCTCGACGCGCCGCAGGTACACGAGGCCCAGGCCTTGGGCCTGCAGGTGCTGGCCTGGACCGTCAACCGCGCCGAGGACATGCGGCGTGTGCTCGATCTGGGCGTGGATGGTGTGGTGACCGACCGGCCCGACGTGGCCATGACCGTCTGGCGCGAGCGGGGGCTGGTGTGGTGAGTTGCGTTTTTGGAAATGGTTGCAAGCGCAACCAAATGCCGTTACAGTTCGCTTCGCCCAAGCGGCGCTGAACCGTCAGTGCCCTGTTCCAACACCCAAGGAGACCCCCATGCTGGTTCAACAAGTCCACCACGTGGCCTATCGCTGCAAAGACGCCAAGGAAACCGTCGAGTGGTATGAAAAGCACCTCGACATGAAGTTTGTGCTGGCCATCGCCGAAAACGAAGTGCCGTCCACCAAGGCGCCCGACCCGTACATGCACGTGTTCCTGGACGCCGGCAACGGCAACATCCTGGCCTTCTTCGAACTGCCCAGCCAGCCGCCCATGGACCGCGACCACAACACGCCGACGTGGGTTCAACACCTGGCGCTGAAGGTGGATTCGGTGGACACACTGCTGGCCACCAAGGCGCGCCTGGAGGCCGCCGGCATCGAGGTGGTGGGGCCAACCAACCACACCATCTTCAAGAGCATTTACTTCTTCGACCCCAACGGCCACCGCCTGGAGCTGGCCGCCGACACCGCCACCCCCGAGATGATGAGCGCGCTCGACAAGGTAAAGCGCGAGATGCTGGACGAGTGGAGTCGCACCAAGAAGGCGCCGGCCCATGCGGCCTGGATGCACGATGAATCGTTGGCGGTGCCACACTGAGGCGGGGGGATGAACTTGCTCAACGAAACCCACGATCCCGCGCTGCGCAGCTGGCTGGCCTCGGCCAACACATCCGGTTGCGATTTCCCCATCCAGAACCTGCCGTTTGCGGTGTTCCGTCGCCGTGGCAGCGCCGAGGCCTTTCGCGGCGGTGTGGCCATTGGTGACCAGATCGTCGATCTGGCCGCACTGGCGCAAACCGCCTTGCTTAGCGGCGACGCCCAACAAGCCGCCCAGGCCGGCAGCCAGCCCAAACTCAACGCGCTGATGGCTTTGGGCCCGACGGCCTGGAGCGCCCTGCGGCTGGCCCTGTCGCGCTTGTTGCGCGAAGGTGTTGCCCAGCAAGCCCAACTGCAAGCCTGCCTGGTGCCCCAGGCGGTGGCCGAACACGACGTGCCCGCGCAGATCGGCGATTACACCGACTTCTACACCTCGGTGCACCACGCGACCAACATCGGCAAACAGTTCCGTCCCGACAACCCGCTGCTGCCCAACTACAAATGGGTGCCCATCGGCTACCACGGCCGGGCGTCGAGCATCGGTGTGTCGGGCCAGGCCTTTGCCCGTCCGCGCGGTCAGGTCAAGGCGCCGGATGCCGACGTGCCCACGCTCAAGCCCAGCCAGCGCATGGACATCGAGCTGGAGCTGGGGGTGTTCATTGGCACCGGCAACGCCTTGGGCGATGCCGTGCCCATCACCGAGGCCGAGAGCCACGTGTTCGGCATCTGCCTGCTCAACGACTGGTCGGCGCGTGATCTGCAGGGGTGGGAGTACCAGCCGCTGGGCCCCTTCCTGGCCAAGAACTTCGCCTCCACCATCTCACCCTGGGTGGTGACGCTCGAAGCGCTGGCGCCGTACCGCGTGCCTTTCACCCGCCCGGCCGACGACCCGCAGCCGCTGCCCTACCTGGACAGCGAGGCCAACCGGGCCGGTGGTGCGTTCGACATCCAGTTGCAGGTGGGCCTACAAACCACCCGCATGCGCGAAGCCGGCGAGCAAGACGCGGCCATCAGCCGCACCAGTTACCGCCATGCCTACTGGACGTTGGCGCAGATGGTGACCCACCACACGGTCAACGGCTGCAACCTGCAGCCGGGCGATTTGTTGGGCACGGGCACTTTGTCCGGCCCCACGCTGGACCAGGCCGGTGCGCTCATCGAGCTGACCCAGGGTGGCAAAAACCCCGTGGCCTTGCCCAACGGCGAAACCCGCACCTTCTTGCAAGATGGCGACGCGGTGGTGCTGCGCGGCTGGTGCGAACAGCCCGGTGCCGCACGTGTGGGGTTTGGCGAGTGCTGGGGCACGGTGCTGCCGACGCGTTGAGCACAGGCTTCTCCGCATAATGGCGTGAAGGGCCCAGCATGGGCCCAGGGAACGCCAGATGAACGAACAACAGGCCAGGGCGGTGTTGCTGGTCAAGGCGGTGGAAACCGCCGCGACGGCCGACACCTGCCTGAGCCCGGTCCAGCGCGATGCCGCCACGGCCGCTGCGCTGGCGGCCGCGCCACAACCCGCCTCCGAAGCACGCCGCCTCGCGTGGACCGAGGCCTTCATCGTCCGTCGGGCCGAGCGCCTGCTGGCCGATGCGCTGGTGCGCCAGCCGCGCCTGAGCGCGCTGCAGGGCGATGCCTGGCTGATGACGCTGCTGCGCTGGGGCCTGCCACCGCTGGGCTTGCTGGTCGGGCTGGTGGCCGAGTTCTGGGTGTCGCCCCAGGCCATCGATTTGCTTTCGCCCGCGCTCAGCCTGTTTGTGGGTTGGAACCTGCTGGTGTTGGTGGGCCTGGCGGTGTGGGCGGTGCGCGGTCTGTTTGTTCACACCAACCCTGCCAACCGATGGGGCTTGGTGCTGGCCAAGCTGGCCTGGCCTCGCGCGTGGTCGCGCCCTTTGTGGGCCATGGCGCGCAGTTTCCAGCGCGACTGGATGCGCCTGGCCGGCCCGGCCACCAGCGCCCGCTTGGCGGGCACGTTGCACCTGTCGGCGGCGCTGTGTGCGGTGGGCATGGTGGCGGCCTTGTTGGCCAAGGGTTTGTTCACCGAATTCCGTGTGGGCTGGCAGAGCCAGTGGCTGAGCGCCGAACACATGCACTTGCTGTTTGCCACGGTGGGCCAGTGGCTGGGTGCGGCACCGATCTCGCTGGACGACATGGTGCGCCTGGAGCGTGGGGCGGGCGCTGTCAAGGCCGATGGCAGCATCTGGGCGGCGTGGTGGGGCCGCCTGTTGCTGCTGGGCGTGGCGGCGCCCCGGCTGGTGCTGGCGGGCCTGTCGTTCTGGCGCGCGCGCCGGGCGATGCAGCGTTTGCACCTCGATCTGTCCGACCCCTACTTCGTGCGCCTGTTGGCCGACCACGGTGGCCCCGCCACCACCGCCGTGGTGTTGCCCTACAGCCACCACCTCACGGCTTCGGGCGAGCGCGGTCTGGCGAAGGCGGTGCGCGAGCGTTTTGGCCCCTCGGCCACGCCCCAGTTGTTGCCTCCGGTGGCCTATGGCGATGCCGTGCCTGCCCTGCCACCCGCACCACGCGGGCAGCAGCGCCAGATCATCGTGCTGTTCGGCCTGGCCGCCACGCCGGAGCAGGAAACCCACGCTGGGTTGGTGCGCCAGGTGGCCGCCGCCGGTGCGGTGGAGGTGTGGCTGGACAGCAGCGCCTTCAGTGCCCACCTGGCACCGGGCGCGCGCGCCGCCCGCCTGGCCGAGCGCGAGGCCTTGTGGCGCGAGGTTTTGGGCACCGTGCCCGTGCGCGTTTGGTCGCTGGAGGCAGAACATGACCCTGCCTGAAATTCGCGTTGACGCGCGCATTGAAGCCGAGGCGGCAGCCTCACCGCAGGCCCACACCCTGGCCCTGTGCCTGGTGTCGCACACCAACGTGGGCAAGACCACGCTCACCCGCACCTTGTTGGGCGCCGACGTGGGCGAGGTGCGCGATGCCGCCCACGTGACCCAACACGCCGAAGCCCACACCCTGCTGCAGACCGAGGCCGGCGACCGCCTGGTGTGGTGGGACACGCCGGGGCTGGGCGATTCGGCGCGCCTGTACCGCCGCCTGAGCCAGTCGGGCAACCCGCTGGGCTGGTTTCTGTCGCAGGTGTGGGACCGTTGGACCGACCCGGCGTTTTTTCTGAGCCAACGCGCCATGCGCAGCGCACGCGATGACGCCGACGTGTTGCTCTACCTCGTCAACGCCAGCGAAGCGCCGCAGGACGCTGGTTACCTCGCGCACGAACTGAAGATCCTGGCCTGGATGGGCAAACCCGTGCTGGTGTTGCTGAACCAGCTCGGCCCGGCGGGCGATGCCGACCAGCAGGCCGCCGAGGTGGCGCGCTGGCAGCGGCACCTGGCCACGTTCGCGGTGGTGCGTGGTGTGTTGCCGCTGGACGCCTTCAGCCGATGCTGGGTGCAGGAGGAGGCGCTGTTCGAGGCCCTCGCGCCCTGCCTGCCCGACCATGTGCAAGCCAGCCACCAGCGGCTGCTGGACCGCTGGTGGCAAGCGCAGTTGCTGCGGTTTCAGGCGTCCATGGCCGCCATGGCGCCCGCCTTGCTGCGAGCCACCGAGGTGATGCGTGGCGCGCCCGACCAGGCCCAGGCGGCGTTGGCTCGGCATGTGGCCGGGTGCCAGCAAAGCTTCACGCGTGTGCTGCTCGACCAACACGGCCTGCATGGCGAGGCGGGGCGCCCCCACTGGCAGGCGCTGGCGCAGTCGCTGCTGCAGGTGCGGGTGCCCGTGAGCAAGGCACAGGCGGGTTGGCTGGGCGCCATTTCATCCGGCGCAGCCACCGGGCTGGGGGCCGACCTGATGGCGGGTGGCCTGTCCATGGGCGCGGGCGCCTTGATCGGTGCGCTCGCCGGGGCCGCTACCTTTGCGGGTGCCGCGCTGGCGGCCAACCGCCTGCGTGGGGTGGATGTGCCGGAGGCACGGTTGTCGGTGGAGGCTTGGCGCGAGCTGGTGGAGGTGGCCCTGTGCACCTACCTGGCCGTGGCGCACTTCGGGCGGGGTCGGGGTGCGTTTGTGGATGAGGGCGCGCCCGCGCTGTGGCAACAGGTGGTGGGCGGTCTGGTCGCCCAGCGTGCGGACGAACTGGCGGCGCTGTGGGCCGCGCCACAAGACCCGCAGGCATCACATCAACTGGCCGGCTTGCTGGAGGGTCTGGCGCTGCGCGCGCTCAAGCAGTTGTACCCGGCGATGGACCTGGGCCGGGCGCAGCGGGGGCTCGCGGCGTTGTCGCCGCCTGCATCGTGATGGCCTGAAACGGGCAGCGGGTCTCACACAGGCTGCAACCGGTGCAGCCCCCCACGTTGTGCAGCACCGAGGTCTTGGTGTGGTCCGGCATCGGCACCAGGCTCAGCACATGGGGCGGGCACACCGCGGCACACCAGCCACAACCGGTGCAGCGCGCCGGGTCGATGTGTGGCAAGGGCGGTGCCCGGCGTGGCTTCACGGCGTCACGGCGGTGGGGCCAGCCAGTCGAGCAGCCAAGCGTTGACGGCGGCGTGGGCTTCGAACTGCACCCAGTGCCCGGCGTCGGGCACCCAGTGCAGGTGCCGGAAGTGGGGTGCCAGCGCCAGGGCCTGGGCCACTTCCGCGTGTCGGTCCACAAAGAGCGCGTCGTTGGTCCCCCACAGGCCCCACAGCGGGCAGGCCAGGCGGGGCAGGGTGTGGCGCAGCACGTCGGTTTGCGAGAGCATGCGCCGCTTCATGCGGCGGTGTTCGCGTTTGAGGTTGTGGGCCTGCATGCGCAACACCAGGTCGGTGACGGACGCCGGGTGTTGCAGCATCAGCGCCAGCAGGTTGTGGCGCATCACGGCCTCGCGCGGCGCACCCTCGGGCAGGTGCGACCACATGCGCAGGTCCAGCGGCTGGGCGCGCTCGATGCCCAGCCCCGGTGCGCCCAGCAGCAGCAGGCGGCGCACGCGCGCTGGGTGCGCGGCGGCCCACAGGCTGGCCACCATGCCGCCGAACGAAAAGCCGATCAGGTCCACCGGCGTGGTGCCCAGCAGGGTGGCCAGGCCCTGTTCCAGCAGCGGCGGCATCACATCGGCGTCGTGGCCCTCGGGCGGCGGGCTGGAGTCGCCGAAGCCGGGCAGGTCGGGCACCCACACGCTGTGCCCGGCCTGGGCCAGGGCGTCGATGTTGCGCACCCAGTGGATCCAGCTGCCCGAGCCGCCGTGCAGCAAGACCACCGGTGCACCCTCGCCCCAGCGGTGCCAGACGAGCTGGCCGTCGCCGCAGGGGGTGTTCAGGCGCTGGGCGCGCTGTTGCTGGGCCAGCAGATCGGCCCAGGTGGTGGGGGTGGGTTCGGGCGGCAGCGTGACCATGCCGCCGATTCTAGAAACCCCCGGGCGGGCGGCTCAGGGGCGGCGCCCCTCAGCGTGCGGCGTTGGGAAAAAACAGCTGCTCACCGCCAATCTTGTAGCTGGCGATGGCGGCCTGGCCGGCGGGCGACACCACCCAGTCCACAAACTTCTTGCCGTCGGCGGTTTTCACGTGCGGGTGTTTGGCCGCACTGACCAGCATCACGCCGTACTGGTTGAACAGGCGCTTGTCGCCCTCGACCAACACGGTCAGGTCGGCGCGGTTCTTGAAGTTGAGCCAGGTGCCCCGGTCGGCCAGCACATAGGCGCCGGACGACGCGCCGATGTTGAGCGCCGGGCCCATGCCACAACCACATTCCTTGTAGCCGCTGCCCTTGGTGTTATCGGTGTCCGTCATTTTCCAGAAGCGCAACTCGGCTGCGTGGGTGCCGCTTTTGTCGCCGCGCGAGATGAAGGGCGCGTTGGCCGTGGCCACTTTTTTGAGGGCGGCCACGATGTCGCTGCCCTTGGTGGTGGCTGGGTCGGCCTTGGGGCCGATCAGCACAAAGTCGTTGTACATCACCTCAAAGCGGCGCTCGGCAAATCCGTCGGCCACAAACTTGTCTTCGGCTACCTTGTCGTGCACAAACAGCACGTCGGCGTCGCCACGGCGCGCCATGTCAATGGCTTGGCCGGTGCCCAGGGCCACCACCTTCACGTCGATGCCGCTGGCCTTCTTGAACTCGGGCAACAGGTGGCCGAACAGGCCGGATTGTTCGGTGGAGGTGGTGGACGCGACCACGATGGATTGCGCCTGCGCGGCCAGCGCCGCCAGGCCGAAACTGGCGGCAGCGAACAGGCGGGCGAGCGGGGCAAGGCGGGCAAAGGCGGGCATGGGGCAGGTCTCCGTTGGGGTGGCTCAAGGCCCGCGATGCTACCCATGGATGGCCCACCCCGCGCCTGGGGCTTGCGAGTTATGCAGCGTCCTGCATACCGTAGGCGATGGGCCGGTCCTCGAACTCGGTGTTGAGCACCACCGTGCTGGTGGTGCGCGCCACGCCCGGGATGGCCTTGATTTGGTAGAGCACGTCTTCGAGCGCGCGGGCGTGGGTGGTGCGAATTTTGGCCAAAAAGTCGTGTTCACCGGCCACGCTGTGCAGCTCCAGCACCTCGGGCATCTCGCGCAGGCGCGGCGCGATGTCGCGGCAGTGCACACCGCCGTCGTTGCGTATGGCCACGTAGGCGGTGAAGTGCTGGCCCACCTTGGCCGGGTCCACACGCAGGGCAAAGCGCTCGATCACGCCGCGCTCCAGCATCTTCTTCACCCGCTCGTGCACGGCGGCGGTGGACAGGCCCACCTCAGCGGCCACATCGGCGTAAGAACGTCGGCTGTCGGCGCTGAGCGCCGTAAGAATTCTGGCGTCCGTCGGGTCTATCTGTAAATTTGCTTGCATGGCCGCGCAATTTTGATCAAAATCCAGCCCATTGCCAGATTGCTGGAAATTATCCGGCCAAGAACGCCAAATGCCTATCGATTTCAAGATCGCTGCCCAAAACGGCCGCTTGCTGCCCCTGGTGGTGGCCCTGCTCATCGTCTACCTCGTCTGGGGCACCACCTACTACGCCTTGGGTGTGGCCATGGCGTCCATGCCGCCTTTGCTCATGAACGGCGCGCGCTTTGTGTCGGCGGGCGTGGTGATGCTGGCCATTGCCCGTGCCCAGGGCCTGCCCTGGCCCAGCGCTGCCCAGTGGCGGCACACCGCGCTGGTGGGCGGGCTGATGGCCTTTGGCGCCATGTCCATGGTGGTGCTGGCGCAAAAGCTGGGCATCGGCTCCGGGCTCATGGCCACCGTGGTCACCACCATGCCCATGTGGCTGGCGCTGTGGTCGCGCCTGGGGGGCGAACGTGTGCCGCTGACCAGCTGGCTGGGCCTGGCCTTGGGCGTGGCCGGGGCGGCGGTGCTGGCGCTGGAGGGCGATTTTTCGGCCACCTGGCTGGGCACCTTGTGTGCCTTTGGCGCGCCCCTGTGCTGGAGCCTGGGGTCCTACGCCTCGCGCAAGCTGTCGCAGCCGGCGCCGGCCATGGCCTCGGGCGCGCAGTGGTTGCTGGGTGGCCTGATGGGCCTGGCCGCCGCCTGGGCGCTGGAGCCGGCCACGGCCCGCTTCAGCCTCGATCAGGTCAGCACCGCGTCGTGGGCGGCGTGGTTGTACCTGGTGGTGATGGGCACGCTGGTCACACTGAACGCCTACCTGTGGCTGCTGCAAAACGCCACACCCGCTGTGGCGGGTAGCTACTCCTTCGTCAACCCGGCCGTGGCGCTGTGGGTGGGCGTGGCGCTGGGCGGCGAGGTGCTGACCGGCTGGGTCTACCTGGCCATGCCGCTGGTGCTGGCGGCGCTGGCCCTCATCTTGTACGGCGCGCCTTTGGTGGCCTGGGCATGGCGCATCGGATCGAGGGCAAAGGCCCTGGCGGTCTGAGCCCCGTCCCGCATCGCCTAGCATGTGGCGATGAACACCTCCTTTTTGTCCTGGGGCCGGCGCCTGGCGGGGGCTTGCCTTGTGCTGATGTTGGGGGCCTGCGCCAGCGCGCCCCAGGTCAGCCTGCCTTTGCGCTTCGCGTGGTTTGAAGGCCGGCAGATCGGCTACGTCAGCACCGATGCGTCGGACGCGGAGGCGGCCCGCGCCATGGGCATCAACCACGCACCGCGCCTAGCTGCCACGGTGCCGGCCGACAACACACCGCCGGGGTTTCGCCATGCGCTGGAGCGGGTCTATCACTTCACCGATGGTGCGCAGATCAACGTGTTTCCGTCGGTGCCCTCGCCGGTGGGGCCGGGCAGCACCGACCGCGCCTACAGCCCGCTGTGGCGCGTGGTGGAGGTGGCCTGGTTGCCAGGGTTCACGCGCCGCGCGCTCACGTCGGAGGAGGCGGTGCTGGACGCGGTGGAGCGTGGTGAGCTGAGCTTGCGCATGACGCGGGTCGTGGTCAATTGTGCGGTCGTGTCCGATGACAACGGTGGCCTGTTGCCGGGCGCGCGACTGATCCGCTGAGGCTCAGTCGTCCTCGTCGTGGCCAGGGTGGCGGTCGGTCCAGCCGCTGGCGGCCGGCCCGCTGAGGCCGATGGGCGCTTGTTGCCACTCCCACGCCCAATAGCCCAGCACCGCCACCAACAACAGGCCCGCCAGCCACACGTGGTTGCGTTTGGCGAAGTCGGGGCCGTTGCCTTCGATGCGGCCGGTCAGCATGGGCAGCGCCTGGTTCTTGCGGCGCAGCAGGCTCAGGCCCAGCAGCAGGGCCAGGTGGGCCAGCACGGTCCAGAGGAAGAACTCGCCCACGAACTCGTGCACTTCTTCCAGCCACTCGCCGCCCCATTCGTTGTAGGTGGCGTAGCCGCTCAGGGTGAGCGGCAGCACCAGGGCCATCAACAGCACCACGGCGCCGGCCATGGCCAGATTTTGCCCCTGCCGCCAGTTGACGTCCGCCAGCGGCGCCTGGCCTGCGGCGGGCTTGAACGAGCGCAGCCACTTGGGCAGGCCATTCACCTTGCGCCACAGCAGCGAGAGCCGCGCGTGTTGTGGCCCCACCAGCCCGTACAGCACCCGAAAGCCCAGCAGGCCGGCCAGCGTGTAGCCCAGGGTCACGTGCAGGAGCCGCCAGCGTTCGCCGTCGGCGGTGGCGTAGGCGCCCACAAAACACAGGGCAAACAGCCAGTGGAACATGCGGGTGGGGGCGTCGGTCACGCGGCGTGTGGCCAAAGGGGTGCTGCGTGTGGGTGCGGTGGAGGGGGCGGTGGTTTGCATGGTGTGGGCTCGCAAAAAATCAGTCGCGCCAGGCGCGCTGCTGTTGGGCGCTGAGACCGGCGGGCAAACGCAGCCGGTCGTCGTCGAAATCGCCTTGTTCGGCACCCGTGTGGCAGGCCGCGCACTGGGCGGGGCTTTTCACGCTGGGCAGCTTCCACACGGCGGGGTCCACCTGGCGGTGCTTGCGTTCAAACCACGGGGAGCGGGTGATGCGGTCTTCCGGCGGTTCGGTGCTGACACGCTTGTAGGTGCCGGCGTGGGTTTGCAGCCAGGTGCTCAGTTGCGTCACGGTGGCAGCGTCCAGGCTGGCGTCGGTGCCGTAGTGCTTGTCCAGACCGGTCATCACGCGGCGCCACGAAGCGGCGGGCAACATACCCGGCGGGTAGGCCACGTGGCAGGCCGCACATTCCTGGGTGTAGGCCTTGGGCACCTGGGCGGGCATGGCGCGGCCGCTGTCGGCGTGGGCGCTGAAGGTGGCCAGCAGCGCGGCTGCAAGGGCAAGGGTGTGTTTCATGGTTTCAGGCTCAAGAGGTAGGCCAACACGTCGGCTTTTTCGCCGGTGGTGCATTCGCGGCTCAGCACGTCCTTGCAGTTGCGGCGAAACCACTTGTCCACCTTGGCGGTGTCCGTGAAGGCCTCGCGGTTGAAGGCTGGCGCCAAAGGTGCGATGGGCTTGCCGGTGCTGGCGTGTTGGCCGCGCGTGGTGGGTGGGCTGTTGTGGCAGCTGCTGCACGACCACTCACCCCCGTGGCGGGTGTTGAACAGCTGCTGGCCGCGTGCGGCTTGGCCCGGTGTGCCGGCTTGGGCGCTCCAGCGTTCGAGCTGCTGGGTGGGGCTGGTGTCGCCAGCTTGCGCCGGGCTGGTGGTGCCCAGCACGCAGGCTGCGATGACGGCGCACAATGAAGCGATGGAATGTGTCATGGCCACGATGTTGCGACCCGCTCCCTGTACCTTTCCTGAAGCCGCTGTTCATGTGCGGTTCATCGTTGCAGGGCAACAATGCACGCTTCTCCTCTCTGTAGACCCGCGCGACGCGCCATGAAACACCTTGCTGTCTCGACGTTTGCCCTTGCCCTTTGGGTTTGCCTGTTTGCGGTGATGCCTGCCGCCGCGAGCGACCATGCCGACCACGACCGTGCCCGCGCGGCCCTGCAGGCCGGCGAAATCCTGCCCCTGACCACCGTGCTGCAGCGCGTGGCGGCTGAGCACCCCGGTCAGGTGCTGGAGGTGGAGCTGGAGCGCGACGCTGACCGCTGGACGTACGAGATCAAGCTGCTGCAGCCCAGCGGCGGCTTGCTCAAGCTGGAGGTGGACGCCGCCAATGCGCGTGTGCTCAAGGCGCGTTCGCGGCAACGGGAGGCGCGCTGATGCGGGTGCTGCTGGTTGAGGACGACGCCGCGCTGGCCACGCCGCTCAAGCAAACGCTGAGTGAAGCCGGCTATGCGGTGGACTGGGTGGACAACGGCCGCGATGCCTGGGCCCTGGGCGGCACGCAGCCCTTTGACGCGGTGGTGCTCGACCTGGGCCTGCCGCAGATGGACGGCCTGAGCGTGCTCAAGCGCTGGCGCAGCGAAGGCATGGCCGCACCCGTGCTCATCCTCACCGCACGCGACCAGTGGCACGAAAAGGTGGCCGGCATCGACGCCGGTGCCGACGATTACCTGACCAAACCTTTTCACACCGAGGAGTTGCTGGCCCGCGTGCGTGCGCTGATCCGCCGCGCCCAGGGGCTGGCCTCGCCCACGCTGGTGTGTGGTGCGTTGGCGCTGGACACGCGCAGCGGTCGCGTCACGCTGGAAGGCCACCCGATCAACCTCACCAGCCACGAGTACAAGGTGCTGGCCTACCTCATGCACCGGCCGGGCGCGGTGGTGTCGCGCGCCGAACTCACCGAACACATCTACGCCCAGGATTTCGACCGCGACTCCAACACCATCGAGGTGTTTGTGGGCCGCCTGCGCAAGAAGCTGCCGCCCGAGCTGATTGAAACCGTGCGCGGCCTGGGCTACCGGCTGGTGGCGCCAAGCGCATAGCCATGGCGCGCTGGCGGCTGCTCATGTCCTTGCGCTGGCGCCTGTTGGCGGGCACAGCCGTGGCGCTGGCCCTGGCCCTGGTGCTGGCCGGGCTGGCGCTCACCGCCCTGTTCCGGGCCGAGATCGACCGCCAGTTCGACGAGGGCCTGCGCCAGCAGCTCGACCAACTCACCGCCCTGGTGGAGTTCAACCCACAAGGGCAGATGGTGCTGGATGACACCGTCCTGGCCGACCCGCGCTGGCGCCGGCCCTATTCGGGCCTGTACTGGCAGGTGGACGGCGCGCAGGTGCGCGGCGTGCTGCGCTCGCGCTCGCTCTGGGACGCCACCCTGGACAACACCGCCGACGCGCTGCCCGATGGCAGCGTGCACCGGCATGACATCACCGGACCACAAGGCGCCGTGTTGCGCGTGGTGGAGCGCGCGGTCTACCCGGCCGGGCAGCCGGAGCAGGTGTGGCGGCTGCTGGTGGCCGCAGACCGCAGCGCCTCGGCCCAGGCCGTGACGCGTTTTGGCCGCGTGCTGGGCTTGTCGCTGGCTGTGTTGTGGGCCTTGCTGGTGGCGGCCGCCTGGGCGCAGGTGACGGTGGGCCTGGCGCCGCTGCGCGCCTTGCAGCAAGCGGTGTTGGCGCTGCGCGAAGGGCGCGCCGCGCGTATTGCCGCCGACACACCGACCGAGCTGCTGCCCCTGGTGCAGGGCTTCAACGCCGTGCTGGAGCGCATCGACGAGATGGTCGAACGCGCGCGCCAACAGGCGGGCAACCTGGCGCATGCGGTCAAGACCCCGCTGGCGGTGATGGCGCAGGCCGCGTCGCGCGATGGCACGCCGCTGGGCGCTGCGGTGCGCGAGCAGACCGAGGCCGCGCGCCGCCAGGTGGACTGGCACCTGGCGCGCGCCCGTGCCGCGGCCCACAAGGTGTTCGGCGCCGAGCAGGTGCCGTTGGCGCCGCTGGTGGCTGGGCTGTTGCGGGTGGTGCAGCGGGTCTACGCCGATCGTGGCCTGCGGGTGCGCGTTGAGGCCATCGACCCCGCCGCCCGTTGTGCCTGCGCCGAACCCGACCTGCAGGAAATGTTGGGCAACCTGCTGGAAAACGCATGCAAATGGGCCCGCGCTGAGGTGGTGGTGAGCGTGGTGTCGGCGCCGGGGGCTTGGTGCCTGCTGGTGGACGACGATGGACCCGGGGTGGCGCCGGCGCGACGCGATGTGGTGCTGGCCCGTGGCGTGCGGCTGGACGAAAGTGTGCCCGGCTCCGGCCTGGGCCTGCACATCGTGCAGGAGCTGGCCACGGCATACGGTGGTGCGCTGGCGCTGGCGCTGGATGAGGCCCCGTTGGGCGGTTTGCGTGTGCGCTTGACGCTGCCGGCCGCCGTGGCGCCGGCCTGAGTCGCTATGCTGTGGGCTCTACAACCATCACAGGGAAACACCATGGACTTGTTGAAATCGGTGCTCGGCGGCCTGGCGGCTGCGGCACAAGGCAATGCGGCTCAAACCCCGGCGGCAGGTGCCGGCCTGGACATGGGTCAACTGGCGGCATTGGCGCCGGTGCTCATGGAACTGCTGAGCGGCAAGGGCGGTGGTGCCGGTGGCCTGGGCGGTCTGGTCGCGCAGTTGAACCAGGCCGGTCTGGGTGACATCGTGCAGTCGTGGATCGGGCGCGGGCAAAACATGCCGGTGTCGGGCAACCAGCTCGAATCGGCCTTGGGCAGCGATGTGCTGGGGCAACTCGGCGGCCAACTGGGCATGAACGGCGGGCAACTCGGCGATCTGCTCGCGCAGGCGCTCCCGGGTCTGATCGACCGCATGACACCTGACGGCCAATTGCCGCAGGGCGGCGCGGGCCAAGGTCCCGATCTGGGCGCCTTGCTGGGCCAATTGCTGCGCTGAGCGCGTGGCCGCTCCGGCGGGGCCGTGGTTCCATCGGGCCACGGCCCCGCCGTCGCTTGCCTGTATGCTTTTCACCTTTGTTTGGACAGGCTGTTTCAGATGACCCCCACCCCCGTTCGCAAAGCTGTTTTCCCTGTGGCCGGCATGGGCACCCGCTTTTTGCCTGCCACCAAAGCCATGCCCAAAGAAATGCTGCCGGTGGTGGACAAGCCGCTGATCCAGTACGCGGTGGAAGAGGCCTACGCCGCCGGCATCCGCGAAATGATCTTCGTGACCGGCCGCCACAAGCGCGCCATCGACGACCACTTCGACATGGCCTACGAGCTGGAGCGCGAACTGGAGGACGCTGGCAAGGAGGCACTGCTGGAGCAGGTGCGTTCGGTCAAACCCGACGACATGGTGTGCATCGCCATCCGCCAGCCCAAGGCCCTGGGCCTGGGCCACGCGGTGTTGTGCGCGGAGCCGCTGGTGGCCGGCGAGCCCTTTGCCGTGCTGCTGGCCGACGACCTGATGGTGGGCACGCCGGCCGACGGCGCCGTGCTGAGCCAGATGGTGCGCCAGTTTGGCCAATTGGGCCGCTCCATCCTGGCGGTGCAGGAGGTGCCGCCCGAGCACACCCGCCGCTACGGCATCGTCGCCGGCGAGATGTTGGGCGAACGCCTGATGGACGTGCGCGAGATCGTTGAAAAACCCGCGCCCGAAGTCGCTCCGTCGCGCTGGGGCGTGGCCGGGCGCTACGTGCTCACGCCCGAGGTGTTCCAGCAGATCCGCGAACAGCCGCGTGGTGTGGGCGGCGAGATACAGCTCACCGATGGCATTGCCGGCCTGATGCGCAGCCAGAAGGTCTACGCCTTCCGCTACGAAGGCAAGCGCTACGACTGCGGCAGCAAGGAAGGTTTTCTGGAGGCCACGGTGGAGCTGGCCATGCAACGCCCCGAACTCGCGCCGGGCCTGCGCGAGACCATGCAGAAACTGCTGGCGACCTGATCAGGGCTGCCCGGCCGCCCACCCCACCAGGGCCTGCAGCGCGGGCCGCGCTGCGTGGGCGTTGGGGTGGTTGACGATGGCCACAAACACCAGCCGTTTGCCCTGTGTGCTGTGCACATAGCCGGCCAGCGCATTCACCTCGTTCAGGCTGCCTGTTTTCAGATGGGCCAGGCCCACCGCGTTCTGGCTGCGTCGCAGCGTGCCGTCGTGCCCGCTCAAGGGCAGGGATGCCATCAGTTCGGGCATGTGCCCGGTCGCATAGGCGGTGCGCAGCAAACGGCCCAGCGCCTGCGCCGTGGTGCGCGCCGTGCGGCTGAGGCCCGCGCCGTTGTCGATCTCGGGCACGGGCACAGCGGCGCCCACACGTTCGCGCCACCAGGTGGCCACACGCTGGCGGGCGCCATCGAAGGTGGCTGGGCCGTTGTTGGCGTTGTTGAGGGCCAGGCTCAGCAGCAGGTGTTGGGCCATCACGTTGTTGCTGAACTTGTTGACGTCGCGCACCACCTCGGGCAGCGGCACGGAGGGCCAGTTCAGTCGGGGCGCCAGGCCGGCGGGCACGGCGCCTTCGCGCACCTGGCCGTCCAGCTGGCCGTCCACGGCCAACCACATGCCCGCCACCGCGCGTTCGGCAAACCGCTCGGGCGCGGCGTAGGCCACGGGCCAACTGCGTTCGCCACAGGCGGCGGGGTAGGCGCCCGCCAGGCGGATGCGCAATGGGTCTGAGAAGTCGGCTTTGAGGCCGCCACGCCAGTCGCCACACCCCGCGCCGTTCGCGGCCAAAGGTACGCTGGTGGGCAGGGCCACGCCGCCCAGCGGGGGCTCCACCGCCACCTGCGCCACGCCGTTGGACGGGTCGGGTGTGAAGGTCATCACCACCGACTTGAAGTTGATCAGCAGCGCCTCGGGTGCGGCGTTGTAGGGGCGCAGCGGTTCGCCGTCGAAGGCGCCCGGGTCCACCGGGGGCAGCTGGAAGGCGCGTTTGTCCAGCACGATGTCGCCCGCGATGCGGCGAATGCCCAGCCCCTGTATGCGCCGCATCAGCAGCCACAGGCGTTCGGTCACCAGCTTGGGGTCACCGCCGCCCTGCAGGTACAGGTTGCCTTGCAGCACGCCGTCTTTCAACACCCCATCGGTGTAGACCGGGGTGGTCCAGGTGTGGCCGGGGCCCAGCAGGTCGAGCGCGGCGTAGGTGGTGACGAGTTTCATCACCGAGGCCGGGTTGACCGGCGCCTGCGCGCGGTGGGTGGCGTAGACCTGACCGCTGTCGCCGGCGTCCATGACCAGCACGGCCAGCGCCGAGGCGGGCACGCGGGCCTGGGCCAAAGCGGTGTTGACGGTGGCCGGCAAGGTTTCAGGCGCCAGGGGCACGGGTTGTGCCTGGGCCAAGAGCGCACCGCCCGCCAGCAGAACACACACAGAGAGTCGCCAACACAATGGGGAATAGCTTGCCATGGGCCCGATTATCCGAGCGCCACCGGGATAATCCCGCCCATGACGTTTTCCTTTCGCCGGCCCAGCCCGCGTGTGTTGGGCGTGGGCGCCGCGCTGGTCACGGTCCTGATGTGGACCGCCTTCATCGTGGTGGCCCGGGCCAGTGCCCACCGCTCCCTCACCCCGTTCGACATCGCTTTCATGCGTTTTGTGGGCGCGGGCGTGGTGCTGTTGCCTGTGGGGTGGTGTATGGTGCGGCGGGCGGCCGGGCGCGTGCCCTCGTGGCTGGGACTGTCGCCGCTGTCGGCGCGGCTCACGGTCACGGTCGGGCTGTTGGCCGGCATCGCTTACGCCTGCCTGGCCTACAGTGGTTTCTACTTTGCGCCGGCCACCCACGCCTCGGTGCTCATGCCCGGCACGCTGCCGCTGTTCACCACCCTGGTGGCCGCCTGGGTGCTGCGCGACCGCATCACACCCACGCGCGCCATTGGCCTGTTGCTGATCCTCAGTGGCGATCTGCTGGTGGGTGGTGCCAGCCTGTTGCAGGCTTTTGGCGGCGGCACGGTGTGGATGGGCGACCTGATGTTCATGGCCGCCGCGTTCTGCTGGGCCAATTACACCGTGGTGGCGCGCCGCCACGGCCTGGCGGCGGTGCCGGCCACGGTGGCCGTGTCGGTGTTTGCTTTGCTGGCGTTTGTGCCGGCGTACGCGTTGTTGGCGGCCACCGGTGTGGTGACCAGCCACCTGGCGCACGCGCCCTGGCAGGAGTTGGTGTTTCAGGGCCTGTTTCAGGGCGTGGGTTCGGTGGTGATTTCCGGCATCACCTTCACCCAGATGGTGCGGTACTTCGGGCCGGTGCGCTCCACGATGATCACCTCGCTGGTGCCGGGGTTGTCGGCCATGGGCGCCGTGTGGCTGCTGGGCGAGCCCCTGCACTGGAACCTGCTGGCGGGGCTGCTGCTGGTCACGGCGGGCATCGTGTTTGGCGTGCGGGCGGTGGCCACGCCGTTGGCCGGGGCCACGCGTGGCTGAAGCACAATTGGCCATGGCCAGCGTTTCCCGATTCCTAGTTTTTGACACCAGCACCGACAGCTTGTCGGTGGCCGTGGGCGCGGGCGGCCTTGACGCCGCGCCGCTGGCCCAATACAGCGGTGTGGGCGGTGCCCAAGCCTCGGCCACACTCATCCCCCAGATCCAGGCCTTGCTGGCCCACGCGGGGTGGCGCTTGGACGAACTGGACGCCATCGTGTTCGGGCGTGGCCCGGGGGCCTTCACTGGCGTGCGCACCGCGTGCGCCGTGGCCCAGGGCCTGGCTTTTGCCGCCCGCCCCGAGGGGGTGCCCGTGTTGCCGCTGGACACCCTGTGGGCTGTGGCCGAAGCCGCGCGTGCAGAGCTGGCCGCCACGGGACAGGCCATGCCCCACACCATCGCTGCGGTGCTCGACGCCCGCATGGACGAGGTCTATGTGGCCACCTACCGGCTGCAGGCCCAGGTGCTGACCGCGTGTGATGCCCCGCGCCTGTGCCGCCCCGAAGACCTGCACCTGGCCGTGCCGCCCACGGCGGGCACCGTGCTGGCGGGCAACGCGGCGGCGGCGTACGGCGAACGTTTTGACCCGACGCTGCGGGCCTTGCCTCACGTGTTTGCCTTGCCCTCGGCCATGGCTTTGCTGCGCCTGGCGCCCGAGGCGCTGGGCCGTGGCCTGGCCGTGACCGCCGCTGAGGCGCAACCCCTGTACGTGCGCGACAAGGTGGCCCAGACCACGGCCGAGCGCGAGGCCATCAAGCTGGCCCAGGCAGCGGGGGCTGCATGACGAGGCGCTTTGAATGGGTGCCTCTGAGCGCCGACGTTTTGCCCTTGGTGGTGGAGGTGGAAAAAACCGCCTACAGCCACCCCTGGACCGTCGGCCACTTCAAAGACACCCTGAACGTCGGCCACCACACCCAGGCGCTGTTGGGTGAAGCCTTGCCTGGTGATGTGGGCTTGCCCACGCTGGCCGACGGGCGTGTGTTGATCGGCTACCTGGTGGCCATGCAAATCCTGGACGAGGTGCACCTGCTCAACATCACCGTGGTGCCCGCCTTGCAGCGCCAGGGCTGGGGCCGCGTGCTGCTGGATGGCCTGGCCCTGTGGGCGCGAGCCCAGCAGGCCCAGTGGTTGTGGCTGGAGGTGCGCGCCAGCAATGCCCCCGCGCTGGCCGCCTACCGCCAGCGTGGGTTTGCCGAAGTGGGCCGCCGCCGCGACTACTACCCGCTGGACAAGCACCGGCGCGAAGACGCCATCGTGATGAGCCTTAACCTCAAGGTGACCGCATGAGCGAGACACCGCCCGTGTTGGCCCAAGGCCTGCAACTCGATGAGCGCCAGCGCGCCATGTTGGCCGAGATGGGCGTGCGCCTGTGGTGGCCCGAGCCTGAGGCGCCGGCCGCCCCCGCCCCCGTGCCTGCCCCTGCGCCCACCATCGCGCCACCCACGCCACGCCCCTCCGCTGCTGCACCCGCTGCCATTCCCACGGCCCCAGTGGTTCGCCCCACACCCGCACCCGTGGCGCCCAAACCCACTGTGCCCTTGGTGCCCTCCAGCCTGTCGCACCTGGACTGGCCCGCGCTGCAAGACAGCATGCGCGCCTGCACCGCCTGCCCCTTGAGCCAAGGCCGCTGCAACGTGGTGCCCGGTGTGGGCGATCACCAGCGCCCCGACTGGCTGGTGGTGGGCGAGGCCCCGGGCGAACAGGAAGACCGCCAGGGCGAGCCCTTCGTGGGTGCGGCCGGACAGCTGCTCGACAAGATGCTGTTTGCCATGGGCCTGGCACGTGGCGAGCGTGTCTACATCACCAACGTCATCAAGTGCCGTCCGCCGCACAACCGCAACCCCGAACCCGCCGAGGTGGCGCAGTGTTCGCCTTTCCTGCAGCGCCAGATCGAGCTGCTGCAACCACGCATCGTGCTGGCGGTGGGGCGCTTTGCGGCGCAAAGCGTGCTGGCGCTGGCCGGCGTGGACGAAGCGACCCGCAGCCAACCCCTGGGCAAGCTGCGTGGCCAGGTGTTCCGCCTGCCCACCGCGCAAGGCCCGGTGCCGGTGGTGGTGAGTTACCACCCCGCCTACCTGCTGCGCAGCCCGGCCGAAAAAGGCAAGGCCTGGGCCGACCTCTGCCTGGCGATGGCACAGCTGAAACCATCGACCTGAACGTCATTTCAGGCCCGTTTAAGCCGCGCCTCGTCCAATCGGTTTTGAGCAAGCCACCCGGCGTGCCAACTGACCGAAAGGACCTCTCATGCAACGTACCCTGATCGCCTCCGTCTTCATCGCTTTGGCCTCCACCGCCGCCCTTGCTGGCCCCGCTTGCAACGTGCCACAGACCCAGTGGATGAAGGAAGGTGACTTCAAGGCCAAGCTGGAACAGCAGGGCTACCAGATCAAGACCTTCAAGGTCAGCAAGGGCCAGTGTTACGAGATTTATGGTTTCGACAAAGCCGGCAAGAAGGTTGAGATCTACTTCGACCCGGCCACCGCCGCCGTGCTTGAACAGAAGTGAGCATGTCCACGCCGCTGGAGCGTCCCCGGGCCGTGACGGTGTGGGACCCGTTCGTGCGCCTGTTCCACTGGAGCCTGGTGGCCTGCGTGCTGCTCAACCAGTTCGTGCTGGAGGCGGGTGAAGCACCGCACCAGTGGGCGGGCTACATCGCCAGCGGGCTGGTGGTGGCGCGCATCCTGTGGGGGTTTGTGGGCACGCGCCATGCGCGCTTCACCGACTTCTTTCCCACGCCCACCCGGGTGCGGCGGCACCTGGCGGCTTTGCGCCAGGGGCAAGCCGGCGAGCACCTCGGCCACAACCCGCTGGGCGCGCTCATGATGCTGGCCTTGATGGCCCTGGTGCTGTCGCTGGGCGTCACCGGTTGGCTGCAGGGCACCGATGCCTTCTGGGGCGAAGAATGGCTGCAGGAAGTGCACGAGTGGCTGGCCAACGGCCTGCTGCTGGCGGCCGGTCTGCACGCGGCGGCGGCGGTGATGATGGGCCGCGTGGAGCGGGTGAACCTGGTGCGCGCCATGGTCACCGGCGTCAAGCGGTTTGAGTGAGGCGAACTTCCGTGGGGTCAATGCTCACCCAGCGAGACCCCGATTTCTCGCGCCGTGACCAGCAGCGGATCGTCCAGCGCGATGGTGCGCTGCTGGTTGGCCACCCGTGCCATGGGCACGCTGCGCAGATCGCCACCTTGCAAGGTCACCATCTCGCCAAAACGGCCTGCGGCCACCAGCTGCGCGGCGTGGTGGCCGTAGCGCGTGGCCAGCACCCGGTCAAAGGGGGTGGGCTGGCCGCCGCGCTGCACGTGGCCCAGCACGGTGGCGCGTACCTCGC
This sequence comes from Hydrogenophaga atypica, assembly GCF_042665215.1. Taxonomy (NCBI): domain Bacteria; kingdom Pseudomonadati; phylum Pseudomonadota; class Betaproteobacteria; order Burkholderiales; family Comamonadaceae; genus Hydrogenophaga; species Hydrogenophaga atypica. The sequence continues at coordinate 196,475 of NZ_JBHTCA010000001.1, forward strand.
TTTTGAGCAGGGATTGCAGTTGCTCGCGCAACACATGGGCCACCCCGCCCAGGCGCACCGGGTCAAAACTGCCTTCCACGCGGTGCTGCACCGTCAGGTCGGCTCCACGTGCCTTGGCGCCTTCACCGATGCAGATCACCGTGTAGCGTTGCTGGGCTTCGCGCTCCCGGCAGACGCGGGCCACGGCCTCGACCGTGTGGTCGATCTCGGGCAGCAGCACGATGTCGGCCGCCGCCGCCAGGCCGGCTTCGAGCGCGATCCAGCCGGCGTGCCGACCCATAGTCTCGACGATCATCACCCGGCTGTGGCTCATGGCAGTGGTCTCAATCCGCATGAGCCCATCGGTGGCCGTGGCCACGGCGGTGTCGAACCCGAAGCTGCGCTCGCAGCCCACGATGTCGTTGTCGATGGTCTTGGGCACACCCACGCTGCGCAGCCCCAGGTCCGCCAGGCCGTGCGCGATGGACATGGTGCCGTCGCCGCCAATCACCACGAGCCCGTCCAGCGCCAGGGCCCGCGCGTTGGCCAGCGTGCGCTCGGTGTCGGCCGGGCTGCGCAGCGGGTTGGCCTTGTTGCTCGTGCCCAGGATGGTGCCGCCCCGGTGCGCGATGCCGCTCACGCTGCGCCAGTCCAGCACGCGGGTGCGCGGGTTGGCGTCCATCAGACCCGAAAAGCCGTCTTCGATGCCGACAACTTCGGCCCCACATTGCCGGATGAGCGACTTGGTGACCGCCCGGATCACCGCATTGAGTCCGGGGCAGTCGCCGCCGCCGGTGAGCACGCCGATGCGCATCTTGTGTCTCCTATCGCGGCCACAAGGCCCACAGCTGCAGTGGCTGTTTCAAACCCGCCGCCTGCGCCAGCGCATCGTCGCCCCAGCCGGTGAAGTAGTCGGCGCGCACCGCGCCCACGATGGCGCTGCCGGTGTCTTGCGCCAGCACCAGCTTGTTGAAGCGTGCTGCCGGCCCTTGCGTGCTCATCCAGACCGGCGTGCCGTAGGGCACGCTACCCGGGTCCACCGCGATGGAGCGCCCGGGGGTGAGCGCCACGCCTTGTGCGCCACGCGGGCCGAACTGGGCATCGAGGTCGCTCAGCGCTTCCTCACGGAAGAACACATAGCGCGGGTTGCTCCACAGCAGCTCGTTCACGCGCTGCGGGTTGGCACGCACCCAGGCCTTGGTGGCGTCGGGCCAGGGTGTGATGGGCGCACCCTGCTGTTGCAGCCAGGTGTTGATGCTGCGGTAGGGCTGGCCGTTGGTGCCTGCAAAGGCCACACGCACGGTGCGCTCGGTGCGTCCGTCCTGCTGGATCAACAGCCGCCCCGAACCTTGGATGTGCAGCAACATCATGTCGATGGGGTCGGCCAGCCAGGCGATTTCCTGCCCGCGCAGGGCGGCCTGAGCCTGGGGCTGGGTGTCCATCTCCTGGCGGCTGAACCAGGCTTGGCCGTTGCGCATGCCGGCCGGCAGCTTGTGCAGTGGCCACGCGTATTCGGCGCTGGGCGTGCGGCTGGCCTTGAGCGTGGGTTCGTAGTAGCCGGTCAGCAGGCCGCTGGCGTTGCCGTCGCTGGCACTGATGCGGTAGGGCTGCAGCCGGCTTTCCATGAAAGCGCGCTGTTCCTCGGCGGTGGCAATCGACAGGCGCCGCACATCGGCACACAGCGCGCCCACCGTGGGTGCCGGGCGTTCGCAGCTGCGCAGCCAGGCGTTCCAGGCTTCGTGCAGGGCGTCGCTGCCCCAGCCCGGCAGCTCGCTCCAGCGCACCGGCACCCACTGGCTTTTGGCGCGGGTGATGGTGCCGGGCAAAGGCCCGTCGTCAACAGGCGCGCTGGGCGCGGGCGCTGGGGCCATGGGTGGGCTGGGCGGTCGTGGGGCTTCTGGTGGCAGGCGCGTGGCGCAGGCGCCCAGCGTTCCTACAATCGCCACCATCGCCCACCGAATCTGTGCCCAGGCACGCCCCGCTGTCATGACCTTGTTGTTGCTCGAAGCCTTGGGGGCTTTGCTGATTTTTGTGTTCATCGTCTGGTGGACCATGTTCTCGGGCCGCAAGAATGGCGAGCTGCCGCCCGAAGACGAGGACGAGCCCAAGCGCTGAGGTCAGTTCTCCACATCGCGCAGCATGTTGGCCAACTCGACGGCCGATTTCACGCCCATCTTGTCGAACACGCGTGAGCGGTGCACCTCCACCGTGCGCACGCTGATGCCCAGCTGATCGGCCACCAGCTTGTTGGGCAGGCCGGCCACCACACGTTGCATCACGTCGCGCTCGCGCTCGGTCAGGCTGGTCAGGCGGGCCTGGTGGTCGCGCCGCACCTGGCGCACGGCGATCGCGTCGGCCGAGACTTGCAGAGCCTGCTCGATGCGGTCCACCAGGGCGTTGTCGGAAAAGGGCTTCTCGCAAAAATCGAAGGCGCCGCGCTTGACCGCGTCCACCGCCGTGGGCACGTCGGCGTGGCCAGAGAGAAAAATCACGGGCAGGGTGCTGCGCCAGGGCTGGGTCAGCAGTTGCTCGAACAGCGTCAGGCCGCTCATGCCGGGCATGCGAACGTCGAGCAGCAGGCACACGGGGTCGGTGGGTTCGGTGTGCCAGCCCTGCGTTTCGGCCCAGAAGGCGTCGGCGCTGGCGTAGCACTCGCTGAGCAGGCGGCGGGTGCGCAGCAGCCAGGCCAGCGCGTCGCGCACGCTGGCATCGTCATCGACGATGAAGACTCGGGCGCGCAAGGGTGGGCTCATGGGGTTGCGATCATACGGCGGCCTTCACCGTCTGACATGGCCGCGCCGGTGGCGATGGGCAGCGTGAAGCGGAACACCGTGCCACGGGGTTCGGCCGGGCTGTGGTCCAGCGCACCGCCGTGTTGTTCGATCACGGTGCGGCACAGGCTCAGGCCCAGGCCCATGCCTTCGGGCTTGGTGGTGAAAAACGGGGTGAAAAGGCGGGCGGCGACCTCGCTGGACAGGCCTTCGCCGTGGTCGGTGACCCTGAACTCGACCCAGCGTTTGCCCGATGCGGTGGCCAGCGAAGCGCGCACCACTGACACGCTCAGGGTGAGGGTGCGCAGGCCGCTGCCAGTGGGCGGGTTGCCGGCAGGCATGGCCTGCATGCCGTTGCGCACGAGGTTGAGCAGCACCTGCTCGACCATGGTGCGGTCACACAACACCGGCGGGCAGTCGGGCTCCACCTGCTCGCTGATGCGGATGCCGGTTTTGCGCGCCTGCAGCTGGGCCAGTGGCAGGATGGCGTCGAGCAGCGCCTGGGGCGCCACCGGCTCGCGGACCTGCTCGCGTCGGCGCACCAGATCGGCCACACTTTTGACCACCCGGCCGGCGCGTTCGGCCTGTTCGACGATGCGCTGCATCGCCTGGCGCAGGTCGTCCGAGAGCTGGGGGTCGGGCGGCTGCGTGGGTTCGGCCGACATGAGGTTGAGCGCCCCCGTGGCGTAGCTCGACATGGCGGCCAGCGGCTGGTTGAGTTCGTGGCTCAGCAGCGATGCCATTTCGCCCACCATGGCCAGGCGGGCCGTGGCCTGCAGCCGCTCCTGGCTGGCGCGCGAGAGCTCTTCCACCCGGCGCTGTTCGCTCAAATCCAGCACCGCACTCATCCAGCCGGTTTGCTGGCTGAAGGCGTTGACCAGGGGGGCCTCGATGATGAGCACCGGGAAGCGGCTGCCGTCGGGGCGCATGAACACCGATTCGAAACCCTCGCGCGGGAAGGTCATCCCGGCCAGGCGCACCGCCTGCCGCTGGCGGTATTCGTCCACCAGTTCGGGGGGCCAGTAGGGGGCCGGCGCGCCGGTGCCCAGCAGTTGTTCTGCGCTCAAACCCACCATTTGGCAAAAAGCCGGGTTGACGTAGGTGATGCGCCCGTCCATGTCGCGTGCGCGCAGGCCGGTGACCAGGGAGTTTTCCATCGCGTTGCGGAACGCAAGCGCCTCGGCAAGTTCGCCTTCGGCGCGCATGCGGCGGCGCATGTCGCGCGCCAGCAGCAGCAGCACCGCCAGCAGCGCCATGGACAAGGCGCTGACCATGGCCGTGAGCACGTTGGGGAACAGCCGTGGCACATCGCGCGCGCTTTCCAGGCGCACCAGCATGGTCACGCCTGGGAGGTCGAGCAGGTGGTTGGCGTGCATGGTGCGTCGGCGTCCGGCCACGCTGCCGTACAGGCTCAGGCGCGTGCCGTCCACCTCGGTCAGTGCCACCGCCTTGCCGCGCAAGGTGTCTTTGCTGGTGAACTCGCTCAACATGCCTTGCAGCGCGTAGGTGGCCACAAAGTAGCCATCGGCCCGCGCCGCCACGAACAGCGGCACACACAACTCCATCAGTTCCAGCCCCAGGCCCTGCGGAATGGGCCAGAAGTAGCTTTGCGAGTACGAGGGTGTGTTGTTGCGCGCGGCGGCTGTGCAGGCCTGGCGCACATCGGCCAGGGACTGCTCGCGCGGCGCGATGTCAAACAGCGTGGGATGAAAACCGCTGTCGCGCGCGGCCAGCAGGCGCAGGTCGTTGCTGCGCCACTCCAGGCGCACCAGTTCGCGGTGTTGGGTCAGCAGCTCGGCGGCCATGGGCTCCCACGCGGCGGCGGTGGGGCGGGACGCGTGCAGCGACTGCAATGTCTGCAGGTTGCGGATCAGGCTGGTGCGGATGTCGCTGCCCAGGGTGGCGGCGTCCTGCTCCAGCGCTTCCAGACTGCGTGCTTCCTCGTATTCGCGCGCCAGGAACACGAGCGCGCCCAGCATCAGCGCCACCAGCAGGCACAACAAGGCCCACAGGCGCCAGCGCCGGGCCTGCCCAGGGCGCGGGTCGGGCGGTGGCTGACGCGGGTCCAGGCCGGGTTTCAAAGTTTGCGGTGTTCCAGGGCGGGCAGTTGCCGGCGCACCTGCTGCAGGCGCTCAAAGTCGAGCTCACACACCACCACGCCCGGCCCTTCGGCGTGTTGGCCCAGCACCTGGCCCCAAGGGTCGATCACCATGGTCTGTCCCCAGGTGCGGCGGCCGTTCTCATGCTGGCCTCCCTGGGCACTGGCGATCACGTAGGCCTGGTTCTCGATGGCGCGGGCGCGCAGCAGCAGCTCCCAGTGCGCCTGGCCGGTGGTGTGGGTGAAGGCGGAGGGCACCAGCAGGACGTCGGCTTGCAGCTGGCGGTACAGCTCGGGGAAGCGCAGGTCGTAGCAGACGCTCATGCCCACGCGCCAGTGTTGGCCGCTGCGGTCGGCCAGATCAAAGGTGGTGGGGGTGTCGCCCGCCTGCAGCACGGCCGCTTCGTCGTAGCGTTCGCGCCCGTTGTCGTAGCGAAACAAGTGGATCTTGTCGTAGCGCGCCACACACTGGCCCTTGGGGCTGAAGGCCAGCGAGCTGTTGGTGGCGTGTTGGGGGTCGTCGGTGGCCATGGGCAGGGTGCCGCCCACGATCCACAGGTTCAGTTCACGCGCGGTGTCCTGCAAAAAGGCCTGCACCGTGCCCAGGCCAGGCGTTTCGGCCAGCACCAGTTTGTCGCGGTCGCTGTGGCCCATGAAACAGAAGTATTCGGGCAACACGGCCAGCTCGGCACCCGCTTGTGCGGCCTGGTCCAGCAGGGCGTGTGCCTGTGCGAGGTTGTGGTCCAGGCTGATGCCCGAGACCATTTGAAGGGCGGCGGCTTTCATGGCGTGGTGTCTGGCGTGGTGGGCGTTTTATTGTGACGGAAGCGGCGGTCCGGCGGGTGGCTTGCGTTGCAGCCGCTCCACCTGCGGGTCGTCCCAGCGGCCGGTGATCTGAAATTCCTGTGTGGCCGCTTCCTGCAGCGGCTGGCGAAGCAGGAACTGCGCCAGAAAACTGCCCAGTCCCACCGCCGGGTTGATGGCAGTGGCCAGCAGCGATGCGGTGCCGGCGTTGAGCTCGGGCACCACCACCGCGTGGATGTCCTGCGTTTCGCGCGCGATGTCGGCCTGCCCTTCCAGCAACACGGCGGCGTTGATGCCTTTCATCTGCAGGTTGTTGGTGGTGGCCACGCCCTGGTCGATGCGGGCGTCGCCGCGCACGAAGTCGAAGGCAAAACCCTCGCTGAACACGTCCTTGAAGTCCAGCAGCAGCCGGCGCGGCAGCGCCTGCAGGCTGAGCACGCCCAGCAGCTTGGCCAAACCCGGCTCGGCCTTGAGGAACTGGCCGCGCTCGATGTCCAATTTCATCTGACCGGTCAGGCTGGGGTGGTCCAGCGTCAAGGGGGAGCCCAGCCAGCCCAGGGTGCCATCGAGCTGGCCTTTGCCGCCGCGCACCACACCCGACATGCCAAAGCGTTGCAACAGCTCGCCTGCATCGTTGACATCGAGCTTGAAGTTGAGCACGGTGCGCCGCTGCGCGCCCGTTGACGCTGCAGTGGCCACGCCGCCCACCGTGGCCCAGTTGCCGCTGCCTGTGAGCCGGGCTTCCGGCACGGCCAGCTCGATGCGGTTGAGTCGCCATTCGTTGCCACCATCGGTGTTGCGGTTGACCGCATCCAGCGCCAGCCGACCCAGTTCGCGCGAACCCAGCTCCAGCCGCTCCACCACCACGTCCAGCGCGGGCACGCTCTGGGGCTGTTGACGCAACAGCTCATCGACGTTTTGGGCCGTGCCGCGTTCGAGTTTGAGGTGTGACAGCCGCGCGAACACCTGCCCCCCGGCCTGGCCCTGCCCGGCGCGGTAGTCGATGCGTCCGGTCACCTCGTCAGCGGCCACCTGGGTGCGCCACAGGTTGCCTTCGCGCCGGGCTTGCGCACGCAGGGTGTGCAAGCTGCGTTGGGCCACGGTGAGGCGGTCCACCGACAAGACGATCTGGTTGGGCCAAAGGGTCTGGTCGGTGGTCCAAGCGGTGGTGCTGGTCGCGCTGGCGGGTGCCGAGCGCTCCAGCCAGCGGTCCCACGCGTCCACATCCAGCGACGGCAGGTTCACGTGTGCCACCACCCCGCTGGTGGGCAAGGGCACCGGGCCTGTGGCGCCCACCTGGATGGCGCCACGCAGCACGCGGCTGGCCGGGGCCGTCAGGTCGCGCTCCAGGCGCAGCGCCAGCAGGGGGGTGATGCTGCCGCCCAGCTCCAGCGCCACACGGTCTTGCGCGGCGCCGCCCGGGGCGTCGATGGGCGCGCTGGTGACACGCAAGGGCAGCGTGGTGGTGGCCGGTTTGTCCAGTGGCGCGGGCAAGGCCAGGGCCAGGCCCTGCAGGTTGCTGCTCAGGCTGAGGTCGGGCCGGCCCTGGCGGAACGCGAGTTGCACCTGGTAGGACGCGGTGCCGCTGGCCGAGGCGAGCACCGGTGCGAGGTCGACCAGTTCGCGCGCCTGGCGCAGGCCCTCGGCGCTGGCCACACCTTGCCCCTGGAAGCTGATGTCGGAACGCCCTTGCGGGCCGGGGCGCATGCCGCCGTCAAAACGCAGCTCGCCGCCGTACACGCGTGCCACCGCCTGCGGCACGCTGAAGCCTTTTTCGCTGAACTGCAACCGGCCCACGGTGCGTGCCAGCAGGGGGGTGCCAGGTGCGAACAACAGGTCGTTGCCGGGCAGGTTGAGCGTGCCCGCCACCTGGCTGGTGGCGATGGCGTTCAGGGGCAGCGCGAGTTGGAGCACCAGGTCTGCCTGACCCCCAAAGCGCGCTTGCGCCAGCGCCTGCCCCATGACATCGGACACCGGCGATTGGTTGACGTAGGCCAGCATGTCGGCCGCCGCGCCAGCCACCTGACCGTTCACGCTGACGGTGCCTAGGTGGGTGTAGTCGGCCAGTTCGGCCTGTGCGCCGTTCAGGCGCAGGCCAGGCAGCTGTGCAAAGCCACCTTTGACCTCACTCAGGCGCAGCCGGTGGCCCTCCATCTGGAAGCGGCCTTGCAGGCCGCGCAGGCCGGGCCAGATGGGGGCGCGTGTCCCGCTCACGAACGGGGGAACGTAGTCGAAATCGACCCCGGTGAGTTGGGCGCTGATGCGGAATTCGCCCTCGCTGGCACGCGCAAACGGAAAACGGTCCAGCGGCCCTTTGACCCGAAAGCGCACATCGTGGGCTTCGCCGCGTTGGATGGCCTCGCGCACGTAGCGGCGCGCGTCGGCCGAAATGCCGCGCGGCAGGTAGCGGTGCACCTGGGCGCCGTTGGCTCGGCTCAACTGGGCGTTCAGGTCCAGCACCCCGGGCAGCCGTGGCTGACGCGCCGTGCCGCGCCCGGTGTGCCAGTGCAGGTCCAGCTCGCCGGCGGCGTCGGCGTTGGCAAAGGTCAGCTGGGGAATGCGCAGGTCGAGCTGATCGCCGTCGAGGCGCCAGTTCAATTCGCCTTGCAGCTGGGCCAGGTCCACTCTGGGCTGATCGAACAGGCCGGGCCAGGTCAGGGCGCCCTGTTCGAGGGCCACCTTCAGTTGCCCCTGCTTGGGGCCGATGTCGAACGCCAGGTCACCGCCTGTGACGCCGGGGCGGGCCAGTTCGGTGGACGCATCGAAAGCCAGCGGGCCGGGCGCCACCGACAGCCCGGTGACCCGACCTTGTGCCCGCCATTCGGTGGGCACGGCGTCGCTGTGCAGCGGCCCTTGCCAGCGCAGGCGCAGTGGGCTCAGGTGCCCCTGCGGCTGGGCCTGTGCCAGTTCCTTGCGCCAGGCTTGGGGCAGCGGCAGGTGTTGTGCCACCTGGTGGATGGCGGCCAACTCCAGGCGATCGGCGTTGAATTCGCTTTCGGGCGGGCGGCCGCGGCTGGGCTGTGCATGGGTGAGCCGCACGTTGCCCACGGGCCAGGGGGTGCCGGACGGGGTCATGAGTTGCAGGTCGCGCGTGCCCACTTCCCATTGTTGGGGCTGCCAACTGGCGCTCACCCGCCCGCCCAAGGCAGGCAGGTCCAATGCGGGCAGCCGGGGGCCCAGTTGCAGGCGCACGCCGGTGAGCGCGGTGTCGGCCGTCAACGCGCTCAAGCGGCCGCGCTGGAGATCGGCCCACAGCCGCAGGGCGCCTGTGCCCTGGTGCACTTGCAGCAGCGGCGCTTCGGTCAGCACCACGTGGTCGCGCAGCCGTTGCAGGTCCACCCGCTCGAAGTCGGCGTAAACGGTGCCGCTCCAATGCTCCCAGTGGCGGCTCTGGGTCAGTGAGAAGGGTTGGCTGAAGTCGCCACGCAGGCTGAAGCGCTCGCCCCAGGCCGCGGGGGGCGTGGCGTCCACGCGCATCTGGTGGCGCCGGCCCGGGTTGCGCACCACCAAGTCCACGTCGGTCAGGTCCAAGGGGGGCAGGTCCAGGCGTTCGTCCTGCCAGCGGATCTGGCCACGCCGGATCACGAACTCGGTTTGCGAAAAAAACCAGTCGCCCAGGGCGTTGCTGTCTTGGGGGTTGGCGCTGGCGATGTCCAGGCCAGCCACGCGCCATTGGCCGTCGCGGGTGCGGCGCACGTCCAGGCTGGGGCTGTCGATCACCAGCTGCTCAAAACCCAGGCGCCACAGCGAACGCACGGACAGCGCCGTTTGCACCCGTGGCAGGTGCAGGGCTTCGCGGCCCTCGCGGTCGAACAGCCGCACGTCCACCAGTTCGATGGCGGGGATGGCGCCGCTGGCGGTGGCGCGGATGTCGCCCACGCGCACCGGCGTCCCCAAGGCCTGTGTGGCTGCGGCTTCCAGCTGAGGGCGCCATTCCCCGATTCGCGGCACAATCCAGCCGTGCAGGGCTCCCCAGCTCAGCGCAAACAGGCCCCAGCCCGCCAGCACCACCCACCACAGGGCGCGCGCGGTCCAGCTCAAGGCCTTCAGCGTGCGGGGGGGAGGAGGGGTCGAGTCATGTTTCATCACCAATTCAAATTATGACGGTCGGAGATCACGCCGGCGGCGCCCACGCCGCTTTCACCACGCCCGCGCGTGCCGATCATTCGCGTTTTGTGCAGCGCTTGCGCAGGCGCTATGCGGCCGAAGCGCATTTGCTGGACGCGGGCGCCCCCACCCGGGAGGCTCAGCTGGCCACGCTGGAGCGCTTGCTGGGCCGGGGGCTGGAACTGGGCGCTGCCTTGCGTGTGCTGCGCCAGCTGGTGATGGAGCGACTGGTGGTGCTGGACTGCGAGGAGGCGGTCGACCTGGCGGTGGTCACCCGCGCGGTGACCGACCTCGCCGAGATGGCGCTGGACCGCGCCTGCGCTCAGGCCGAGTCTGAACTGGACGGCCTCTACGGCGCGCCCATGCACCAGGCGCCGCCGGCCACGGCCGCTGCGCGTGCCCAGTTGTGGGTCATCGGCATGGGCAAGTTCGGCGCGCGCGAGCTCAACGTCTCCAGCGACATCGACCTCATCTACGTGTACGACCACGACGGCGAAACCGCCGGTAACGCACAGGGGCGTAACCGCATCAGCAACCACGAGTACTTTGGCAAAGCCGTCAAACGCATTTACCAACTGGTGGGCGATACGACGGAGCATGGCAACGTGTTCCGGGTCGATCTGGCTTTGCGACCCAACGGCAACTCTGGGCCGCCGGCGGTGTCGTTGGGTGCGTTGGAGGAATACTTCCTGGTGCAAGGCCGTGAGTGGGAGCGATTCGCCTGGCTCAAGAGCCGCGTGGTGGCGCCTCTGGCGGCCGTGCGCGACGGCTCGGCCAGCGCCTTGCGTGGTGTGGTGTTGCCGTTTGTGTTCAGGCGCTACCTCGACTACAGCGTGTTCGAGTCCCTGCGCACCCTGCACCGGCAGATCCGCGAACACGCGGCCAAACGCGCGGCCGGCAACCCGGGCCGCGCCAACGACGTCAAGCTCTCGCGCGGTGGCATCCGCGAAATCGAATTCACGGTGCAGTTGCTGCAAGTGGTGCGTGGCGGCCAGTTTCCCGAACTGCGCACCCGGCCCACACTGGACGCCATTGCCCGCCTGCAACGGGCCAGCCTCATGCCGGCCGAAACGGCGCAGGCGCTGACCGAGGCCTATGTGTTCCTGCGCCGGGTCGAGCACCGCATCCAGTACCTGGACGACCAGCAGACCCACCTGATGCCCGAGCGCGACGACGACCTCGCCTGGCTGGCACAGACGCTGGGTTTTCCCAACACCTGTGCCTTCTTGCACCAACTCGATGCGCACCGCGAGGCGGTGGCACAGGAGTTCGACACCCTGTTGGGCGGCCCCACCAAAAGCTGCAACGGCAAGGGCTGTGGTGCTGGGCGGGCCGAGGCGGGTGAGCTGCAGGCGGTGCTGCCCCAGCTGCCGCCCAAGCTGGCCGAACGGGTGGCCCAGTGGTGCGAACACCCGCGCGTGGCCGCGCTGCGCGAAGACACGCGGCAGCGTCTGGTGCGCCTGGTGCAGCGCACCGGCGCCTGGGTGGAAGAGGGCCGCGTGACCGAAGAAGCCGCCTTGCGACTGGTGGACTGGCTCGAAGCCCTGCTGCGCCGCGAGAGTTACCTGGCCTTGCTGCAGGAGCGCCCTTCTGTGCACGAGCGCCTGTTGCGCCTGCTGGGCGCGGCCAAATGGCCGGCGCGTTACCTGCAAAAACACCCCGGCGTGATCGACGAGCTGGCCAGCCGGCAACTGCTGAGCGACCGTTTCGACGGCGCCCAGTTCGAGGCCGAACTCGATGCGCGGCTGGACGCCTTGCGCAGCACAGGCGAAGACGACGAGGAGGCCTTGCTCAACCTGCTGCGCCGCGCCTGTCATGCCGAAGTCTTTCGGACCCTGGCGCGCGACGTGGAAGGTGTGCTCACGGTGGAAGACGTGGCCGACGACCTGAGCGCCCTGGCCGACGCCGTGTTGCGCACCACGGTGCGCTGGTGCTGGGCGCGGCTGAAAAACCGCCACCGCGACGCACCGCAGTTCGCCATCATTGCCTACGGCAAACTGGGTGGCAAAGAGTTGGGCTACGGCAGCGATCTGGACATTGTGTTTGTCTACGACGACGAACATGAGCGCGCGCCTGAGGTGTACGCCACCTTTGTGCGCAAACTCATCAACTGGCTCACCGTCAAGACCGGCGAGGGCGATTTGTACGAGATCGACACCGCGCTGCGCCCCAATGGCAATTCGGGTTTGTTGGTCACCAGCTTTGAGGCCTACGCCGACTACCAGCAGCAGCGCGGTAGCAACACCGCCTGGACCTGGGAGCACCAGGCCATCACCCGAGCAAGATGTGTGGTCGCCCCCACGCTCCCCGCTGCGCGTGGTTCGCTGCCCCCCGGTGGGGCTGCCCCGCCTTGGGGCGGCCCGGCGGCGGGGCGCATCGGTGGTGTGAATGAGCTGGCGGCGCGTTTCGACGCCGTTCGCGAAGCCGTCATCACCGCGCCGCGCGACGTGGCGGCGTTGGCCGACGAGATACGTGCGATGCGCGAGAAGGTGCGTGCCGCCCACCCGGTGCGCGGTGAGATGTTCGACGTCAAACACAGCCCGGGTGGCATGGTCGATGTCGAGTTTGTGGTGCAGTTTCTGGTGCTGGCCCATGCCGCGGCACACCCGGCCTTGCGGGCCAACCGAGGCAACATCGCCTTGTTGCTGATGGCCGAAGAGGCCGGCCTGTTGCCGGCTCGCATGGGCGAGACCGCTGCGGCGGCGTATCGGGTGTTGCGGCAGATGCAACACCGTGCCCGGCTGGACGAAGCGCCCACCCAGGTGGACCCTTCCGACGTCGCGGTGGAATCGACCGCTGTCCGTGCCTTGTGGCAACACGTGCTGGCCGGTCCATGACGCCGGGCCGCGACTGGCTGGTGCTGTGTGGCTTGCACGGCGTGGCCAGCATGCTGGGCTGGTGGGGACCGGAGCTGGTGTCGGGCCTGGTCTGGCGGGTGCAAGACTGGGACCAACGCCTGTGGACCATCTGGTCCACCGCCTGGGTGCATGTGAACACACCCCACCTCATTGCCAACCAGATGGCCCTCGGGCTGTTGACAGCGTTTTCATGGGTGGTGCGGCCCGACCGGGCCTGTGCCGTGGCCTGGTTTCTGGCGTGGCCCATCACCTACCTGGCCGTGGCCTGGTGGCCTCAGGTGGGCCACGTCACCGGTTTGGCCGGCCTGATGCACGCGGCGCTGGCGGTGGTGGCGGTGCACCTGTACCTGCAGCGCCTGCACGTGGCGCAGGCGCGGCGCTGGGGTTTGCTGCTGGGGGGGCTTTTGCTGGGCAAGCTGGCGCTGGAGCAGGCCTGGAGCCGGCCGGTGGTGTGGGACGGCGCCAACGACATGTCGGTGGTGCAGGCCGCGTGGTTCACGGGCACCGTGGCCGGCGCCGTTTTGGGTTTGTTGACGGCTTGGGGCGCGCGCGTGCTGGAACGCCAGCGCGCGCACTGAGTTTTTGTTCAGGCGGCGGGCGATCCGCCAGCCAAGGGCGCGCTGATTTCCTTGCGGAAGCGGTTGAGCTCCTGCACGCTTTTGAAGCTGCGGTCCATCAGCAGGCTCATGTTGTGCAGGATGCGGTCCACCACCTTGGTTTCCCACGCGGCGTCGAAGGCAATCTGCTTGTCCAGCCAATGTTCCAGCCACTCCGGGTTGGGCAACCGGCTCTGGATGGTGTCGCGCGGGAACAGGGTTTTGTTCACATGCAGGTTGGTCGGGTGCAGGGCTTGCGCGGTGCGCCGTGCGCTGGCCATGAGCACACCCACCTTGGCAAACGCGGCCCGTGCCTCGTTGCCGAATTTGCCAATGGCCCGTTTCATGTAGCGCAGGTAGGCGCCGCCGTGGCGGGCTTCGTCCTGGCTCAGCGTGGTGTAGATCTGCTTGATCACCGGCTCGGTGTGCCACTCGGCCGCACGGCGGTACCAGTGGTTCAGGCGAATTTCGCCGCAGAAGTGCAGCATCAGCGTTTCCAGCGCGGGCGCGGGGTCGAAGTCGAAACGGATTTCGTGCAGCTCTTCTTCGGTCGGGACCAGCTCCGGGCGGAAGCGGCGCAGGTACTCCATCAGCACCAGCGAGTGTTTTTGCTCTTCGAAAAACCAGATCGACATGAAGGCCGAGAAATCGGAGTCGTCGCGGTTGTCGCGCAGAAACATCTCGGTGGCCGGCAGCGCCGCCCACTCGGTGATGGCGTTCATCTTGATGGTCTGTGCCTGTTCGTCGCTCAGTTGACTGGCGTCGAATTGGTCCCAGGGAATGTCCTTGTCCATGTCCCAGCGGACGGATTCGAGTTGCTTGAAGAGTTCGGGGTACAGCATGAAGACCTCACATCGGTGCGGGCACCGGACAACCTGCGATTTTAGTGGCTGCACCCCAAAAACCCTTCAATAACCCGGTGCTGCCGGAAGGCCTTGCACGCGTGCCGATGTGTGCTGCCACCATCGGCCTTTTGTTGTGGGAGAACGCCATGTCCACTGTTTGTCCCCCTGTTTCCATGCGCCGAAGTCGGACCGTGCGGGCCTGGCTGCTGTTGGCTTGCTTGTTGGGCGGGGTCGCCCAGGCGCAGGCGCAAAACGCGCCACCGGCACAAGGTGCCGGCGTTTGCCCGCCTTTGTGGCAGCACACCGTGCCCCGTTTGCAGGACGAGAAGCCCCAAAACCTCTGCCAGTACGCCGGGCAGGTGGTGCTGGTGGTCAACACCGCGAGCTTCTGTGGCTTCACCGGTCAGTACGAAGGCCTGGAGGCGTTGTACCGCCGGTACCGTGCGCGGGGCCTGGTGGTGTTGGGTTTTCCGAGCAACGACTTTGGTCAGCAAGAGCCCGGCGCCAATGCCAGCATCGCCGACTTTTGCGAAAACACCTTTGGCGTGCAGTTCCCCATGTTCGTCAAGACCACGGTGGTGGGGCGTTCGGCGCATCCCCTGTACCGCGAACTGGCGCAGCGCACCGGCGAGTGGCCACGCTGGAATTTCCACAAGTACCTGGTGGCGCGCGACGGCGTGCAAGTCAAGGCCTACACCAGCGCGGTGGAGCCACATAACCCTTTATTTGTCAGGGATATTGAGCGAATGTTGTCGACAGCAAAGTGACCAAAAGGTCAGAATGTGACCAATCGGTAATTTTTTGCCTCAATGGTTCATTTTGAGGCGGTTGGTCACATTGGAGCGGCACATGGGCACACATCGCAGGAACTTCTGGGGCGCGAACGGGCTCAACCGCAACGAAACGGTTTTTGTACCGCGCAGTCGCCACCTCGGTGGCGCAATCCCGAGGCGCTTCTCCTCCTCCTCCATCCCTCCCTCCTTCGTTTCGGGGCGCTGCGCGGTACTTCTCTCTTCTGGCCAGGGGGTCTGAGCATGTACGCAGACCCCCGCCACCCCGCCACCCAGCCCACCGGCAAACAGCCCCGCGTTGCGGTGGTGGGCGCCGGCATCGCCGGCCTGGCGGCTGCGCACACCTTGCGGGGCCACGCGGCGGTCACGCTGTTTGAGGCCGGGGCCACCTTCGGCGGCCACGCGCACACGGTGGACATCACCCTGCCGACCGCTCACGGGCCTGTGACCCACGGTGTGGACACCGGCTTCCTGGTGCTCAACGAGCGCACCTACCCCAACTTGCTGAACCTGTTTGCCGAGCTGGGTGTGGACACCGCCTTGTCCGACATGTCGTTTTCGGTGCAGGCGCCGGGTTCGGGCGATCAGCCACCGCTGGAGTGGAGCGGCAGCAGCCTCGACACGGTGTTTGCGCAACGCGGCAACCTGCTCAAGCCGGCGTTTTTGCGCATGTTGGCCGACATCCTGCGCTTCAACCGCCTGTGCACCCGCCTGGCGGTCAGCCAGCAGGACCAAGCCCCCGATGGCCGCTTGTGGATGCCGCTGGCCGACTTCCTGAAGCGCGAGCGTTTCAGCGACGCTTTCTGTCACGACTACTTCTTGCCCATGATGGCCTGCATCTGGAGCTGCCCGGCCGAGCAGATGCTGCAATTCCCGGTGGCCACCATGGTGCGCTTCTGCCACAACCACGGCCTGCTGCAAGTCAGCGGCCGGCCGCAGTGGTTCACGGTGCGTGGCGGCTCGCGGGCGTACGTCAAGAAGATCATCGCCGGCCTGCCGGATGCCCGCCTGAACACCCCCGTGCGCGCCTTGCAGCGCGACGCCGAGGGTGTGCGTGTGGTTACCGACGGACGGGCCGAGCGCTTTGACCACCTGGTGTTGGCCTGCCACAGCGACCAGGCGCTGGCTTTGCTCGGCGAGGGCGCCACCCGCAACGAGCGCGCCTTGCTGGGCGCCATCCGCTACCAGCCCAACCGCGCCGTGTTGCACACCGACGCCTCGGTGCTGCCCACACGCCGCAAAGCCTGGGCGGCCTGGAACTACGAGCGTGCCGCCCGCCAACGCGACGAACACCCCCGCGTGTGCCTGCACTACCTGCTCAACAAGCTGCAGCCGCTGCCGTTTGAGCAGCCGGTGGTGGTGTCGCTCAACCCTTTGCGCGACATCGACCCCCAGCAGGTGCTGGGCGAATACGAATACGCGCACCCCGTGTTTGATCTGGCGGCGATGAAAGCCCAACAACGCATCGCCGAGCTGCAAGGCGTGTTGCACACCCACTTTGCCGGCGCCTGGTGTGGTTATGGCTTCCACGAAGACGGGCTCAAGGCCGGGCTGCAGGCGGCGGCGGGCATCCTGCGCGCCGTGGGCGCCACGCACAACACCAACGGGGTGCCCCGGTGAACCAGGCTTTGATCGGTTTTGGCCAGGTGCGCCACACCCGGTTGCGCCCGCGCCGCAACGCCTTCGCCTACCCCACCTACTTCCTCATGCTGCCGCTGCGCAGCCTACAGGCCAACGGCAGCGGGGCGCTGGCGCGCAATCGCCGGGCCGCCCTGGCTTTCCATGACGGCGACCATGGCGATGGCGGAACGGATTGCCTGGCTTGGTTTGACGCGACGCTGCGCGCCCACGGCATCGATGACGCCGATGGCGAGGTGTGGCTGCACACCTACCCGCGTGTGTTCGGCCACACGTTCAAGCCGGTGAGCTTTTGGTACGCCCACCGGGCCGACGGCAGCCTGCGCGCCGTGCTGGCCGAGGTCAACAACACCTTTGGCGAACGCCACTGCTACCTGCTGGACGCGCCCCGGTATGGCGTGCCGGTGACGGCCGACAAGGTCTTTCACGTGTCGCCGTTTTGCAGCGTGCAGGGCGAGTACCGCTTTGTGTTCATGCGCTGCAACCGCGAGGGCCGCGAGCACACGGTGGTGCGCATCGACCACAACGACCAGCCGCAGACCAGCCTGGGCCCGCTGATCCAGACCAGCGTGAGCGGCGAGCTGCTGCCGTTGGATGCACACACCACCCGCCGCGCGCTGTGGCGTCACCCCGCCATGACGCTGGGCGTGGTGGCCCGCATCCACTGGCAGGCGCTGCGCCTGTGGGCGCTCAAGCGCGCGCCGTTTTTCCGCAAACCCGAACCACCGCAGGCCTTGGTCACGCCAGGCCACGGTGCCGGTTGATCTTCGTTGCCTTCTCTTCCCGCCATGCCCATGCCCAACAGCACCACCGCCCCGTTTGCGCTGCCCGTCGGCGCGCCCGCCGCCGCCCGTGCCACCTTGCGTCTGCTGCAGCGCCTGCGCCACGGCCAACTCACGGTGCAATTGCCCGACGGCAGCTTCCAGCAGTTCGGCCAAGGCGGCGGCATCAGCGCCACGCTGCGCCTGCACAACTGGAAGGTGTGTGGCGCCGCGCTCAAGTCGGGCGACATCGGGTTTGCCGAGGGTTACATCGCCGGCGACTGGAGCACGCCGCAGCTGGCCGATCTCTTGCGCCTGTTCCTGCGCAACCGCAACGAGATCGAAGACGTGATCTACGGCACCTGGCTCGGCCGCCTGGCCTACCGCCTGCGCCACCTGCTCCACCGCAACACCAAAACCAACAGCAAGAAGAACATCCACGCCCACTACGACCTTGGCAATGCCTTTTACCGCCTGTGGCTGGACGAGACCATGAACTACTCGTCGGCCCTGTTTGAGCACTCGGGGCAGGACATGGTGAGCGCGCAATGGGCCAAGGTGCACCGCGCCTTGCGTTTGGCGCAGGTGAAACCGGGTGACCGGGTGCTGGAAATCGGGTGTGGCTGGGGGGCTTTGGCCGAAGCCGCCACCACCACCTTTGATGCGTCGGTGGTGGGGGTCACCTTGTCCACGGAACAGCTTGCCTGGGCCCAGGAACGCATGGCGCGGTTGGGCGCTGCGGCGCGCGCCGACCTGCGCTTGCAAGACTACCGCGACATCGATGACGGACCCTTCGACGCCATTTGCTCCATCGAGATGGTGGAGGCCGTGGGACGCGAGTACTGGCCCACTTACTTCCAGACCGTGGCCCGCCTGCTCAAACCGGGGGGTCGCGCCAACATCCAGAGCATCACCATCGCCGACGAACACTTCGATCGCTACATCCGCGGCACCGATTTCATCCAGCAGTACATCTTCCCGGGGGGCTGCCTGCCCAGCCCTTCGGCCTTCCGCGCTCAGGCCGAAGCTGCGGGTCTGGTGGTGGAAGACGCCTTTGCCTTTGGCCGCGACTACGCCGAAACCCTGCGCCAGTGGCGCGAGCGTTTCCTGCACGAAGAGCCGCGCGTGCGCGAGCTGGGTTTTGACGAACACTTCCTGCGTGTCTGGGAGTTCTACCTGGCCTACTGCGAGGCGGCCTTCGACGAAGGCAGCACCGACGTCATGCAGTTCACCCTCATCAAGCCGCACTGAGCCGCACCATGCTGCGCCGCCAACTCCTCATTGCTGTGCCTGCTGCTGTGTGCGTGGGCCTGGCGCGGGCCACCCATGCGGGTGCGCCCGGTCTGTTGCCCAGCGGCCGCCGTTTGGGCCAGGCGCGGCTGCGGTTTTTTGGCCTGTCGGTGTACGACGCGACCTTGTGGGCCGAGCCAGGTTTCGACGCCGTGCAGTTTGAGCGCCACCGTTTTGTGCTGGAGCTGCACTACCTGCGCACGCTGTACGGCAAGGCCATCGCCGAGCGTTCGCTGAAAGAAATGCGGGGCGTGGGCAGCGTGAGCGACGCGCAGGCCACGCGCTGGCTGGACGCCATGCTCAAACTCTTCCCCGACGTGAAAGACGGCGACCACATCGCCGGTTTGCATGTGCCCGGCGAGGGCGCGCGCTTCACCCTGAACGAGCGGCCGTTGGGCGACGTGTCGGACGCCGAGTTCGCGCGCCTGTTTTTTGGCATCTGGCTCTCGCCCGCCACGTCCGAGCCGCAGATGCGCACGCAGTTGCTGGCCCAGGCCGGCACCACGTCATGAACACGGCAGCCGCGAGCGGCGCCGCCTTGTTGGACCAACCCGGCGGCTGGACGCACGGTGTGCGCTATGGCCTGTTGGGATTGCCGCTGGCGTTTGCTGCCTTGCCGCTGTACGTGTTGTGGCCCAACCACTTTGCCCGCGAACACGGCGTGTCGCTCGCGGCCTTGGGTGCGGTGTTGCTGGGGGCGCGGCTGTTCGACGCCTTCATCGATCCGCTGATCGGTCGTTGGTGTGACGCGACTTTCCGGCGGTCCGTGGTCGGTGTGTTGTGGCTGGGCGCCCTGGCCAGTGCGGTGTTGGCACTGGGGTTTGTGGCGCTGTTTTTTCCGCCAGCGGCGCTGGGTGCCAGCGCTGCGTTGCTGGCCTGGGCGGTGGCCGGGCTGCTGCTCACCTACACCGCCTACAGCGTGGTGAGTGTGGCGCACCAGTCGTGGGGCGCCATGCTGGGCGGCACCGAAGCGCAGCGCGCCCGCGTGGTGGCTTGGCGCGAAGCGCTGGGTTTGGTGGGGGTGGTGTTGGCGGCGGTTTTGCCCAGCCTGGCCGGGCTGGGTGTTGCGGCCACCGTGTTTGCGCTGCTGCTGGCGGTGGGTTGCTGGGCCTGGAGCAGCGCACTGCGCCCCGTGCCCGACGCCGCTGCCCGCGCGGAACCGCTCGCCTCGGTGTGGGCGCCTTTGCGTCAACCCGCGTTTGCCCGGTTGCTGGGCGTGTTTTTGGTCAACGGCATCGCCAGTGCGGTGCCGGCCACGCTGGTGCTGTTTTTTGTGCAGGACCAGTTGCAGGCCCCTGCCGCAATGGAGCCGGCTTTTCTGGGCACCTATTTTTTGTGCGCCGCCGCGTCCATGCCCGTGTGGCTGCGGGTGGTGGCCCACATGGGCCTGGCGCGCGCCTGGCGTTTGGGCATGGGCCTGAGCGTGCTGGTGTTTGTGTGGGCGGCTTTTCTGGGGCCAGGCGATGCCTGGGCCTTTCTGGGCGTGTGTGCCCTGTCAGGTCTGGCGCTGGGCGCCGATCTGGCCGTGCCCGGCGCTCTGCTGGCCGGTTTGGTGGGCGACATGGGCGAACGCGGGCGTGGCGAAGGCCGCTACTTTGGCTGGTGGAATTTCGCCGCCAAACTCAACCTCGCGCTGGCGGCTGGCCTGGCGCTGCCGCTGCTGGGCTGGTGGGGCTATGCGCCCGGCCAGCGCGACGCGCAGGCGTTGACCGCCCTGACCTGGGCCTACTGCATCTTGCCCTGTGTGCTCAAGCTGGTCGCGGCCGCGGCCCTGCAGCACTTCATCATCCACAAGGAACCCCGATCATGAAACGACGTGTCGCCCTCAGCGCCGTGTTGCTGGCCGCCGCAGGCGGACTGGCCGCGTGTGCTGGCCCGCAGGTGAGCGATTACGCGGCTGACAAACCCGTGCTCGACCTGGCCACCTACTTCAACGGCACGCTCGACGCCTACGGCGTGTTCACCGACCGTTCGGGCAAGGTGGTGCGCCGCTTCACCGTGGTGATGGTGTGCACCTGGACCGGCAACGAAGGTGTGCTGGACGAAGACTTCACCTACTCGGACGGCGAAAAACAACGCCGCGTCTGGCGTTTGAAAAAGCGCCCCGACGGCCATTACACCGGCACCGCCGACGACGTGAAGGGCGAGGCCCAAGGCCAGGTGGCGGGCAACACCTTCCGCTGGGGCTACACCCTGAACCTGCCGGTGGACGGCAAGGTGTATGAGGTGCAGTTTGACGACTGGATGTACCTCATGGACGACCGCGTCATGCTCAACAAAGCGGTGATGAGCAAGTTCGGCTTCAAGCTCGGCGAGGTCACGCTGAGCTTCGTCAAGCGCGCGGGATGAGCGGCATGTGGCTGCGTCCCATCAACCCCCCGATGCGCGACTGGCATGGCAAGCGTGTGTGGGTGGTCGGCGCGTCTTCCGGCATCGGCGAGGCCACGGCGCGTGCGCTGCATGCGCGGGGCGCCCAAGTGGTGGTGTCGGCCCGCAACGTGCGGGCCCTGGATGCGTGGGTGGCCCAACATCCCGGCTCAGCCGCTGTGGCGCTGGACGTGACCGATGCGGCGGCTGTGGCCGATGCCGCGCGCACGTTGCTGCGCCAGGGCGGCATCGATCTCGTGATGTATTGCGCCGGCCACTACCGCGAAATGCGCGCCGACGCTTTTGATCTGGCCGAGATCCAGCGCCATTGGCGTGTGAATTTTGAAGGTGTGTTGTACGTGCTCGACGCCCTGCTGCCGGCGCTGCGCCGCCAAGGGCGAGGTCACATCAGCGTGGTCAGCAGCGTGGCCGGCTTCCGTGGCCTGCCCAAGTCGTTGGCCTATGGGCCGACCAAGGCCGCGCTCATCAACCTGGCCGAAACCCTGTACCTCGATCTGCGGCACGAAGGGGTGGGCGTGAGTGTGGTGAACCCGGGGTTTGTTGAAACGCCGCTGACCGCACACAACGACTTCCACATGCCGGGACTCATCACCCCCGACCAGGCGGCACATGCCATTGTGCGTGGCTGGGCGGCGGGGCATTTCGAGATCGACTTTCCCAAGCGCTTCACCTTCTGGATGCGCCTGCTGCGTCTGTTGCCCTCGCGCCCCTACTTTGCCGCCGTGGCGCGGTTCACCGGGCTATGAACCAGCCCTCCACCGACCCACGCCTGCAGCGCGTGGCCGATTTTTTCGAGACCTTGTCGCCCGACGTGCTCGACCAGTTGGGGCGGGTGTATGCGCCCACCGCCCGTTTCAAAGACCCGTTCAACGACGTGCAAGGCCTGCCCGAGATCCGCGCCATCTTCGAGCACATGTTTGTGTCGCTGCACGAGCCCCGTTTTGTCATCACCACCGGGATGGCGCAAGGCGATCAGGCCTTTGTGACTTGGGACTTCGTGTTCCGGTTCAAACGCTTCGACACCACCACGTTGCAAACCGTGCGGGGCGCCAGCCACCTGCGCTTCGCCCCCGACGGCCGCGTGGCCGAACACCGCGACTACTGGGACGCGGCCGAGGAGCTGTATGAAAAACTGCCCGTGGTGGGTGGTGTGATGCGCTGGCTCAAGCGCCGCGCGAACAGCTGACGCCGTTTTGCCGCCGGGCCACCCCGAGGCGGTTATTGCGGCGGCAGGGTATCGATGAAACTCTGGCGCTGGGCCAGCTTGTCGGCGAGCTTGGCCAGGTTGGGGTACGCCGCGCGCCAGCCCAGTTCGGGGAAGCGGAAGTCGAGGTAACCCAGGGCGCAGCCCACGGCGACGTCGGCCAGGCTCAGGTGGATGCCGTGGCAATAGGCTTTGTCGCCCAGGCCGTGGGCCATGGCCTTGAGCGCGCCGTGCACCTTTTGCATCTGGCGCTCGATCCACAGGCCGCTGCGCTGTTGCGCTTCGCGGTGCGGCCAGGTGGCTTCCAGGCGCGCCAGGATGGCGGCGTCCATCAGGCCGTCGGCCAGGGCTTCCCAGGTTTTGACTTCGGTGCGCTCGCGACCGGTGGTGGGGATGAGTTTGCCCACGGGCGAGAGGGTGTCGAGGTATTCAACGATGACACGCGAGTCGAAAATGGCCTCGGCGCCGTCCATCACCAGGCAGGGCACTTTGCCCAGCGGGTTGGCCTGGGCGATGGTGGTGTCGGCCGCCCACACGTCCTCCAGCACCAACTGGTAGTCCAGCTTCTTCTCCGCCATGACGACGCGCACTTTGCGCACGTAGGGGCTGGTGAGGGCGCCAATGAGTTTCATGTGAGGGGACAGGTGACGGTACGGGAAGGGCATTTTAGCCAGCGGCGCCTGCGCCATGCTGACGGTGTACCGATTCACCGGCTTCCCTACAATTCGGGGATGCAAGTTCCTTCCCAAACCGCCGCCGGCCTGTCGGCACTCACCGCCCTCTCCCCGCTCGACGGCCGTTACGCGCCCAAGCTGGCGGCCCTGCGCCCGTTCATGAGCGAGTTTGGCTACATGCACCGTCGGGTGCAGGTCGAGATCGCCTGGTTCATCGCGCTGTCTGACGCCGGCTTCAGCGAGTTCAAGCCGCTGTCGAGCGAGGCGCGTGCCCACCTGCTGGGCTTGGTGCAGCGCTTCGATGAGGCCGATGCGGCGGCGATCAAGGACATCGAAAAAACCACCAACCACGATGTGAAGGCGGTGGAGTACTGGATCAAGGCACGTTTTGCCGACGCCGCGCTGCCGGCTGCCCTCAAGGCCGAACTGGCGGCGGTGCAGGAGTTTGTGCACTTTGCCTGTACCAGCGAAGACATCAACAACACCAGCCACGCCTTGCAGCTCAAGGCCGGGCGCAACCAGGTGCTGCTGCCTGGCCTGGACGCGGTGATTGCCAAGCTGCGCGAGATGGCCCACGCCTTTGCCGACGTGCCCATGCTCAGCCGCACCCACGGCCAGACCGCCAGCCCCACCACCGTGGGCAAGGAGTTCGCCAACGTGGTGGTGCGGCTGAACAAGGTGCGTGCCGCCATCGCGGATGTGAAGCTGATGGGCAAGATGAACGGCGCCGTGGGCAACTACAACGCCCACCTGAGCGCCTGGCCCGAGTTCGACTGGGAAGCCTTCTCGCGCAATGTGGTGGAAACGCCCGAGCCGCAGGATGTGCCGGCCGGTGCTAGCTGGGGCCTGGGCCTGACCTTCCAGCCCTACAGCATCCAGATCGAGCCGCACGACTACATGGCCGAGCTGTTCGACGCCACCGCGCGCGCCAACACCATCCTGATCGACCTCTCGCGCGACATCTGGGGCTACGTGAGCCTGGGCTACTTCAAGCAAAAGCTCAAGGCCGGCGAGATTGGCTCCAGCACCATGCCACACAAGGTCAACCCCATCGACTTCGAGAACGCCGAAGGCAACCTGGGGCTGGCCAACGCGGTGCTCAAGCACCTGAGCGAAAAGCTCCCTATCAGCCGCTGGCAGCGCGACCTGACCGACTCCACCGTGCTGCGCAACATGGGTGTGGCGCTTGGGTACGCTGCGTTGGCCTACCAGTCGCTCATGACCGGTTTGAACAAGCTGGAGATCAACCTGGAAGCCTTGGCCGACGACCTCGATGCGTCATGGGAAGTGCTGGCCGAACCCATCCAGACCGTGATGCGCCGCTACGGCGTGCAGGGCGCCTACGAAAAGCTCAAGGAAGTCACGCGTGGCAAGACCGTGACCGCCGAGGCGCTGCACGGCCTCATCCGCAGCCTCGACATTCCAGAGGCCGAAAAACAACGCCTGCTGGCCATGACGCCAGGCAGTTACGTGGGCCAAGCCGCCGCGCTGGCCCGTCGGGTCTGAGGTCGGGCCGCATGCCGTTCCAAAAAGCCACCTTCCCAGGTGGCTTTTTTTGTATCTGTCACCCCATGCGGAATTGATAAATACATGACCTTGGGGTACAACCCAATGCAGGCAGCAAATCATCCTTTATGGCCGCCCACCTACCACCGACCACCGATGCGAACGACCAGGCCCTGACGGCGCGTCTGGTTCGGCACGCCGCGCAGGTCATGGTGGTGCTCGGTTTCCTGATCGCGCTGGTGCTGGGGCTGGAGAGCGGCACCAAAGCCGATCACGTCTGGCTGCACGTGCTGGTGGGCCTGGTGGGGTTGACCACACTGGCCCTGCTGCGTGGGGGCAGGCAGCGGGCCGCCGCCTACCTCATGGTGTGGGCGTTCTGGATTTTGGTGGCCCTGGTCACCGCGCGCAACGGCGGTGCGCGCGGTCCCAGCATGCTCAACTACCCCGTGCTGATTGTGTTTTCGGGGTGGATTCTGGGCTCGCTGGCGACCCGCTGGCTGGCGGTGGCCACGGGCGCCCTGTTTTTGGTGTTCGTCTGGGGCCATCCCAAGGGCTGGTTTCCTGATCCGTATTTTGGCAACCAGCTGTTGCACGCCACCTACCTGGGCGGCGTTTTGCTGGTCACCACAGCGGCCACCTTGTTGTCCCGCCGCGACTACCTCAAGCGCCTGGGCGAGGCACACCAGCTGGCCCGCGACCTGGAGGCGCGCGAAGTCGAACTGCGCAAGTTCTACCTCGCGGTCGAACAAAGTCCCATCTCCATCGCCATGGTCGATGCCGAACAGCGCCTGAACTACGTCAACGCCGCCTACGAACACATGGGTGGCTATCGGCGCGAGGCCTTGCTGGGTCAGCGCCCGCAGGCGCTGGGCATAGACAGCACGTTGGCCGATGAGGCGATACACACGGTGGTCAGGCGTGGCGACACCTGGGTGGGGGAGCGCATGTCGCGCCGGGCCGACGGCAGCGAATACCCGGCCTACACCATCGTCATGCCGATACGCCAGGCCGACGGGCGCATCAGCCACTACGCCACGCTGCGACAAGACCTGTCGGCCCAGAAAAGTGCGGAGCAGCGCATCCACCACCTGACCCATTTCGACAGCCTCACCGGCATGCCCAACCGCCGCCAGATGCTGGAGCGGTTGGCACTGGACTTTGCGCTCAACCTGCGCCACGGCCGCATGGCGGCGGTGATGGTGATCAACATCGACCGCTTTCAAAACGTCAACAACGCCCGCGGCCAGGAGGTGGGCGACCAGCTGTTGCGCGCCGTTGGACAACGCCTGCAAAGCCTGTTGCGCGCGGGGGACGGCATCGCCCACCTGTCTGCCGACGAGTTCGTGCTGCTGTTTCACGAACTGGGGGCCGATGCCGAGACCGCCAGCCGCCATGCCCTCACCGTGGCCGAAAAAATCCACTGCGCTTTCGCCAAGCCCTTTGTGTTGGCCGGCGAGGCCGATGCCGTGACCATCACCGCCAGCCTGGGCATCACCCTGTGTCCTCAAGGTCCGGAGGATGAGCCGGCGGAGGCCTTGCGTCGCGCCGACACCGCCCTGCGCCGGGCCAAAGCCGGGGGAGGGCGCCAGAGTGCCTTTTTCGACACCCAGATGGGCAGTGCCGTGCAACAGCGTTTCCAACTGGAGCGCGAGCTGCGGCATGCGGTGGTGGCGGATGAGTTGCGCCTGTTCCTGCAGTCGCAGGTCGATCTGGACGGGGAGGTGGTGGCCGCCGAGGCGTTGGTGCGCTGGCAGCACCCCACGCGTGGGCTGCTGCCGCCCGGGGTGTTCATTGCGCTGGCCGAAGAAAGCGACCTCATTGTGGCCCTGGGCGACTGGGTGCTGGGCCAGGCCTGCGTGTGCATGGCCGATGCCGTGCGGGAGGGCCGAGCGTTGCGCTTGTCCGTCAACGTCAGCCCACGCCAGTTCCGTGAAGCCGGTTTTGTGCCACGGGTGCAGCAGTTGTTGGCAGAACATGGCCTGCAAGCAGGTCTTCTGACGCTGGAGGTCACCGAGGGCTTGGTGGTGGACGATGTGGAGCTGGTGGCCGCCAAGATGCGCGCATTGGCCGATCTGGGGGTCCATTTTTCAGTGGACGACTTTGGCACGGGGTATTCCTCCCTGCGTTACCTCAAGCGCCTGCCCCTGCACGAACTCAAGATCGACAAAAGTTTTGTGCAGGACGCCCCACACAGCGCCGACGACGCCGCCCTGGTGGACACCATGCTGGCCGTGGCCGGCCACCTGGGCCTGAGCGTGGTGGCGGAGGGTGTGGAAACCCAGGCGCACGCCGATTTCCTGGCGTCACGCAACAGCCCGATGTTGCTGCAGGGCTACCTGCATGGCCGCCCCGAACCGGCTGCCGACTGGCTGGCCCGCTGGAAGGCCAGCCCATGACAGGTATGCTCGGCACATGGCTCTCAAGTCCACCATCTTCAAGGCGCATCTGCAGATCGCCGACATCGACCACGGCTACTACGCCGACCACGCGCTGACCCTGGCCCGCCACCCCAGCGAAACCGACGAACGCATGATGATTCGCCTGGCGGCGCTGGCGCTCAACGCCTGGCGCTTGCAGGCCGAGTGCAACGGCGACGGCACGCTGGCCTTCGGCGCCGGCTTGAGCGACCCGGACGATCCCGACATCTGGCTGCGCGACTTCACCGGCCGCACCCGCGTGTGGATCGAGGTGGGCCAGCCCGAAGACAAGCCCGTCCTCAAGGCCTGCAGCAAGGCCGACCGTGTGATCGTTTACGCCTTTGCCTCGTCGGCCGACATCTGGTGGCGCGGCATACAGACCAAACTCACTCGCACCGACAAGTTGGCGGTGTGGCGCGTGCCCACCGAGTCGTCGCAAGAGTTGGCGGGTTTGGCCGAGCGCAGCATGCAACTGCAAGCCACGGTGCTCGAAGGCGTGCTCACCCTGGGCAACGGCGAGCGCAGCGTGTCGCTGGAGTGTGTGCCCCTACTCGTCGGCGCCGACTGAGTTGGCTTCTGCCGCGCGTTCGGCGTAGGTGTTGAAGCGCCAGGCACTGGCTTCCAGCGTGATGCGGCGCCAGGTGGCGCGTTTTTCGCCGGGTGTCATGGCCGGCCAGTGCTGCACCTCGTCAAAGCTGCGGCCACAGCCCTTGCACACATCGTCACCCTGGCTGGTGGAGCAGATGGCGATGCAAGGTGTGTCGGGCGTGGTGTCGTACCAGGCTTTCCAGGCCGCATGCGCCTTGCGTGGCATGCTGTCCTCGTCGGCCTCGCTCTCGTGGTGGAACACCAGCAAGGCATAGACCTCGGCCAACGCCCGGATTTCGGGCGCCAGCGAAACACCGTCTGGCGAGGGCTTGCGCCCGCGCCAGAAGTTGATCGCTGCTTCGATGTCGGTGATGTGGATGCCGGCCATAGGGGGGCGGATGATAACCGGCTTGTCGGCCAGCGCCTTTAACGGGATGGGGCCGCCGCGCCGGGCCGCCCCAAGCAAGGCCCGCTCGCCCCTTGGGGGCCTGTTACCGGGCGTTCGGCGCGGTCTTCACGCTCCACAGCATGGTGATGGCCAGGATGCCGACCACCACACCCAGCGACACAGCCACTGGGATCTTGAAGACGTCGATCAGCATCATCTTGCTGCCGATGAAGACCAGGATGACGGCCAGGCCGTAGTTGAGCAGGTGGAACTTGCCGGCCACGGCCGCCAGCAGGAAGTACATGGCGCGCAGGCCCAGGATGGCGAACACGTTGCTGGTCAGCACGATGAACGGGTCTTGCGTGATGGCGAAGATGGCGGGGATGGAGTCGACCGCGAAGATCACGTCGGTGAGGGCCACCAGGGCAATCACCATCATCAGCGGGGTGGCGATTTTTTTGCCGTTTTCCACCGTCCAGAACTTCTCGCCGTCGTAGTGTTTGCTCACCGGCATCACGCGGCGCAAGAGGCGCAGAGCGGGGTTGTCGTCCAGCGTGCCTTCCTTGTCGGCGGCCCACCACATCTTGATGCCGGTGAGCACCAGAAAGCCACCGAAGACGTACAGGATCCAGTGGAACTGCGACAACAGCCAGCCGCCCACCAGGATCATGATGGTGCGCAACACGATGGCGCCGATGATGCCGATCATGAGCACCCGCTTCTGGAAGGCCGGCGGCACCGCGAAGTAGGTGAAGATCATCAGGAAGACAAAGATGTTGTCCACCGCGAGCGACTTCTCGATCAGGTAGCCGGTGAGAAATTCAAGCGACTTTTCGTTGGCCACCGCGACCGATCCGGTGGTGTCGCGCACGGCCCACCAGAACAGGCCGTTGAACACGAAACTCAGCGCCACCCAGAGGAGCGACCAGTTCAGCGCCTCTTTCATGCCCACCTCGTGGGCGCCCTGCTTTTTTAGGACGACAAAATCGACGAACAGGGAAGCGATGACGATCGCGACGAAAACAAGCCAAAGCCAGACCGGTGCTACGGTGCTCATAAAAAGACCTTCAATGGTTGAGTGTGGTGACACACCCAGAAGGTCTCGCGGGGGCTTCAGCGCAGCAATGTGGCTGTGTCCCTGGCGGATCCGGAGCGCGCCTTGCGGGCACGCACGTATTGACGGATGACGCCGCCTGCCGGCTCAGCCCAGGTTGGGCGGCTGCAGACTCGCTACTCCCCTTTCGGGTAGAGGCGATTCTGCCATGGCTCTGCTGTCAGGCACAAAGCCTGGTGATGCCGTGGGGTTTTTGTTGCGTTGCATCACGTCCGACGTCAACGACCGCCGCGTTGCTCGGCGGCGTCGCGTTCGATGTCGGTCTGCAGCCGCATGATCTCGCGCGTGCGCGCATCCAGGATGGACAGCTCGAAGTGGTCGGCCTGCGGTTGGCTGCGTGCCAGGTTTTGAGCGGACTTGAAGCGGTCAATGGCGCCGGGGTAGTCGAGCATGGCCACCTGGGCCTCGGCATCGGCGCGCACCGCGCGCAGGGCCTGGTTTTGTGCGCGGTACAACGTGGCCAGGGTTTGCCAGGCCAGCGCGTCGGTGGGGCGTTCGGTCACCCAGGTCAGCAGGCGTTCGCTGGCGCGGGCCATGGCGGCCGGTTGGCCACCAGCGCGTGCTGCCTGTGCCGCCATCAACAAGCCGGTGCGGGTGCCGCGTGTGGCCAGGCGGTCGGCCCAGGCGGGCAGCGGCTGGCCGCCGATGCGCTGGTCCGCCGGTGCTTGCAGCAGCACCTCCACCGCCAGTGCTTCTGCCACCGGCAGGGCGCTGGCGTCCAGGCCAGGTTGCTGGAGCAGGGCCTCGGTGGCGTTGATGGCGGTGTTCAGGTTGCGCTGCTTCAGGGCGGCCAGCGCGGTGGCGTAGTGGCGGGCAGCGCGTGTCGGGCCATCGCCGGTTGTTGCCGTGGCCTGGTGCTCGTCGGGCCGCACGCGCTGGCGGTCGGCGCCGGCCTCGGCCAGCACACGCGCACGGGCCGCCATGAGCGCGTGCATCCAGGCGTTGTGGGGCGAGGTGCTGTGGCCGTGGGGCTGGCCACGGTGGCTGGCGTGGTCGTGCATGGGCAGGCGGGCGCGCATGTCGGCCATGCGTTCGGTGGTCAGCGGGTGGCTGCGCAGGTAGGGAAAACCGCCGTCGTCGTTGAGCCGGGCCGACTGCTGCAGCCGCTCGAACATGGTCACAAAGCCCTGGCCCTCAAAACCGGCATCGCGCATGACACCAAAACCCACGCGGTCGGCTTCGCGCTCCATGTCGCGCGAAAAGTTGAGCTGGTTTTGCACCGCCAGCGCTTGCCCACCGGCAATGGCCGCGCCGCCGATATCGGCGTTGTTGGCCGCACTGGCCGCCAGAATGCCCAGCAGCATGCCGGCCAGCAACAGCGGGGCTTGCTGGGATTGTTTGTCGATGTTGCGGGCGATGTGGCGTTGTGTGACGTGGGTGAGTTCGTGCGCCAGCACCGAGGCCAGTTCGTCGGCGTTGGCCGTCATGGCGATCAGGCCCAGGTGCACGCCCAGGTTGCCGCCTGGCATGGCAAAGGCGTTCACCGTGTTGTCGCGCGAAATCATCAGGCGCCAGGCGAAGCGTTCGGCCATCTCGGGTGACAGTTCGCCGCGCCGTTGCGCCGCCTCGATCAGCGGGCGCCACAGCGAAGCCAGGTAGTCGCCCAGCACCGGGTCGTCGAGGTAGTCGGGGTCGCGGAAGATGGCGCGTGCCATGTGGTCGCCCAGCCGCCGTTCGGCACTCAGCGACATGGTTTGCCCGTCGCCCAGGTGGGGCAGGTTGGGCGTGTCGCGCGGCAGGCGGTTCACCTGTGCTTGCAGAGGGGCGATGGGCTGCAGGAGGAGCGCCGCAGCCAGGGGGATCAGGGCGGCGCGGCGCCGGCCTGCGAGGGACTTGAACATGCGCCGTATGATGCCGCGTTCCCGTAAAGGTTTCGTAAAAGCATGAGCCAGACTTCGTCACCCCTGACCCACTTCGATGCCCAGGGCCAAGCCCACATGGTGGACGTGGGCGCCAAAGCACACACCCGGCGCGTGGCTGTGGCGCAAGGCCGCATCACCATGCTGCCGGCCACGCTGGCGCTGGTGACCGCAGGCACCGCCAAGAAGGGCGACGTGCTGGGCATTGCGCGCATTGCCGGCATACAGGGCGCCAAACGCACCAGCGAACTCATTCCGCTGTGCCACCCGATTGCGCTCACCCGCGTGGCGGTGGACTTTGAGGTGCTGGCCGAACAGCACGCGGTGTTGTGCACCGCCACCGCCGAAACCGTGGGCCCCACCGGCGTGGAAATGGAGGCCCTCACCGCCGTGCAGGTGGCCCTGCTCACCATCTACGACATGTGCAAGGCGGCCGACAAGGGCATGGTGATGTCGGACGTGCGCTTGCTGGAGAAACACGGCGGCAAAAGCGGCAGTTTTGTGGCCACCTGAGGCCATAGGGTCCAGAATTCCTTCCAAAGGAGCGTCCCATGTTGCTTGACGAACTGCTTGCTCGCCGCCAGGAAATTCGGCAGCTGTGCCGCCGCCATGGCGTGCAGCGCGTGCGGGTGTTTGGTTCGGTGGCTCGGCGGGAGGAGCAGCTCGACAGCGATATCGATTTTCTGGTGGACTTGCCGCGTGGGTACGACTTGTTGTTGCAGCGTCTGCCGCTGGCCGATGGCCTGTCGGATTTGCTGGACCGTCGTGTGGAAGTGATTCCCGAACATGAACTCAGTCGACACATCCGCGCCCACGTAGAGCAAGAGGCGGTCGAGCTGTGAGCAAATCTTGGCAGCCCTACGCGCAACACATTCTTGATGCCGCCGATCGCATCCGAAACATCCAGCTGCGCGGCGATTTGACCACCGACCAGGTGCTGTACGACGCAAGCTTGCGCAACTTGCAGACCTTGTCGGAGGCCACGCAACAGTTGCCGATCGCAATGAAAGATCGGTATCCCGACATCCCATGGCGTTCGATCAGTGGGTTCAGGAACATTCTGGTGCACAACTACCTGGGCGACATCGATCCAGTGGCGGTCAAGCAAGTGATTGATCGTCACCTGCCATTGGTCGTGCAGGCTGTTCAGGCCATGTTGGGTCAGTTGCCTGATCACACCGATTGATGGCCCACCGCCGCCGCACGTGAACGAGAGTGTCCTATCTCCTTCGATGCTGGCCGTGCTGGCCACGGCCCTGGGCTGCGGCCTGCTGGTGGGCCTGGACCGCGAGCGGCGCAAGCTGCGTGGGCCGCGTCGGCCACTGGCGGGGCTGCGGACTTTTGCGCTGACCAGCGTCAGCGGTGCGGCGGCCATGTTGTCGGGGCAGCATGCGCTGGTGGCGGTGGGGGCGCTGTTGGTGGTGGGGCTGGCGGTGGTGGCCTACCTGCGCAACCGCACCGACGACCCCGGCGTCACCACCGAGGTGGCGCTGTTCCTTACCTACCTCATTGGCGTGTTGTGTGTGGTCAGCCTACCGCTGGCGGCTGGGCTGGCGGTGGTGCTCACGGCTCTGCTCACCGAGCGCGAGACCTTGCACCGCTTCGCCACCGAATGGCTGACGCCGGGTGAAATGCGCGACGGCATCATCTTGCTGACCGTGGTGCTGATCGGTCTGCCCTTGTTGCCCAACCGGCCACTTTGGGGGCCGGTGCTCAACCCTCAGGTGATTGGGCAGCTGCTGGCCCTGTTGCTGGCCCTGCAATCGCTGGCCCACCTGAGCCGGCGGCTGCTGGCGGCGCGGCAGGCGCTGGCGCTGTCGTCCTTGGCGTCGGGTTTTGTGTCCAGCACCGCCACCGTGGCCACGCTGGGCATGGCCGTGCGCGAAGGGCGTGGTCAGCCCGGGGCCATGGCCGGCGCCGCTTTGATCTCGTGTGTGGCCACCTTGTTGCAGCTGCTGCTGGTGACGGCCGCCGTGCAGGCGGCGTGGTTGCCGGTGTTGCTGTGGCCGTCGCTGGCCGGTGCCCTGGTGGCGCTGCTGTGGGGGGCTTGGTTGGTGCGCGGTGCCCAGCTGGCGCCTGCAGGCGATGCGCCAGCCGCTGGCGATGTGCGCATGTTCAGCCTGCGCGCCGCCGCACTGATTGCCGCGTTGCTGACCGGCATACAGGCGGCTGTCTACGGTCTGAGCCTGTGGCTGGGCCCCAAGGGCATGTTGGCTGGCACTTTGCTGGCGTCATTGGCCGAATTGCACAGCGCGGTGGCCGCTGTGATGGCGGCCACCTTGCCTGGCGATGGCCAGCACCCCGAAACCACCATTGCCCTGGCCCTGGTGGTGCACGCCGCCAGCAAATGTGTGAACGCCGGCCTGACCGGCGGTTGGCGCTACGCCCTGGCGCTGGCGCCGGGCATGCTGGTGCACACGGGGGTGGCGGTGGGGTGGCTGGTGTGGGGGCGGTGATCAGTAGCTGTACACCCCACGCCCCGTTTTGCGGCCCAGCCAGCCGGCTGCCACCATCTCTTTGAGCAGCGGCGCCGGGCGGTATTTGCTGTCGTTGTACTCGGCCATGTAAACGTTCATCACCGCCAGGCACACGTCCAGGCCAATCATGTCGGCCAGGGCCAGCGGGCCAATCGGCTGGTTGCAGCCCAGCTTCATGCCGGCATCAATGTCTTCCGGTGTGGCCAGGCCCTCGGCCAGCACAAAAAACGCCTCGTTGATCATGGGCACCAGGATGCGGTTGACCACAAAACCGGGTGCGTTTTTCACCGTGATCGGTGTTTTGCCCAGGGCTTCTGCCAGGGCCTTCACCGCATCGTGCGTGGCGTCGCTGGTTTGCAGGCCACGGATGATCTCCACCAGCGCCATCATGGGAACCGGGTTGAAAAAGTGCATGCCAATGAAGCGGTCGGCCCGCTGCGTGGTAGCGGCCAGCTTGGTGATGGAAATCGAGCTGGTGTTGGTGGCCACAATGGTGTTGGCCGGCAGCATGGTGTCGAGTTGCTGCAGGATCTTGACTTTCAGCGCTTCGTTTTCGGTGGCTGCCTCGATCACCAGTTGGGCACCTTTGAGGTCGTCGTAGCTGGTGCTGCCTTTGATGCGTGCCAGCGCCGCGTCCTTTTCGGCGGCGGTCAACTTGTCTTTCTTGATCAGTCGGTCCAGACTGCCCGACACGGTGGCAATGCCCTTTTGCACCGCCGCTTCGTTGATGTCGACCATCACGACGTGCAGGCCCGACGTGGCGCAAGCCTGCGCAATGCCGTTGCCCATGGTGCCGGCGCCGATGATGCCGATGGTTTGGATGGGTGTCACAGTGAGTTACCTTTACATAAAGGGGGGTGAATGACCAACAAAAATGGCCCCCAGTTTAGTGCGGCGCGTTGACTCAATTTTCTTCGAAGCGTGTGGATGGTTTCTGCCGGAGTTCGCGGCCCATCAGTAGCCCACCTCTTTCTGATGGCGCACCGCGAGGATGACGACCGCGTCCGGGCCAACGCGGTAGCGGGCCACATAGCCGCTGTCGCCGAAGTCGATGATCCACTCCCGGAATTCGTCCGGCATGTCCTCAATCGGGCGGCCAATGCCGGGCTGAAGTTCCAGCGCTTTGACGCCCTGGCGAATGGCCTTCACTGCCCTCTTGGCGGCGTCAGGGTTCTTGGGCGACCAAAAACGATAGAGGCGCTGCACATTGAGCAGCGCCAGAGGCGACCAGATCAGACGTGGCATGCAGGCGGTTCGGTGTCGTTGCCTTGTTCGAGTTGGGCAAGCCAGGCATCGGCCTCATCGGCGGTGACATGCAGCCCGGTGGTGCGGTACGCTTCCCAGGCCTTGAGCGTGTCCTGGCGGAACGCCTCCCGTTTTTCCTCGCGATCCACGTACTGGGTGATCGCCTCGCGCATCAGCCAATGCGGCGTGCGATGCCGCGCCTCGGCCAGGCGCTTCACGCGGGCCTTGGTTTCCTCGTCGATCTTGATCGCCACGGGGCGAACGGCAGCAGCGGTCATGGGGACTCCATGGGGGTATCTCGAAGTATCACCTTACCATGCTTGTGTCTGACCGGCAACGGCGGTGACGACCTACCCGAGGCCCACTTCGTACAAACACGAGTTTGCCCACCGGTGTGCCAGTTTTTCCCAGACACACATCCAGTTCAGTTTTCATGTTGCGGTGCCGTGCAACGATATCGACGGATGTCACGGGCCGGGCGCTGGCACGGCAGAGGCCGCGCGCTATAGTGCAGCATGGCCCAACTTGATGAAAGATTGTTAGACGTCAACCAGCATGGCGTCTTGCGCATACCGGCTGAAATCTGGTTGGCGCTGGTCTTTCTGGCCCGGCACTGGGTGTTGATGTTGCTGGTCACCGTCATCGCGCGACGCTCCAAAGAGGCCTATATTCTTTTTGGCTCGGATTTCAGCTGGATCGTCATTGCCATCGAAGTGCCCGCACTGCTCATGGCCGTGTTGTGTGTGCGCAGGGTGCCCCAAGCTGGCGGCTTGGTGCGCCGGCTCTGGCCACTGGCCCGCCACTTGGGTGCTGCCACCGCCGCCATGCACCTCATCTACGTGGCGTGGTACCTGTGGAATTCCAGCTACTGGCTGCCATGGCCTGAGTTGTTTCTGGCCAGTTGTGCGCTCATTGATCTGGTGATCATCACCAGCCTGTTTCGTTCGCCTCACCTCAAGCGGGTGTTTGCCGAATTCCCCGCGCCGCGCACCGAATCCCAAACGTCCACCCCCAGCGCAACATGATCCGCATCTTCATTGGCTACGACCCCCGCGAAACCGTTGCATGGCACGTGCTCACGCACAGCATCCTGGCGCGATCGAGCCAACCTGTGAGCTTTGTTCCGTTGGCGCTCAACAACTTGCAAGGGTTGATGTGGCGCGAGCGCAATCCGCTGCAAAGCACCGAGTTCTCTTTCTCGCGCTTTCTCACGCCATACCTCAGTGGCTATGAAGGCTGGTCGCTGTTCATGGATTGCGACATGCTCGTGCTGGACGACATCGCCAAGCTGTGGGCCCTGCGCGACGAGCGCTACGCCGTGATGTGCGTGCAGCACGACCACCAGCCCAACGAAACGGTCAAGTTCCTCAATCAGCCGCAAACTGCCTATGGCAAAAAGAACTGGAGCAGTGTGATGCTGTTCAACAACGCCCGTTGCAAGGCGCTAACGCCCGACTACGTCAACACCGCGAGCGGGTTGGAGTTGCACCAGTTCAAATGGCTGGACGATGACACCCTCATTGGCGAACTGCCCAAAGCCTGGAACCACTTGGTGGGCTACGAGCCGCACGCCGAAGGCATGAGCAATGTGCACTTCACGCTGGGGGGGCCGTACTTCAATGAGTTTGCAGAATGTGCCTACTCAACAGAGTGGGAGGAAGAGAAAGCGAGCACCCTGCGGGTGGATCAAAATTAATCCGTCCAGTCTCGTAGCGTTATATGGGCCCGGTGGTGTCAAGCAGCGATGCCATCAGGTCGGTCATTTTTTGTTTTTCAAAGGCCGCCGCCGCCGCCAGCCCGCATTCGCGCCAGCGGTCGTTAACCAAGGCCGCGTGCAGCCTCTCAAATAAATTATTTGATGTAATGATTTCTGTGTAATCTAAATAATTTGCCGGGTCGGTTTCGTTTTCTGAGAGAATGTGGCAGCTGTTGTTGGCCAGATAACAAATTCGAAATGAATTGACGTGGGTGTATCTGTCATCTTGTATGAGATTGAGCTGTACCTTGGCCCTGGCAATTCGATCATTTCTTAGAAAATAGGGGCAGCTGTGATCTGCAGTTCCACGAAGCCCGGCTTGAGTCAGACTGTCCAGTATGGTTTTTCTTCGCGGCGAGAGCATGCCAAAGAAATAGAAGTCCAGATCTTTGTTTGAGCGGTGCTCAATATCCCTTAGTTTTGGATGGTGGCCCCATCGAAGGAAGTGGGCTGAACATTCGTATTTTTCGTACTGGGGGATGTTGTCAAGAACCACATCCCATCTGGCAACGGCATCTTCCATAAATGGGAGATATGCGCCGAGGAAATCCACTTTTTGTGGATTGTAGTTCAACATGTCTTGATCAATAATTTCGGTGTTGATGTTGATGTAGCGGTAGCCGGAGCGCGCAATGGTTTGTAGGTTTTCCTTGGAAAGGAAGTAGGCGCCAATCACAAGGTTGACGCCATTTCGATCAAGTGCAGCAGGTGAAATATTCGCTTGGTGGCCCAAATCTTCCAGTGCGTATTTGAGGCATAGGATGAAATCCCTGCGCAGATGAAAGAGCCATTCTGGGCCCATGTAGCAAATGTTGAAGTTCATGGCCGATTGGTTGGGTTGGTCCGGATGGTGATTTGCGGTGGCTTGTGTGTACACCTGCCATTGCCACGGGTTTTGATCAAAACTGCCTAATGTCGCCGGGATTGAGTCGGGTGTTTTTGACTGGCGCCCTTCAGATGGTCCCGTTACTTGTTCAAGTGGACAACAATCGCCTCGGTGGCGAAGTCTGTGAATTTTTTGGTGTACCCGCGTTCTTTGAGCTCCCACTTCACATGGTTGGCCAGTTTTGCCTTCTTGATCCAACCCAGTTTATGGGTTGCTTGGAATTCAACCACCCGTTGGCACAGATCCTCCATGATGCGTGTGAGCCGACTGATAGATACCTGTTTTCCAGGGGTGTTGTCCAATTCCGGTGGGTACCGCTTGGCAAGATCATCGGCCAGTGAGCGCGCAACCGCTTTCAAGTCTGTAGCTTGGGCGGTTTTGAAGAATGAAAAAATTTTCATATAAAAAAGGGGGCGCAAGGCCCCCTGTTCAATGGCTCGGCACGTCGTTCAGCCGCGGCACGACGCGGGCATGTATTTCAACGGTGTGCCTGTGCACGACCAAACGGCGGTGGTGCCGTTCCACGAGGGAGTCATGACGACTGTCAATGCAGTCGTGCCAATTGCTGTTGTTCCTGCAATAGTAATTACTCCACTTGCAGAAACGGCTGCTGCTGCAACCAAATTGGTGAGCCCCATTTGAGCGGAGATTGCGTTCTGTGTATTCGCCGGAAGTGAGCAGTTATTCTGAAGTTGGCATGCCTCGGTAATGGCGGTTTTGGCTCCCGATGCCGCGAGTAGCAACTCGGTCGATCGGGCACGGATCGTGTAGTCTTGGTAGGCGGGCAGGGCCACGGCAGCCAAGATGCCGATGATGGCGACCACGATCATCAGTTCGATGAGCGTGAAACCTTGCTGGATGGATTTCATGGGTTTCCTTTGATCAAAGTTGAGGGCAAGTGCTGACGCTGTGCGCACAGCGCTCAGCGGATCAGTTTTTGCAAGAGTCATGCCACCCTAAAGCTCCGGCGTATACCCTCAAACGGGGACTTGATGCGGCGATTTTGACAAAATTTGTCACTTTACGTGACTAGAAGTGGGCGATATTCGTCCACCAAGCACAAGGCGGCTTGTGCCACCAGTGTTTCCCAGTCGTGGGGCTTGGGTTGCCGTAGCACTTGCACATGGGGGTACCAGGGCATGTTGCGGTTGGTCAAACCATAACGCCACTCAGGTACCGTGGGCGCCAGTACCCAGGTTTTTTGGCCAACAGCGCCAGCGTAATGAACGGTGGTGTTGCAGACCGTAAAAACGCCGTCCAGCGCAGCAATCAGCGCAGCAAACTCATCCAGATCGGCTATTGCGGACGACCAGTGAGTCAAAGTGATGCCTGCTTGTTGGGCCAGCGCCAGTTCTTCGCGCACATCACCGTATTGCAAGCTGACCCACTGAGAAGGCAGGGCGCAGGTCAACGGCTTCAAGAGCGATGGAGACAGTGTGCGTATCGCGCTACGGGTGGGTTCGGTGCCTCCGCGCCATGATGTGCCGAAATAAGGACCGGCCCCCAGGCGTTCGAGCCGACTCCGCCAGTGGCGCACCCGGGCGGAATCGGGTTTGAGGTAGGGCTGGCGAGGAAAGCTGTCTATGGTCCGTCGGAAATGCCTGGGGAGATCCCCAAGCGGCACGAAGCAGTCCACATTTTCAATGTCCCGCAACCATTCCAGTTTTGAATCTTGCCTCGATCCAATTACTTCGCATTCGGGAAAGGAGCGGGCCAGGGTCGGTGCTACGCGGCTGATTGCTTCCAGCACCACGCGAGCGGGCTTGCGTGCGAGCAGGTCGGGCAGGCACGAAGCGAACATCACTTGATCGCCTAGGCCTTGTTCAGCCAGCACGACAATGGTTTTGCCTTTCAAATCCTCGCCTTGCCATTCCGGCACGGGCAAAACACGGTAGTTGCTCAGCCCCAGCTGGCGGTGTCGATAGCCGTCCCACCCAGCGCCAAAATCCTCGGTCAACAAATGCATGGCTGCTTTCGCGAGTCGCAGTTGGCCTGTGTTACCGAGTAGGCCAATTTGCTCGTCAAAAATGGCTAGTGCTTCCTTTACCCGACCGGTGTACGACAGGCAAAGCGCATAGGCCGACTTGACACCCAGTCGCGACACCAAGTCTTTGGCTTCCAACTCATCGAAGCACGTAATAGCCTCCGCATAGTCGCAATTGTGGTTGTAGGCCAGGGCGAGCAGCGCCAAGTTGATGTCGGATGGCCACCGCGCCTGACATTCCTGCGCTATGGGAAGCGCTTCTGCAAATCGGCCCTGTTTCATCAAGGCGCTTCGCAAAGCCTGCAGTACATCCTGGTGGCGAGATCCCAACTCCAGCGCCCGCTTAAGGTGTCTCTCTGCACCAGGGTAGTCGGGACGTTCAAGCAGGGCGTTGCCCATGCCCTCGTGGGCCACGGCGCTGTCGGGATGGTGGATCAAAAATGCGTGCAGGACCGCCAGCCCGCTATCAGCGTCGCCTCTTCTGCGGTAGAGGCGATTAGCGAGTACCGCCAATTCGGCGTCATCAGCATGGTTCAACAGCAGGGTTTCTGTAGCTGAAATCACCTCGTCTGAACCGGGACCCCACGGGACAGAGGCGATGCGACGCCATTCGTCATGCCAGGGTTGTGGTGGCTGCGTGGGGTCGATCGCCAGGCCTTTGGGGCTCGTCCTGTCCTCTAGTGCGTCACCTGGGTCAGTGAGGCTGGGGTCGCCTGCTTGGACGGAGGGGGCGGTGTCGGTATTCAGTTGCGCCAGATTTTGCAGAGCCTGGTTGAACTCGGGGTCTAGCTTGAGCGCGTTGATAAAGCAGGCTCGGGCCTCAGTGTTGCGTCCTTTGGACAACAAGGCGATGCCCAGGTTGTTCCACGAGGCCTTGTCATTGGGTGCTTGGCGCAACGCGCGTTGCAGCGACTCTTCTGCCTGAGCAAAGTTGCCCAAGCAGATGTGACAGAGGCCAAGCTGGGCCAAGTATCGAGACTCCGTGGGTGCGGCGTTGCTGGCGAACAGCGCATGTTGAAACGCGCTTTCGTATTCGCCGCGCGAGTGCATCAGCAGCGACAGTCCATGATGTGCATCCGAGAAGCCTGGAGCCTGCTTCAGCACCTGGCTGTAGAACGCCTCAGCGGAGGCATCGTCATGGGTGCGAAAGGCGATTTCCGCCTTCAAACACATCTGCACTTGCTTGATGTCGGGCGTGTCGGGGTGCAGCGCCTCGCTCGCGTTTCGTGCTTTGTCGAAGTCACCCGCAGCGATCAAATCGCGGATTTCTGTTTCGGTCCAATGCCGAGGCGGCCGCGTGATGAGTTTGCCAAGCAGTTGCTTCAACATGGGGTGCACTTGGTTGTTGCGAGCGGAGCGTTCAAGTAGCGAAGGTCTGGCGCAGCGTTGTGAGTGGGGCCGTCCAGTCGCCTGGGCTTGTTTGGCGCAACAGCTTCAGTGAGGGATACCACGGCATACTCTCGCCCTCCGCGCCATAGCGCCAATTGGGGCTGAAGGGCGTCAACACCCAGCCGGGGCGCCCGATGGCGCCGGTGAGATGAGCTTGTGTGCTGCAAACGGTCACCACTGCATCCAGGGCGCAAGTGAGTGCGGCAACTTCGTCTTGATTTGCAAGCGTTTCTGGCCAGTGCGGCAGATCAATACCTTGTTGCGCGAGGTCTGCCACTTCTTGCGCGGCAGACTCGCCATACTGCAGGCTGAGCCATTGTGCTGGGCTGTTCCGCATGAGCGGTCCCAAACTGTCAAGTGACAAGGAGCGCTGCTCTCGGCCTGTCTGGGGCAAGCCCCCGCGCCATGCAACGCCGATCACCGGTCGGCGAAAGCGAGCAAGCCTCTCGCGCCATCGCGCAACGCGGGCACTGTCGGCCTGAAGGTAGCCGGCGTGTGGCACAAACTGGGTTGCATTTCGCCTGAAATACCGGGGCAGGCTCCCAATCGCGACCTGGCAATCGATGCGGGTGGCCAGTTGGTCTAGCCAATCCAAGTTGGCGGCCTGGGGGTCGCGGCCAACAACGGTGGCCTGCGGGAAAGAGCGCGCGAACAGTGGCGCCAGCCGTGTCGAGACCTCAATGACCACGTGGCCGGCGATTTGCAGTAAATCGGGCAGGCAATGGGCGAACATGATGGTGTCACCCAGCCCTTGTTCTGCGTGCACCAGCACTGTCCGGTCGGTGAGCTGCTCCCCTGTCCATTCGGGTTGTGGAAAGTGGCGCACTGGACTTTCGGCAATGTGTCTGCGGGCCTCGTGCAAGTCCCATCCTGTGTCAAAGCGTTTTTGCAACAGGTGCAGGTGCCCCATTTCAAGCCGGGCGTTGGGGTTCTCGCGCGTGAGTGCTAAGGCTGTTTTCAGTACGCCTTCTGCGTCGCTGAACTCGCGGCGGGCTGAGTACAGTGCGGCTTGAGTGACATAGATGTCAGGGTTCCCTGGATCGGTTTCGAGGGCTCGCTGGATGGCGTTCTGTGCTAGCTCAAGCGCCCCTGTATTCAGGTACAGCTCCGCGAGCAGCACCCAGTGGGCAGCATGGTGGCTGTGAAGTTCAGTTAACCTGATGGTGGCTTGAATGGATTGAGCCACGTTGCCTGTATGGCGACAAGCCAGCGCGAGGTTGTGGAGTGCCTCCGCGAAATCCGGCTTTATAGCCAGCGCCTTTTCAAAATGTTCAATTGCGTTCAACCAGGCGCCGCGATGGGTATCGACGAGCCCGAGGTTTAGCCAAGCGTGGGCGTTGTTCGCGTCCCGCTCTAGCGCCATCTGGAATCGGTTATGGGCTGCTTTGAGATTGCCGGAACCAAGCAGAGCCAGTCCCCAATGAACGAGGGTTTCGGTGCTGGCTCTATCGAGTTGATGGGCAATGCCGAGATGCTTGATTGCTTC
This sequence comes from Hydrogenophaga atypica, assembly GCF_042665215.1. Classification (NCBI taxonomy): domain Bacteria; kingdom Pseudomonadati; phylum Pseudomonadota; class Betaproteobacteria; order Burkholderiales; family Comamonadaceae; genus Hydrogenophaga; species Hydrogenophaga atypica. Next base: position 238,374 of record NZ_JBHTCA010000001.1, read on the forward strand.
GGCCCATCTGGTCGTTTGTATCAAGACCAGCCCGAGACCTTCGCGCGCCGGGGCGTGCTTGGGTGAAATGCCCAAGGCAGTGGCGAACGCTTTTTCAGCAGCGTAGGGCTGTTTGATGTGCAGGTAGGTATCCCCGAGCAGGGTCCATGCCTCTGCCGATTGTGGGTGTTGCTGGGCCCAGGCAGCAATTTCGATCAGCAACTTGATCAGTGTTTCGGGTGTTGATGTCTGGAGTTGCGCCCTCCATCCCGGAACTGGGTCTTCGGGGCGCGCTCGGTCTGACGCGACGCCAGGTAGGCTGAAATGCATCTTCGTCATGGACTCAGGCATATTGGTCGGGAGCAATCATCATATGAGGGCGCTCTTTGTTTTCGCGTCTTCAGTCCTCAAACAGCGAGAGCATAGGGTCGATGTCTGCGCTGTCGATCAGTAGATCGTTATGTAGCAGCATGTGCGAGCGGGGTCCTTGGCTGGGTGTTGAACGGCAGGCATAGAAACGCAGGCGGAGGTCGAGGCTTGCGCACATGTGTCTGAGCATCTGGCCGACGCCGCCATTGCCTTCGGCGTAATTGCGTGGCGCGATGCAAACGATTTGAGTGCCGGGCTCGCAAAAGGTCAGGTTGAACTTCGCCGAGCCGATGGGCATGAGGATTTTTGTGCAATTCCGGAAGAGTGACATGCTTTGATCGGGGCCGATCCGTTCTGGATGGACCACGTCAGCGAGCTTTCGACGGTGTAGCGCCTCCTGCAATGCGGCCTGCCCCAGTACCTTTCTCACCGTCACGTCTTCGCGGCCCACAAAAAGCACCTTGTTGGTCGGTTGGCGCTTCTGTGGCTGTTTGCTCAACTGTGCTCGCAACGCCAGCAGGCTGCCTACAGGCGCGGCGGGCTTTTGTGAGGTCAAGCTGTGCAGTCTCAGCTCCTTGAAACGGTAGAAGGCGTGTTTCTGCAGTGGCCAAACTTCAATCGGTTGGTCAATGTGTCCTGTGGCAGACAAGATGTGCATGGCTGGGTCGCATGGTCCCTTGCTGTCGGTCACCATCGGTATGTGAAGCTGGCCCGCCCGATTTGAGGCCAACATTCTGTCCAGGCAATCGGTGAAAAAGTGTCCCCAGTGTGAGCTGAAGCCCATCATCTGTGCAGACGGGAAAGGCGTATCAATGAACGGGCCGTTGGGAAGTTGGAGGCTGCCGCTCAAGTTGTTGCCGCCTCGCCCATCTTCGGCCCAAACGTGCTGATGACTAAAACCACCCGGAAGCATGTGGCCATCGAAGATGATGCCGAGGTTTGTGCCCCAGACAAGTGCTTGTGGAATCTTGAGTTGGAAGCTGGTGGTTGTGGAAAGCTTAAAACTAGGCAGGGTATGGGTGGCGCCTGTATGGTCTAGTACGTCGGCTGCTGGTATCTGGTGCGACTCTATGCAGGGTGGAGGTTCAGAGGGGATTGCCAGTAAACCAGCTTGCTTTGCAAACGAATAGAGTTGATCAGGGGGGATGACGCTAAGCTGCTGCATTCTGGCATTTTGCCCCCAAGGAGTTGTTGGCGTACGGCGCAAGCATCTTTCAGTAAGGTAATTGAATATATCTGGTATGGTCGTCAATTCCCGTTTTCCCTAGGTGCCTCGCCGGCTCCAACCGGCGCGCACCCATTGACAACCACCCGAGGAGTTGAGTTTCCATGGATCGTCGTTCCCTGATCAAGCACGCTGGCGTGGCCGGTGTGTTGTCCGCAGGCGTTGCCCCCGCCGTGCACGCCCAGGCCGCCGTGCGTTGGCGCATGGCGTCGAGTTTCCCCAAGTCGCTGCCCACCATTTTTGGTTCGGCCGAGAAGTTCTCCGAAACCGTCAAGGCCTTGTCGGGCGGTAAGTTCGAGGTGTCGGTGCACGCTGCGGGCGAGCTGGTGCCGGCCTTTGGCGTGGTGGACGCGGTGCAGAACGACACCCTGGAAATGGCGCAGACCGCACCCTATTACTTCACCGGTAAAGACCCGATTTTTGCCTTCGGATGCGCCGTGCCGTTTGGCCTGACCGCCCGCCACATGGACGCGTGGATGGAGCATGGCAACGGTCGCAAGCTCATGGACGAGTTCTACGCCAAGTTCAACATCATCTCGATGAGCGCGGGCAACACCGGCACGCAAATGGGCGGCTGGTACCGCAAGCAGATCAAGACCGTGGCCGACCTCAAGGGCCTGAAAATGCGCCTGGGCGGTGGCCTGTTCGGTGAAACCATGGCCAAGCTGGGCGTGGTGGCGCAAAACATGCCTGCCGGCGAGGTGTACCAGGCGCTGGAAAAAGGCACGCTGGACGCGACCGAGTTTGTGGGCCCCTTCGACGACGAGAAGTTGGGCTTCCACAAGGTGGCGCCTTTTTACTACTACCCCGGTTGGTGGGAAGGCGGTGCCGAGCTGGAGTTCTTCATCAGCAAGAAGGCATTTGCCGCGTTGTCGGCCGAGAACAAGGCCATCGTGCGTGCCGCTGGTGCCGTGGCCGCGCGCGACATGACCGCCAAGTACGACGCCGAAAACCCCTTGGCCCTCAAGCGCCTGGTGGGCGCCGGCACCAAGCTCATGCCTTTTGGCAAGGACGTGATGGAAGCCGGCTTCAAGGCCGCCAAGGAAGTGTTTGCCGCACACGAAGCCAAGTCGCCCGAGTTCAAGAAGATCCACCAGGATATGCGCGCCTTCCAGCGCGACCAGATCCTGTGGAGCCGCTTTTCCGAGTGGCGTTACGACAGCTTCATGACCACGGCCAAGGTCTGATGCTTGACTGGCTGGGCGCTTTGGGCGCTCAGCCGGCCTTTGTTTCAAGCTGTGCTGCGGTCGCCAGTGAGTGGCCGCATTTCAGCCTTCACCCGTTCGGCAAATTCGCCCTTCAGCTGCTGGGCTTCCACCAAATCCACCTTGAACGGCAGTTCGCTGGCCTCAAAGGCGTCGCTAAGTTGCGCCCGCTGATCCCAGGTCAGGTTGGGAGGCTCGGTCAGCAGGATGTCGAGGTCAGAGAACGGGCGCGCCCGTCCCGTGGCGCGCGAACCAAACACCCAGGCTTGTACCTGGGGCAGGTGACGGTGAAGGATGGCCTGGACCTCGGCCACTTGCGAGGCGGTGAGCTGCACCGCAGGTGTTGCTACGGTGGTCATGGCCTAGAGGCTGCTTCCAGGCTGCTGAGCAACGCATCGGCATCAGCGGCGAAATCGGCGCACGCCGACACCACCGCTTGTGCCTTGGTTTCGTCATAGGTGTGGCTGGTGCTGTTGCGCATTTCCCGCCAGCGGCGCCATGCCAGGGGGGCGCTCAACAGGCCGGCGTCAGCGCCCAGACGCAACAAATCGTTGAAGGGCAGATCGACAACCTGAGCTTCAGACAGCGCCCGTTCGATGAGCACGCGGCGCAGCGCCTTGATGGACAGCTCGTAGGTGAATTCGAACGATTGGATGACGGCACTCCGCAAGTGCGGCTTCAGGCCAGACTCGGCGGGCTCGGCGTTCCAATAGCGCAACGCATCGTGCAACAGCGCTAAGGCCTTGCGCAGCGGGGTCAGGTCGATGCGGATGGGTTCCATGCGGCCATTGTGCATGGCAAGGGTGCGTGGTGCCAAGGTGGGCGCATGCCGGGGCCCAATCCCCTAAAGTCGCTGTTTCACCCACAGGAACCCCCATGCCACGCACCATCCTCGACGAATCCGCCCTGCACCCCGCCATCCGCGCCAAGGTGGCTGGGCTTCATGCCGATCTGCTGGCCCAGGTGCAAACCGCCGTGGCCACACACCCGGTGGTGGTGCTGGGCATGGCGGGCAACCCGTTTGTGGGCAAGGCCCGCAAGCTCTTGCGCGATGCGGGCCTGGCGCACGAGTACATCGGCATCGGCAGCTACTTGTCGGAATGGCGGCGGCGCAATGCGCTCAAGATGTGGACCGGCTGGCCCACGTTTCCCATGGTGTTTGTGCGCGGCACGCTGGTGGGCGGTGCCGACGACCTCAAGCGCTTGATTGACTCGGGCGAACTACAAAAGCTGCTCGCCGCCTGAGGCCGTTTTTTGTGCGGCGGCGGCCCGCAGCTTGTCCTTCTTGCTGGGCCGTTTGCCCTTGATACCACCCCCGCCCGGCACGGGAGGCGGCGGCACTTCGGTGGGCTCGAAGCCGGGCAGCACCTCCAGCGGCAGGCTCAGGCCTTGGCGTTTTTCGATCAGCCGCCAGTGCGCCAACTGCGCGGCGGTGACGAAGCTGATGGCCAGCCCTTCGGCGCCAGCGCGCCCGGTGCGGCCAATGCGGTGCACGTGGTCTACCGCCGAGCGCGGCAGGTCGTAGTTCACCACCACGGGCATGTTTTCGATGTCGATGCCGCGCGCGGCCAGGTCGGTGGTCACCACCACGTCCCAGCGCTTTTCTTTGAACTCGCCCAGCACCTCTTGCCGCGCGCCTTGGCTCAGGCCGCCGTGGAAGGGCGTGGCGTACAGTTCGCCCCGGTTGAGCTTGCCCGCCACCACGGTGGCCGCGTGCTGCGTGGCCACAAACACCAGCACGCGTGGCCAGCCTTCGGTTTCAATGAGGTGGCGCAGCAGCTGCGTGCGGCGTGTGCTGTCCACCTGGATGGCGCGCTGTTGCACCATGGGGGCCTCGGCATCGTTGGCGGGCACGTCGATGCGCTGCGGCTGGTGCAGCAGGCCGTCGGCCAGCGCCTGCACACTGGTGGGGAAGGTGGCCGAAAAAAACAGGTTTTGTCGCCGTGCGGGCAGCAGGGCCAACACGCGTTGCAGCTCGTCGGCAAAGCCCAGGTCGAGCAGGCGGTCGGCTTCGTCCAGCACCAGGGTGCCCACATGGCCCAGGCGCAGGGCGTTGTGGGCCACCACATCCAGCAGGCGGCCGGGGGTGGCCACCACCACATCGGCGCCGCCGCGCAGCGCCATCAGTTGCGGGTTGATGGACACGCCGCCAAACAGCACCACCACCTTGGGGCGCCTGGGCAAATCCTGGGCCAGCGCGCGCAGCACCTCGCCCACCTGGGCGGCCAGCTCGCGTGTGGGCACCAACACCAGGGCGCGCACGCGGCGCGGCGAGGTGGGTGCTTGCTGCACAAAACCTTGGAGCAGCGGCAACACGTAGCTGGCGGTTTTGCCCGAGCCGGTCTGGGCGGTGGCCAACACGTCGGCACCGCTGAGCACCACCGGGATGGCCTGGGCCTGGATGGGCGTGGGGGCGGCAAAGCCCAGTCTTTCGGCGGCGCGGGCGAGGGCGGGCGCAAGGCCCAGGGCGAGAAATGGCATGGTGGCGGTGTGGGTGGGGGCGTGCAGTGTAGCGGCGCCCGGCCCAGGCAAGTCGTTTTGGGTCAGGCCGCCGTGCGGGCCGATACCTGCAGTGTGCCCCGGCGCACCCGCCAGTACAACCAGCCCGCAATGCTCAGGTTGAGCAGGTTCCAGGCGATGCCGTTGAGAAAAGCGGCGTGGTAGCTGCCGGTGAGGTCGAACACCCAGCCCGACATCCAGCCGCCCAGCGCCATGCCCACCAGCGTGGCCATGATGACGGCGCCCACGCGCGCGCCGGCTTCTTGCGGCGGAAAGTGTTCGCGCACGATGATGGCGTAGGAGGGCACGATGCCGCCCTGGAACAGCCCAAACAACCCAGAGATGACGTACAGCGGCACCAGTCCGTCAAACGGCAAAAACAGCAGCAGGGCCACGCCTTGCAAGGCCGAGCCCAAGAGCAGCGTGCGTATGCCACCAATGCGGTCGCAGATCAGGCCCGATACCAGCCGGCTGACGATGCCACAGGCCAGCATCAGCGACAACATCTCTGCGCCACGTGCCGCGCCGAACCCGAGGTCGGTGCAGTAGGCCACGATGTGCACCTGGGGCATGGACATGGCCACACAACAGGCCACGCCCGCCACACACAGCAGCGCCTGGGCGTGCGCCACCGGCAGGCCAAAGGGGCGGTCGGTGCTGATGGCGCGCAGGTCGCCACCGGCGGGCTGCACCACCACCAAAGGTGGGCGCTGACGCATGCGCCGTGCCAGCAGCAGCATGCCGCCGCCGCACAACAAGCCCATCAGCACGTAGGTGTGGCGCCAGCCAATCGTTTCGATGCCCCATTGCACCAACGGCGGCCACACGGTGCCGGCCAGGTAGTTGCCACTGGCGGCTACCGCCACCGCGATGCCGCGCCGCTTGTTCCACCACAGCGCGGTGTCGGCCAACAGCGGCGCAAAGGTGGACGAGCTGCCCAACATGCCCAGCAGCAGGCCGTGCGCCAGCCCAAAGGTCCAGATGCTGCCCGACAGTCCGGCCCACACAAAGCCGGCACACACCGCCACCGCCCCCACCTGCAGCACGGGGGTGATGCCGTGTTTGTCGGCCAGCTTGCCGGTCCACAGGCCGCCCAGGCCCAGGCAGATCATCATCAGGGTGTAGGGCAGGGCGGCGTCGCCCCGGCCCACGCCAAACTCCGCCTGCACCGCCGGCAGCACCACGGCCACCACGTACATGCCGCTGTTGCCCAGCGTCACCAGGCCCAGCACGGTGAGCAGGCGCAGCGCGGCCTGGCGCGAATCGATGAGGCTGGGGTCGGCGGGCTGGGTGCTGCTCATGGCGTCAGCTTAACGTGCTGCGCGGCTTTGCGCCGCAGCAGCACCTGCGCCAGCCAGGTGTGGCCGCTCACGCCCACAATGCCCAGCAGCACCAGGCCGGCGCCGGCCACAAAACGCGGCTCCAGCGGCTCGCCCAGCAGCCACACGCCAAAGCCGACGCCGAACAGCGGCGTCAAAAAGGAGAACACACCCAACTGCGCCGCCAGGTACTTTTTGAGCAGCCAGAACCACAGCAAAAAGCTGGCAAACGACACGATCACCGCCTGGAAGGCCAGGTTGCTCCAGGCCATGGCGGTGGGGCGTATGTCGGCCTGGCCCAGGGCGATGGCGGCGGGCAGCAGCAGCACGGCGGCCGCCACCAGTTGGTACAACAAGGTTTGTGTGGCCGGTGCCTGACCCAGCTTGCTGCTGCGCAGCACCACCGTGGTGGCGCCCCAGGCCATGCCGCCGAGCAGGCCCAGCGCGTCGCCCAGCAGCATGTTCGTGTTGACATGCTGCGTGCTCCCCGCATGACCGCTGAACGCCAGCACAAGGCCGCCAAACGCCACCGCAATGCCCAGCCACTGCAGCGGCCGCAGGCGTTCAGAAGGCAGTTTCCAGTGCAGGCCCAGGGCGGCAAACAGCGGCGCGGTGTAGAGGAACACCACCATGTGCGAGGCGCTGGTCAGCCGCATGCCCAAACCCACCAGCAGGTATTCCAGTGCAAACAGGCTGCCCACCACCACACCGGGCCAGAAGGTGCCGTCGCGCAGCGACATCCGTTCGCCCCGCCACACCATGACCGCGCCCACCAGCAGGGCCGCGATGCCCGAGCGCAGCGCCACCTGCATCAGCGGCGACATGTCGGGTGCGGTGGCCTTCATGGCCACCTGTTGCAGTCCCCACAACATGCAGAGCAGCAACATCAGGCCCATGGCCAGGGCATCAACGGGTTGGCGGGAGGTGGGCATGGCGCGATTGTGGGTTGTCCTTGCTGCGCGGAATAACGAGAATCGGACAAGCGATGGCGAACTTGCGCCATCGCGCACCCCATACGCCATGCCCGCCGCCCCTCGTCACCTGCGCCAGCCGCCCTTCAGCGACGCGTTGCCCGCGCCCATTTTTTTCCGCGCCACCTGGGTGCCGGCCGAAACGGCCTACCCGCAGCACCGCCACGCCTGGGGCGAATTCGTCTATTCCTTCAGCGGCGTGATGGAGGTGAAGCTGGCCGACCGCCACTACACCGCGCCACCGCCCTACGGCATCTGGTTGCCGCCGCAGGTGGAGCACACGGGCCTGAACCACCTGGAGGCCTGCCACTGCTCGCTCTACATCAGCGCCCCCTTGTGTGACCACATGCCACGCGATGCCTGTGTGCTGATCGCCAGCCCGCTGCTGCGTGCGCTGCTGGACCACCTGCGCCAGACGCCGTCCAACGGCCCACCCCCGCCGGAACACGAGCGCCTGCTGCAGGTGGTGGTGGACCAGTTGACCCAGGCGCCCCGCGCCGGCAGCTACCTGCCCAGCTCTGACGACCCCCTGCTGGCACCGGTGCTGTTGGCGCTGCAGGCCACCCCGGGCGACAACCGCAGCCTGGCCGAGTGGGCGCAGCTGGTGCACACCACCGAGCGCACTTTGGTGCGGCGCTGCCAGCGCGACCTGGGCATGGGCTTGCTGGAGTGGCGCCAGCGCCTGCGCATCGTCAAAGCCCTGCCCCGGCTGGAGGCGGGCGAGAAGATCGAGGCCATCGCGTTCGAACTCGGTTACGCCAGCGTGTCGGCCTTCATCGCCATGTTCCGCCGGCTCATGGGGGTCACGCCCGATGCGTTTCGCAAAGGCAGTGCCTTGGCCACGTCAGTCGCAACACACCCGGTTGCGGCCCTCTGACTTGGCGCGGTAGAGCGCTTTGTCGGCGCGGTGCACCGCTTCTTCCTCGTTTTTGTCGGTGCCCCGTGCTTCCGACACGCCCACGCTGACCGTGACCTCGCCCACCACCGGGAAGGCTTGTGTGGCCACGGCCTGGCGGATTTTTTCGCCCAGCGTGAGGGCGCCGGCCTGCGTGGTGTCGGGCAGCAGCACCAAAAATTCCTCGCCGCCGTAGCGTGCCACGAAGTCGGTGACGCGGGCGGCGCCTTGCAGCACACACGCCAGTTGGCGCAACACCTCGTCGCCCGTTTCGTGACCGTAGGTGTCGTTGATGCGTTTGAAGCGGTCGATGTCGATGAACAACACCGCATAGGGCTGGCCATGGCGTTTCATGCGCAGGAACTCCTGGCGCAGGCGCTCGTTGGTGGACAGCCGGTTGTTCAGCTGTGTCAACACGTCGGTGTGGCTCAGCCGCTGCAGCGCCTCGTTGGCGGTGGTCAGCGAGGCGGTGCGTGAGGCCACGGCCTCCTCAAGGTGGTGCACGTGTACCAGGCGCGCGTGCTCCAGCGCCAGCTCGGCTTCTTTGCGTGGTGTGATGTTGAGCACGCTGCCGCGCACCTCCACCAGCTGGCCCAGCGCATCGCGCACCGGTTCGCCTATGAGTTGCAGCCACAGCATGTGGCCGTCACTGCGCCGCGCGGGCACTTCCATCTCATAGGACGTGCTGCCGTTCAGCGCCGCCAGATGGGTTGCCTTGATGTCTGCCCAGGTGCTGGCGTCAAACACGGTGCCGCGCAGTTCCCGAAAGGCGCTCACGTCGCGGCCCAACATCTCGCGCACCGATGCGGACACCACCACGGTGGCAGACGCCGGCTGGTAGCGCCAGACGCCAAAACCGGCCAGGCGGTGGGTTTCATCCAGCTCGGCCGCACGTGCCGCCAATTGGCGGGCGGTCTGGTGCAACACGTCGCTCACCTCGGCGCTCTCATGCAGGTGCCCCGCGTGCTGGGGCCAGGCCGTGCCCTCGCGCAGGGCCAGCGCCTGTTGGCGCAGCGCCCGCAGCGAGTCGGCAATGCGGTTGGCCGCCATCCAGGCCAACAACAGCCCCAGCCCCAGCAGCGCCAGCATGACCAGGGCGAGGGCGCCCAGCTTGCGCTGCAGCGCGTGTTCCAGCGCGGCCTGGGTGATGCCGATGCCCACGCTCCAGCCGGTGGCCGCCGACCGGCTCCAAGCCGACACGGTGGGCACGCCTTCGCGCGTGGTGGTTTTCATCACCCCTTCGGGGCTGGCCAGGATGCGTGCGATGTACTCGGGTGTGCCCTTTTGCCCCACGTAGGTTTCCGCGCCGATGGTGCGTGCCGCGATGGTGCCGGTGGAATCGAAGATGGCCGCCAGCTGCTCGGTCGGAAACCGCTGTGCCGCCAGGATGCTGGCGAAGTCGGCCGGCAGCAGGCCCAGGCTCAGAATCTGGTGCACTTGGCCCTGGCGCCACACCGGCACGTCAATGCTGAGCACCGGTTTGCCGAGCACGCCGCCGGTGTACAGGGGCGAGATCGCTACCTTGCCGGTGGTCAATACCTGCTCGACCGATGACGGGTTGCCGTGGCGGGGCAAGGCCTCGCCCGGTGACTTCAGGGTGTTGAGCAATTGCTGCCCGTTCACGTCGCTGAGTACCACGTTCAGGCCCACCCCGGTGGCCGCCAGCACCTCGCGGGCGTGGGTGTGAAAGGCGGTCAGATCACCGGTCGCCAGGTGTTCGGAGGCGGCGAGCGACAGAGCGCTGGCGCGCGCTACAAGCAACTGGTTGTCCACCGCCCGCACCAGGGCGCGTGCGGTGGTGATCATGTCGTGCTCCAGTTGGGCCCGGCCTTCGCGGAGTTGCAGGGCAAACATCGCGCCCGTGCCCAGCATGCCGGGCACCAGGCAAGCCAACACCAGCCACAGCAGCACCGATCCAATGCGCCAACGGCGAACGGCCGCAGGTGCGGCCGTTGCAGGGGGTATGGGAGGTGTTGCGGGCATGGGGCCTACCGGTACGGGCCCCAGTATAGGCAAGGGCGCCCCGTTCGCCCTTGCTGCAGGTCAAGTGGCTGTCACTGCACCTGCTGGATACCAGCCAGCACCCAGCCGGCGTTGCCCTGGCGGGGCTTGGTCAGGTGCCAGACTTCGTCGAACGAGGTGGTCTGGGTGCTGTCCTCACGCAGCGTGCCGGTGAAGCGCACGCTCACCACGTAGCGCTGGTCGTCCTCGGCCACATCGGTCACGTCGGCTTCCACCGTCAGCACCTCGGTGGTCTGGGTGGCGCCAGCGCGCTCGCGCAGGTCCATCTGCAGTTCGGCAAACATTTCGGGCGTGGTGAAGCCGCGGATGTCGTCCAGGTTGCCGGCGTCGTTGGCGGCTTGCAGTCGGATGAACTGCACCTTGGCGTTGCGCACGAAGGCGGGCACGTCAAAGTCGGCCGGGATGCTGCGCGCGGGTTGTGCACCCAGGTTGGCACCGATCATGGAGCCGGTCGACGCCGAACCGCCCGCAGGCATGGCGGTGTCGAACGCGCGCGGGGCGGACGCACCGGGCTGGTTGCCCGCGCCCACGCCGGCGTAGGCCATGCCGTTCTGGCCACCCTGGGCGGCAGCGCGCTTGCGCATGATGAAGCCAATCACCGCGATGACGGCGAAGGCCAGCAGGCCCATCATCAGCATGGAGGCGAGTTCTTCGCCAAAGCCCAGGTGCGAAGCCAGGGCCGCAATGCCCAGACCCGCCGCGATGCCGGCCAGCGGGCCCATCCACGAACGCTTGGACGCGGCGGCGGCAGCGGTGGCGCCTGCGGCAGCACCCGCCGGGGCGGCAGCGGCAGCGGGCGTGCCCGGGGTTTGTGCCGGGGTGGCGGTGGGGGCCTTTTCGGTGGTGCCCTGGCGCTGCATGCCGGTGGACTTGCCGCCGCCAATGCGCTTGGCCTCGGCATCGCTCATGCCCACGGCCAGGCCCAGCGAGAGGACCAGGGCCAATGCGGAAAGGAATTTCATGGGGTCTCCTCAGATGGTGGTTGAAACAGGAGCAGGGTAGCGGAAGTGGGTTTGCGGAAAAACAAGATGATTACTGATCAATGTTCCTAAAAAACAGGATGAAATGGGGTTGAATCAAGTCGGGTAGGCTTGAGGGCACCATGACCCAACTTCCCGTGATCGACGCCTTGCTGCAGGCCCGCCGCAGCGCCACCCCCGCCGACGCCCTGCCGCTGGCGGCCAGTTTGTCCGAACCAGACCAGGCCTACGCCGTGCAGTTGGCCGTGATGGCACAACTCACCGGCCAGCCCGGCGTGCCCCGGCACTGGAAATCGGGCGGCCCCAGCCGCGACCTGCCCCTCACCCACGCCCCGCTGCCGCCCGATGGCGTGTGGACCAGCCCCGCCACGGCCGGCGACTGGCCCTTTCACCAGCGGGGCATTGAAATCGAAATCGCGCTGCGCCTTGGGGTGGCGGTGGACGCCGCGCAGGCGGCCAGCCTTCAGCCCGACGCGGTGGACCACCTGATCGACGCCATGGCCGTGTCCATCGAGGTGGTGGATTCGCGCTGGCAGCAGGCGTCGACCGCCGCGCCCTTGCTGCGGCTGGCCGATTTTCAATCGCACGGGGCGCTGGTGCTGGGCGACTGGGTGCCCTATGTTCGGCGCGACTGGGCGGCTCAGACCTGCAGGGTGACGGTGGGCACCCAGCCGCCATTGCAACGCCAGGGCAGCCATTCGCTGGGCGACCCGGCCTGGCTGTTGCCACAGTGGTTGCAACGTGCCTGCGCCCTCTATGGCGAGGTGCCGGCCGGTACCGTGGTCACCACCGGCACCTGGGTGGGCATCGTGCCGGCCCAGCGCGGCGACGCGGTGGTGGCGGTGTTTGATGGCATTGGCGAGGCCCGCGTGCGGCTCTGACGCCTGCAGCTGCGACGTGTCAGGCTGGCGTTTCCCAACGCCGCGTGACCGACCGCAACCCCCACAGCAGCGGCAGCACACCGGCGCCAACGGTCAGCGCGAGGCACAGGGTGGCCACATCGGGCAGGGCAAAGCCGAACAGCGTGCGCAATGCCGGCACGCCCAGCACCAGCGCCAGCATGGCCAGTGTGAGCAGCGCCGTCAGCAGCAAGGCGCGGTTGTGGCCACCGAAGGCGCCGCGCCAATGCGGCTGGCGCGTGCGGTTGGCCAGCACCAGGGCCAGGTTGGCCAACACCAGGGCCACAAACGCGGCGGCCCGGGCTTCGTCCACCGCCCAGGCGTGCCCGAGCAACACCCCATAGAAGCCGCCCACCCCCAGCAGCGCCACGCTGCCTTGCAGCAGGCTGGTGGCGATCAGCGCGGGCGCGAACAGCGGCGCGTCGGGCCGGCGCGGCGGTCGCAACATGAGGTCGTTTTCGGCTTCCTCGGCCTCGAACACGATGGAGCCCACCGGGTCGATCACGATTTCCAGGAAGGCGATGTGCATGGGCGTGAACAGCAGCGGCCAGCCCAGCACCAGGGGCACCAGTGTGAGGCCGGCGATGGGCACGTGCACGGCCAGCACAAAACGCATGGCCTTGCCCAGGTTGTCGAAAATGCGCCGGCCCAGGCGGATGGCCTGCACCAGTGTGCCGAAATTGTCGTCCAGCAGCACCAGCGAGGCCGATTCGCGCGCCACGTCGGTGCCGCGCCCGCCCATGGCAATGCCGATGTGGGCGGCGCGCAGCGAGGGCGCGTCGTTGACGCCATCGCCGGTCATGGCCACCACCTCGCCGTTGGCCTTGAGCGCCTCCACGATGCGCAGCTTGTGCTGTGGCGCCACCCGCGCAAACACCGCCGTCTGCGCCACCGCCTGGCGCAGGGCCGCGTCGTCCAGGGCCGCCACCTGGGCGCCCAGCAACAGGCCTTCGGTGCCGGTGATGCCCGCCTGCCGCGCAATGGCCTGGGCCGTGACCGGGTGGTCACCGGTGATCATCACCACGCGGATGCCGGCTTGTTGGCAGTCGCGCACCGCTTGGGGCACGTTGTCGCGCAGTGGGTCGGCCAGGGCCACCAGGCCCAGCGGCTGGAAGTCGAAGCCCTCGGGCGTGGCCGGCCAGTGGCCGGTGCCCCATTCGGCTCGTGCCACGCCCAGCACCCGCTGGCCTTGCGCCGCCAGCGCCTGCGCTTGAGCGAGCCAGAGGTCGGCTTGAGCGGGGGGCAGCCGGCACAACCGCGCCACGGTTTCGGGTGCGCCTTTGATGGCCACCGTGGTGTGGGGCGAACCCGGGGCTTGCCACACGTGGGTCATGGCCGGGCAGTCGGCGCTGAGGCCGTATTCGTGCACCAGCGTCCAGCCCTCGGGTGGGGCGGGCAGGTGCTGACTGCCCAGCGTGTGGAAGGCCCGCTCCATGGGGTCGAAGGGGTCGTTTTCGCTCGCCAGGATGCCGTGGCGCAGCAGGGCGTGGAAGGGCTCGGGCAGCGCGCCGTCGGTGGCGTCCCAGTGCTGAGGTCTGTCCTCGGACAGGCGCACGAGCCGTGCGATCGCCATGCGGTTGACGGTGAGCGTGCCGGTCTTGTCGGTGCACAACACCGTGGCCGAGCCCAGCGCCTCGATGGTGGAGGCGCGTCGCGTGAGCACGCGGTGGCTGGAGAGGCGGTACGCGCCCATGGCCATGAACACGGTCAGGATCAGCAGGAACTCCTGTGGCAGCATGGCCATGGCCATGGTGATGCCGGCCAGCGCCGCGCCCAACCAGTCGCCCAGGGCCCAGGCGTACAGCAAGCCCACCACCACACTCACCAACAGCCCCAACACCGAGAACCACCGCACCATGTGGCGTGTTTGCCGGTGCAGCGGCGTGGCCTCCACGGGCAGGGTGCCCAGCACCTTGCCGATGCGGCCGATGTCGCTGCGCACGCCGGTGGCGGTCACCTCGGCGCGGGCCTGGCCGGCCACCACCAGGGTGCCCGCGAACACCGTGCCGGCGGTGGCGCTGCCGGCCTGTTTGGCCACCGGCAGCGATTCGCCGCTGAGCAGGGATTCGTCCACCCGCAGGTCGTTGGACAGGATCAGCCGCGCGTCGGCGGGCACGCGGTCGCCCTCGGCCAGTTCGATGAGGTCGCCCACCACCAGCTCGGTGCCGGCCACGCGTTGCCGCTCGCCATCGCGCCACACCAGCGCGCGCGGGCTGGTCATGTCGTGCAAGGCCTCCAGCACGCGCTCGGTGCGGCGCTCCTGCACCAGCGTGATGCCAACGATGACCGCCAGGAACGCCAGCAACACCAGGGCCTCGGAGCGCTCGCCGAGCAGCAGGTAAATGCCCACGGCGGCGGCCAGCAACTGGAACATGGGTTCGCGCGCCACCTCCAGCGTGATGCGCCAGGTGGTGCGCTGCGGCGCGCGGGGCAGGGCGTTGGGGCCGTCGGTGCGCAGGCGTTCGGTGGCTTCGGTGCTGCTGAGGCCCGTGGGTGCCGGAGCCTGCGTTGGTGTGCTCGTGGGGTCGGTCATGTCTGCTTTGGTTGTGCCATGGCCTGGCAGGCGCGGCGGTAGGCCAGCAGCGTCTGTTCCGCGCGGCCCAGCACGCTGTCTGGTGGGTAGCTGCCGGCCTCGCGTGTGCCGCAGTCGGCGCCGGTCAGCAAGGCCAGGCCTTCGGCGGCCGTGTCGGCGGTGTGGATGTGGAAAGCGCCACGTGCCACGGCGACCACCACGCGTGCGTCCAGCATCAAGTGGCGGCGGTTGCGTGCCGGGATCAACACCCCTTGGTGCCCGGTCAGCCCAGCCCGTTCGCAGGCCTTGAACCAGCCCTCGATTTTTTCGTTGATACCGCCCACCGGCAGCACCTCGCCGTGTTGGTTGATGGCGCCCGTGATCGCGATGGCCTGGTCGATGGGCAGGTCCGAGAGGCTGGAGAGCAGCGCAAAAAACTCGGCACACGAGGCCGAGTCGCCCTCGACACCGCTGTACTCCTGCTCGAACACCACCGAGGCGTTGAGTGCCAGTGGGGCGATGTGCTCGAACAGCGATGCCAGGTGGCCATGCAGGATGAGCATGCCTTTGTCGTGGATGGGGCCGGAGAGCTTGACCTCGCGCTCGATGTTGACCAGGCCTTTGTCGCCAGCGTGGGTGCGGGCGCTCACCCGCACCGGGAAGCCAAAGGCGTGGTCACCCAGGTCGATCACCGTGAGGCCGTTGACCTGGCCCACAGTGTGGCCCTGCAGGCTCATGAGCCGGTCGCCGTCGGTGAGGGTGTCGAGCAGCCGTTCCTCCACCGCGTTGTGCCGGTGCACACGTGCCTGGCGGGCGGCGGCCACATCGCTGGCGTCCACCAGGTTGGCGCCGCGCTGGCGCGCCAGCATGGCGGCTTCCATGAGCAACACCTCGGTGTGGGCAAAGATGGCGCTCTGGCGGCGCTGGTCTTCGGCTTCGCGGTGGGCGTCTTCCAGCAGGGCCGCCACGGCTGCCGCGCTGAAGTGGGGCAAGCCCAGCCGGCGGCAGGTGTGGGCCACAAAAATGGCGGTGGCCTGGCGCGTGGCGGCTTCGGCGGCAAAGCTGTCGGCAAAGTCCACCTTGCAGCGGAAGCGGCGCGCGAATTCGGGGTCGCCTTCCTGCACCGCGTAGTAGTCCTCCACCGAGGCGATCAGCACCAGCTTGACGTCGGCGTCCACCGGCTCGGGCTCCAGCGACACGGTGGCCATGGGCGAAAAAATGGTGGTGGGCTCCTCGATCTGAAGCCGTCCGCTGCGCAAAAAGCGGCGCAGCTTCTCCCACACCGGTTCGTCGCTGAGCAGGTCGCGCAGGTGCAGCATCAAAAAGCCACCGTGGGCCTTGAGCAGGCTGCCGGCGCGGATGCGCGAAAAGTCGGTGCTCAGCACGTCTTCCTCGGCCTGGTACTCGATGCAGCCGAACAGCTGGCGGAACACCGGGTTGTCTTCCACCACCACCGGCGCGCCCTCACGGCCGTGGTTGTCCACCACCAGGTTGACGCGCAGGCGCGCCAGCACCTCGGCCAGTGCGGCCAGGCGCGTGGGCTCGTCATCTTCCATGGGCTGGAACAGCTCCAGGTTTTCCAGCACGTCGTGTTGCACCTGGTCGAGGTAGTGGCCCAGTTTCACGCTGTCCTTGATCTGCTTGCGCAGCTCGCTGCGCATGTCCTGCAGCTCGTGGTCCAGCATGGGCTTGATCATCTGGCGGCGCAGCGCGGCCAGGCCTTCGTTCATGACGCGCTCCATGGAGCGGTTGTTTTCCAGGAAGCGGCCAATGGCCTGCCGCAGTTCCTCTTCGGCGCGGTCGATTTCGCTGCGCTGCTCTTTGGGCAGCGCCAGGGCCTCGGCTTCGGTCAGCAAGGCGCCCTGGGCGTTGCGCAGCGAAAACACCATGTGGCCCTGATCGCGCATCAGACCAAAATGGCGCGCCTCGGCAAAGGCGCTGAGTTCGGCGTAGGCGTGCTCTTCCTGCGTTTTGTAGGCGCGCACCACACGCTCTTCCTCGGCCTTGAAGTCGGCCCCGGCCAGGCGCTTGGGGATGTCGGTCTGCAGTGTCTTGCTCAGGCGGGTCATGAGCTGGCGCAGCAGGCGCCCTTGCCCCGCGGGCATGCGCAAGGCGCGCGGGTGTTCGGGCGCGTCGAAGTTGTGCAGGTAGCACAGGTCGGGTGGCACCGGGCGCGTGGCCGCCACCGCCTCCATCATCTGTCGCATCAGGGTGGTGCGCCCGCTGCCCACATCGCCCAGCACAAACAGGTGGTAGTCGGGCAGGTCCATCTGCAGGCCAAAGCGGGCCGCCTGTTCGGCGCGCTCCTGGCCGATCCAGGGCAGGGGTTGATCGGCCAGGCCGCTGGTGTCGGCAAAACCCAGGGTCTCGGGCGCAATGCGCAGGCGCAGGTCGTTGGGGGCAAGTTGCTGCAGGCTCATGGGGCCATTGTGCGCCGCGCGGCGTCGAAGCCGTCGCTTGTCCGACAATGCCGCGATGACCCTGCGACTGCGCTGCAACGCTGCCTTTTTTGCTTTGTGCCTGTGCCTGGCTCCGGTGGCCTGGGCGGAATCGCCGCTGGCACCCATAGCCACGCTGGACGTGGCCCGCTACATGGGCACCTGGCACGAGGTGGCGCGTTACCCCAACGTGTTTCAGCGCCGCTGTGTGGCCGACACCAGCGCGCGTTACACCTTGCAAGCCAACGGCCGGGTGGAGGTGCTCAACCGTTGCCGCACGGCCGAGGGCGAGGTGATCGAGGCGCTGGGGGAAGCGCGCCAGTTGGGCGCTGCCGACTCGCCGCGGCTCAAGGTGCGTTTTGCGCCGGCCTGGTTGGGCTGGCTGCCGCTGGTGTGGGGCGATTACTGGGTCATCGACCTTGATGACGCGTACCAGCTCGTGGCGGTCAGCGAGCCGGGGCGCGATTACCTGTGGGTGCTCTCGCGCACGCCGCAGGTGGACGCTGCCGCCTACGAGGCGCTGTTGGGGCGCCTGGCCGCGCAGGGCTTTGATCTGAAGCGCCTGGAACGCTCGCCTTCCCGGTGAGTTCTGCCGCGCAGACGCCTAGCGGATGGCGGCGAAACGCTGTTCCATCTCGCGGCGCATGGTCTTGCGCAGTTCGGCGGCCGCGTGGCGGCGGCGCTCGTCGGGTGTGAAGGGCCGCAGCGGCGGCACGGCCTGGGGTTTGCCGCTGTCGTCCACCGCCACCATGGTGAAGAAGCAGCTGTTGACGTGCCGCGTTTCCTGCGTGCGGATGTTCTCGGCCAGCACCTTGATGCCAATTTCCATGGACGAGGTGCCGGTGTGGTTGACCGAGGCCAGGAAGGTGACGAGTTCGCCCACGTGGATAGGCTGGCGGAACACCACCTGGTCCACGCTGAGCGTGACCGAATAGGTGCCGGCGTAGCGGCTGGCGCAGGCGTAGGCCACCTGGTCGAGCAGCTTGAGCAGGCTGCCGCCGTGCACCTTGCCCGAAAAGTTGGCGGTGTCGGGGGTCATGAGCACCGTCATGCTCAGTTGGTGGGCGGGCAGTTCCATGGCGTGTGTCCTTCGCCGCCATTGTCGCCGTTGGCCGATGGGGCAGCGGGGTCGGAAACTACGGATGCAGGCTCCGTCAGGCCTCTTCGGCGGCCAACACACGCACCAGCATCTCGCGTTGTACCTGCACCGTGCGCAGGCCGGGCGTTTGCAGCACCCCTTCGCGCCGCAGGGCGCTGATCAGCCGGCTGGCGGTTTCCACCGACATGTCCAGCATGGCACCCATCTCATCGCGCGACGGCAGCCAGATCTCGCCCTGGGCGCTGGTGTAGTCGCACAGCTTGAGCAGCAGGCGCAACACGCGGCGGCGCGCCGGGCCGGTGGTCAGGTCCGTCACCCAGGTCTCGGCCGCGTCCAGCGCGTTTTGCCAGCGGCTCATGAGTTCGTGCAACAGGGCCGGTTCGCGCGCGCTCATCTCATGGAGCAAATGGCAGGGGATGCGGCACAGCTCGACCTCGGTGCAGGCCACCGCGTCGTCGCCGTGTGCCCGTTGCACCACGCTCTCCTGGCCAATCAGGTCGCCCGCGCCGGCCAGGCGCACGATGCGCCGGTCGCCACGTTCGGTGACGCGTTCGAAACGCACCACGCCGCTGCGCACGGTGTAGACCGCCGCGCCCTGTTCACCGCGCTGGTACACGGTGTCCCCAGGCGCCAGGGTCAGCGAGGCGATGTGGCTGTGGATCTGGTCCAGGCCGGCTTCGTCGAGGGCGCCGAACAAGGCCGAGCGCCGCACCTCGCACTGCGCACACACGCGGGCCTGCGGGTGGCTGTTGTCCTGCCGGTAAAGCGGGATGACCTGGGCGTGGGCGGGGCTCACTTCAGTGGCCCCTTGGCGGCGCCCGGCTTGACCATGGGCCAGCCACGCCGCGCCCATTCGCTCATGCCACCGTTGACGTACTGAACGTGGTGGTAGCCACGGTCTTTCAGCGCTTGCTGCACCGCACGCGAGCGGTTTTGGGTGTTGCAGATCAGCAGCACCGGGCGGCTGCTGTCTTTGGGGATTTCGTTCAGGCGCGCGGCCAGCTGACGCATGGGCAGCAGCTGCGCGCCGGCGGCCACGCCGGTGGCGTGTTCGTCGGGCTCGCGGATGTCGATCAGCGTCACCTTGCCGGCCTCAAAGGCAGCGCGGGCGGCCTCCAGCGACACAGCGGGCGCGCCCAGCGCCAGCGCCGGCCATGACACCGTCCACCCGCAGGTGGCCAGCCAAGTGAAAACGGAGCGGCGGGTGGGCATCATGGGCGGCTCAGGCGGAGGTGGGCACCATGGCCGCAGGCGTCGGCTCGGCCACCAGCAGGCTGCCGCGACGCAGGCCTTGCACCGTGCCCAGCACCAGGGCGGCGATGACGATGGAGGTGAGCGCCAGCACCACCACGCCGAGGTGGGCGAAGGCGGGGGCGGCGTTTTCCGACAGGCGCAGCGTGAGCGCCGTGAAGGCCGCCAGCGGAAAGGACAGACCCCAGAAGGCGATGGAGAAGGGCTGGGCCACCACCCGTTTGAACAGCGTGGCCGACCAGCACAGGAAAAACAGGCCCAGGCCCCACAAGGCCCAGCCCAGCAAGGGGGGCGCACCCAGCTGCAGCACGCCCAGGCCGATCACCGACGGCGGCGCGACGGTGATGAAGGTGGCCGCCAGCATGCGGTCGGGCCACAGGCCGATCTGCCCCAGGCGGACCGCCAGCAGCATGAGCGTGACCGGCCACAAGACCACGCCCACACCGAACTGGGCGGCCGACCATTCGGGTTGGCCCAGCGCCACACCGGCCAGGGGCGTGAGCACGTTGCCGACGATGGGGATGAACAGCACCGGCGTGATGCCGGCCCAGACAAAGCCGCCCTCGCGGTTGCCTTTGAGCCAGCGCGCCATCACCCACACGGTGACGGCAAACTGCGCCACCGCACCCAGCATCCACACCGCCAGCGCCAGCCGGGAGGGGCCGGTCAGGGTGGTGGCCACGGTGGCCAGCAGCACCACGGACGCGGGGATGGCCGCCACAAAGGCGTGTCGAATCGGATGGCGCAGGTCCTCCACCACCGCCTCGGGGTGGCGCTGCAGACGCAGCAGCGACAGGCCCCCCAGCACCACAAACACCGCCAGCGCGAGCGCACCCACCGCGAGCGCGATGGCGCCGGCCAGTTCGCCCAGGCTGGGCACCGCCCGCGACCAGGCCAGCGACAGACCACACAGCCCCATGGCGATGGCAAACCAGCCGGGCACGAGGAACTTGAGCGGGGTGGGCGAGGGGGTGGCGGTCATGGGCGAGGTTTCAGTGCGTTGAGAGGCTGGTGTCGTCGAGTGCGCCGGCCAGTTGCCGCAGGCGCAACTGGTCCAGCGCCACGGCGCTGCGCCATTGTGTCAGCGCCAGTTCGGCCGCGCTGGCGTCGCTTTCGGCGTTGAGCAGTTCCAGCGTGGTGCGGTGGCCCACCTGGCGGCCCAGGCGGGTGGCGTCCAGACGCGCCAGGCTGGCTTCGCGCGCCGCCAGCAGCGCGGCACCCCGAGCTTCTGCAGCTTGCAGGCGCA
Source organism: Hydrogenophaga atypica (assembly GCF_042665215.1). Classification (NCBI taxonomy): domain Bacteria; kingdom Pseudomonadati; phylum Pseudomonadota; class Betaproteobacteria; order Burkholderiales; family Comamonadaceae; genus Hydrogenophaga; species Hydrogenophaga atypica. Next base: position 259,283 of record NZ_JBHTCA010000001.1, read on the forward strand.
GCCACAAGGCGCGTGTCTGCTGGGCCACTTGCTGCTCGGCGCGGTCCAGCTCGGCCTGGGCTTGTTGCAGTTGACCGGCCAGCTCCAGGGCGCGGGCAGCGCGCTGCCCGCCGGTGTAGATCGGCACGTTGACTTGGATGCCCGCCATGTATTGCGTGCCACTCATGGCAGAACTGCCCAGCGCACCGGTGCCCGGCCCGCTGCCACTGAGGTGGTCGCGGCCGGCTTGGGCCACCAGGTCCACCGTGGTGCCCGCGCCGCGTTCGGCCTTGGCCAGTTCCTGCTGTGCATTGGCCACGGCCAGGGCCTGTTGGCGCAGTTGCGGGTTTTGCGCGCGGGCGCGTTCCAGCCAGGCCGCCAGGTCGCCGGCCAGCGTGGTTGCTGCGTTGGGCAGGGCCATGTCGGCCATCGCTGCGTCGTTCCAGCCGGTGCTGTCGGCCAGGGCGCGGCGCGCCACCTGTTGGTCGACTTCGGCGGCCAGCACCTGGGCACGCAGGGCTTCGGCGCGGGCGCGGGCTTCATGGCTGTCGGTGATGGGCTGGTCGCCGAGCTTGAAGCGGTCCTGTGCCTCCACCAGTGCCTTGTCCACCGACACCTGCTGCTGTTTGAGCAGTTGCAGGTGCGCCGCCGCCAGGGCGACGGCGTGGTAGCGCTCGGCGGTCTTGAGCATCAGTTGCTGCTCGGTGGCGGCCCATTGCAGATCACCGGCGTCGCCCGCGAGTGCGAGCTGGCGGGCTTGTGCCGTGCGCTCGGGGCTGTAGAGCGGCAGGCGTGCGCCCACGCTCCAGCGGTAGCCGGCGCCGGCGTCGACCGCGCTGCGGAAGGACGCGCCGTCCACCTGACCAAAGCCGGGCGCCGAGAAGCTGGCGCCACCCATGCGGTTGTCCGCGCCCATGAGGCCAGCGCTGGCGCTGGCACCCACGGTGGGGTTCCACAGCGCACGGGCTTGCTGGCGGCGTGCGTCGCCGGTCTGGCGCGCGGCCTGGGCCACGGCCATGTCGGGGTCGTGCTGGCGGGCGGCCTGCCAGGCGGCTTGCAGCGTGCCAGCGGTGGCCAGGCTGCCCCAGGCCATCAGCACCGCAGCGACAAGCGTTTTCATGCCCCGCGCTTCAGGCCGAGTTTGGCCAGGATGGACTCCATCAGGCACCACTTGGTGAGGCCGCTTTGCAGCAGGTTGACACCCACAAATGCGGTGAAGGCCAGGAACCACTGGTTCACGAAGATGGGGCTGCCGGGAATGCCCAGGGCCAGGGACAGCAGGATGAAGGCGCCTGCGACGACACGAACGGTTTGCCAGGTGGTCATGAGAGTGCTCCTAAAAAAGCGGTTGAAAAATCGAAGTCAGGCCAGGGCCGGTGCCGCGTGTTGCTTGCGGTAGGCCGCGTAGTACAGCGTGGGAATCACCACCAGGGTGAGCACGGTGGAGACGAAGATGCCGAAGATCAGCGAGATCGCCAGGCCGTTGAAAATCGGGTCGTCCAGGATGAAGAAGGCGCCGGCCATGGCGGCCAGGCCGGTCAGCATGATGGGCTGGGCGCGGGTGATGGCCGACTGCACGATGGCGGCCTTGAAGGGCACACCCTCGCGCACTTGCAGGTGGATGAAGTCCACGAGCAGGATGGAGTTGCGCACGATGATGCCGGCCAACGCGATCATCCCGATCATGCTGGTGGCGGTGTACTGCGCGCCCAGCAGCGCGTGGCCCGGCATCACGCCGATGATGGTCAGCGGGATGGGCGCCATGATGATCAGCGGCGTGAGGTAGCTGCCAAACTGCGCCACCACCAGCAGGTAGATCAGCACCAGGCCCACGGCGTAGGCGGCACCCATGTCGCGGAAGGTTTCATACGTCACCTGCCATTCGCCGTCCCACTTGAGGGCGTAGCCGCGCCAGGGGTCGGACGGCTGGCTGATGAAGAACTCCTCCAGCTGGCCGCCGTCGGGGGTCTGGATGGCGTTGATTTCGCTGCGCATCTGGAACATGCCGTACAGCGGGCTGTCGATCTGGCCGGCCATGTCGGCCACAACGAAGTTCACCGGCAGCAAGTCCTTGTGGTAGATCGGTTGCTCGCGTTCGCTGTCGCTCACGGTCACCAGTTCGCGGATGGGCACGGGCTGGCCCGAAGACGCGCGCACGCTCAGTTGCAGCAAGGCGTCGAGGTCGCCGTGGCGCTCGGGGGGCAACTGGATGTAGGCCGAGACGGGGTATTTGCTGCCCTCGTGCAGGTGGGTCACGGCTTCGCCGGTGAGGCCGGCGCGCAGCGTGCTCACGATGGCGGCCTGGGGCACGCCCAGCAAGCCGGCCTTGCGGCGGTCCACCACCAGCAGCTGGCGCGGCGCGCTGGCGATGCTGCTGTCGTCCACGTCCACCACGTTGGCGGTTTTTTCGAACACGGCGCGCACGGCTTTCGCCACCTCGCGTCGGCCGTCGGCCTCCGGGCCATAAATTTCGGCCACGATGGGCGAGAGCACGGGCGGGCCGGGCGGCACTTCCACCACCTTCACGTTGGCGCCAAAACGCGCACCGATTTTTTGCAGCGCAGGCCGCACGCGGGTGGCGATGGCGTGGCTCTGGTCTTTGCGCTGGGCCTTGTCCACCAAGTTGACCTGGATGTCGCCCACATGCCCACCGGCGCGCAGGTAGTACTGGCGCACCAGCCCGTTGAAGTTGATGGGCGCTGCGGTGCCGGCGTAGGTCTGGTAGTCGGTCACCTCGGGCTGCTGCGCCAGGTGGGCGCCCAGTTCGCGCAGCACGGCGGCGGTTTTTTCCACCGGTGTGCCCGCGGGCATGTCCACCACCACCTGGAACTCCGACTTGTTGTCGAAGGGCAGCATCTTGAGCAGCACCAGGCCGGAGGCGGGCAGCGCCACCGACAGGGCGATGAGCAAGGCCACACCCAGGCCCAGCAGCTTGCGGTTGCGGCCACCGCGCTGGTCGTCGAGCAGGGGCTGGAACACACGTTCGAACAGGGGCGCGAGCTTGGCGCTGATGCCGCTGTGGGTGGGGGGGCCATCCGCGTGTTCACCGCCCGGGTGGGCCTTCATCCACAGCCGCGCCAGCCAGGGCGTGACCACAAAGGCAATGGCCAGCGACAACAGCATGCCCATGCTGGCGTTGATGGGGATGGGGCTCATATAAGGGCCCATCAGGCCGCTCACGAAGGCCATGGGCAGCAGCGCGGCGATCACGGTCAGCGTGGCCAGGATGGTGGGGCCACCCACCTCGTCCACCGCGCCGGGGATGATCTCGGCCAGCGTTTTGCCGGGGAACAGCTGCTGGTGGCGGTGGATGTTTTCCACCACCACGATGGCGTCGTCCACCAGGATGCCGATGGAGAAGATGAGCGCAAACAGCGACACCCGGTTGAGCGTGAACCCCCAGGCCCAGGAGGCGAACAGCGTGACCGTGAGCGTGAGGATGACGGCCGCACCCACGATGGCGGCCTCGCGTTTGCCCAGGGCGATGAACACCAGCGCCACCACCGAGGCGGTGGCGAACAGCAGCTTCTTGATGAGTTGCTGCGCCTTGTCGTTGGCGGTGGCGCCGTAGTTGCGCGTTTCGGCCACCTGCACGTTGTCCGGGATGACGGTGTTGCGCAACGCGTCCACACGCTGCATCACCGCGTTGGCCACGTCGATGGCGTTTTCGCCCGGCTTTTTGGTGATGGCCAGCGTGACGGCCGTGTGTTCGGTGCCGCCTTGGGCTTGTGCCGTGCCGTGCCACACGTAGCTGCTGGCGGGCAGCGGGCCGTCGCTGACCTCGGCCACGTCTTTCAGGAACACCGGCTTGCCGCCGCGCACGCTCACCACCAGCTCGGCCACGTCACGCGCGTTGGCCAGGTAGGGGCCGGCTTCGATGGCCACGCTCTGGTTGGCGCCCAGCAGCTCGCCCACGGGCAGGCCCAGGTTGGCCGATTGCAGGGCCTGGCGCAACTCATGCACCGTCACACCCGTGCCGTTCATGCGCGCCGGGTCGATGGCCACCCGCACCACGCGGCCAGGGCCACCGATGGTCACCACCTCGCGGGTGCCGGGCACACGCTTGATCTCGGTCTCGATGCTGTGCGCCACACGTTCCAAGTCAAAGGCCGTGGTGTCGGCGTCCTGGCTGAAGAGCGTGAGGCTGACGATGGGCACGTCGTCGATGCCTTTGGGCTTGATGATGGGGTCGAGCACGCCCAGGTTGCGTGGCAGCCAATCGGCGTTGGCGCGTATGGTGTCGTGCAGGCGCACCAGGGCTTCGGTGCGCGGCACGCCCACCTCGAACTGCACCGTCAGCACCGCCAAACCGGGGTGCGACACCGACATGATGTGTTCCACGCCAGCGATCTGCGACAACACCTGTTCGCCCGGTGTGGCCACCATCGCCTCCACGTCGCGCACCGAAGCACCGGGGAAGGGCACGATGACGTTGGCCATGGTCACGTTGATTTGTGGCTCTTCTTCACGTGGCGTGACCAGCACCGCGAAGATGCCCAGCAGCAGTGCCACCAGCGCCAACAGCGGCGTGATCTGCGCGCTCTGGAACAGGCCGGCGATGCGGCCCGAGATGCCCATGCGTTCGGGGGTGTTCATGGTGTGTCCTCGGCTCAGCGGGCTGCTGCCGGCGTGGTGGCGCGGGCCGCGGCCTGCGCATCGGTGGCCACCGGTTCACCGGCGCTCACGCCGCTGAGCACTTCCACCTGTGTGCCGCTGGGTGCGCCCAGGCGCACCTGGCGCAGCCGTGCGGTGCCTTTGTCGTCCAGCACATAGACGCCGGTCATCTCGCCCCGGCGCACCAGGGCGCTGGCCGGCACCCACAGGCTGGGTTGGGGTGTGCCAACCCCTGGCTGCGCGGCCGGCAGCCACACCCGGGCGAACATGCCGGGCACGATGCCACGCAGGTTGTCGGGCAAAGACACCCGCAACTGGGCCGTGTGGGTGGCCGCATCCACCGTGGGCAGCAGTTGCACCTGGGTGGCCGCCTGCGGGCCGTTGAGCGTGGGCAGGCCGGGAATTTCGAAACGCACGCCCTGGGGGCTTTGGCCCAGGTCGTTCAGCAGGGTCTGGGGCACGGCGGCCGTCACGCGCAGCGCGCTGGGGTCGTGCAGGGTGATCAGCGGGCGGCCCGGCATGGCCATGTCGCCCAGCGTCACCGGCACCTCGCTCACCACGCCAGCGTAGGGCGCGTTGAGCACAAAAAAGCCCGACTGCGTTTGTGCCGCGCGAGTTTGTGCCTGCAGCGCGTTGACCTGCGCCTGGGCGGCGCGGTACTGGGCCTGTGCGCGGTCGAGCGCGCCCTGGCTGATGTAGTTCTTGGCAAACAGCTGCTGCTGGCGTTCGTATTCGGTGGCGGCCACGTTCAGCGAAGCCTGTGCGGCCTCGACCTGGGCGGCGCTGCCGGCCACGTTTTGCTGCGCTGCGCGGGCGTCGATGCGCAGCAATTCCTGCCCGGCCTTGACCGTGTCGCCCGCCTTGACGCGCAGCGTCACGATGGCCCCCGGCACCTGGGCCGACAACGTGGTCTGGCGCACCGCCTCGACCACGGCGTTGAGCGATACAGCGGCGCCAGCACCGCCCTGGGTGGTCACAGGGGTGGTGGCCAGGCCGTTGGACAGGACGGGGCCGGCGGCCAGCAGGCTGGCCAGGCCCAGCAGCAGCGACAGGGCGGTGGTGTGTGTGTACATGGGGTGCTCCGGGGACGGGTGGTCGCCAAAAAATCCGAACATCAATATTTAATTGATTGATTAATTGCGCAATGATACAATGAAACCCCAGCCGCTTGCAAGGCATTGAAAGCCACCCATGACCCCCACCCCCCCCACCCCCGAGTGCACGCCCGACATGGCGCACCTGCCGCCCGAGGCGATTGGTGAAGTGGCAACTTACTTTCAGGCCTTGTCAGAACCTACGCGCTTGCACATCCTCAACTGGTTGCGCCAGGGCGAACGCAACGTGGGCGAGCTGGCCCAGCTGTGTGGCTTCACCGCCGCCAACATCTCGCGCCACCTGGCGGTGCTGATGCAACAAGGCCTGGTGGCCCGCGAGGGGCGCGGCACCAGCGTGTACTACCGCATCGCCGACGAATCCGTCTATGCCTTGTGTGATCTGGTGTGTGGCAACATCGCGCGCCGCCTGGACCGCGCGGTGGCCAGCCGCAAGGCTTTCGGCGGCTGAGCGGGGCGCCGATCCCGCGCCACAATCGGGCCATGGCCCTCGACATCCACCTCACCGCCCTGGACGGCGCGCCGCTGCCGTCCGCCACCGTCATGTTGCTGCGCGATGCCCCGGCCGGGCTGGAGGTGCTGATGATGCGCCGCCACGGCGACTCGGCCGAGCTGGGCGGTGTCTACGTGTTCCCCGGTGGCAAGCTGGACCCGACCGATCTGGGCGCCGCCGCCCAGCACCTGGACCGCGAGGCCGAACACCTGCGGGCCGAGTTGGCCGAGCCCGACACACCCGTGGACACCGCTGTGGGCCTGTACCTCGCGGCGCTGCGCGAAACGCTGGAAGAGTGTGGCGTGTTGCCTGGGGCCCAGTTGGATGCGGCGGGTTTGGTCGCCATGCGCCACCGCCTGGCCGAAGGCCGATCGCTGATGGACGCCTTGGCCGCGCAGGGGCTGCGTGCCCCCACCGCCAGCCTGGTGCCCTGGTCGCGCTGGATCACACCGCGTCTGGCCTCGGTCACGCGCAAGCGTTTCGACACCCGTTTTTTTGTCGCCCGTGCGCCGGCCGATCAGGACGCACAACACGACGACCACGAGGCCACGGAGGCCGTCTGGCTGACGCCGCATGAGGCGCTGCAACGCTATTGGGACGGAGCGATTGACCTGGCGCCGCCGCAGATCATGAGCCTGTCGCAACTGGCCCGCCACACGCAGGTCGATGGCTTGCTGGAGGCCGCGCGTCAGGCGGGGCCAGCGCTGGTCCAGCCCGAACCCCACGACCACGAGGGTGTGCGCGTGATCTGTTACCCCGGCGACGTGCGCCACAGCGTGCGCGAGCCTGTATGGGACGGCCCCACACGGTTGCTGCATCGCAACGGGCGCTTTGAGCCCGAAGGTGGCCTGGCCGCCCTCTTGCCTTAGGCGCTGGCGGCGGCGGTTGTGCTGGCGCCCGCCGGTGGTTACATTGGGCGCAAGCTTTTCCCATGAGCAAACTGAAAAACGATCTGCGCGACGGCTCGGCCCTGGTGGTTGATGGCAACCCCGTGTCGCGTTCCATCCTGGTGTCGCAACTGCGTGACCTGGGGTTGCGCCAGGTCTTGCAGGCCTCGCGCATTGCCGATGCGCGTCGCCAGCTGGAATTTCGCAGCTTCGATGTGGTGATCTGCGAGCAGCATTTTCCCAACGACAACGTCACCGGCCAGGACCTGCTGGACGACCTGCGCCGCAGCGGCCTGCTCCCCTTTGCCACCATCTTCATCATGGCCACCGGCGAGGCCTCGTACGCCAAGGTGGCCGAGGCCGCCGAGTCGGCGCTGGATGCCTACCTGCTCAAACCCTACACCGCGGCCCAGCTGGATGCCCGCCTGCACCAGGCCCGGCGCCGCAAGGTGTCGCTGCAAGCCATCTTCGCGGCCGTCGAAAAACAGGCCTTCGAACAAGCGGCCGACCTGTGTCTGGAGCGTTTCGAGCAACGCGGCGAGTTCTGGCTCTACGCCGCGCGGGTGGGGGCGGAGCTGTTGTTGCGGTTGGAACGTTTTGCCGACGCCCAGAAGCTGTACGAGGCGGTGATCGCAGCCAAAACCCTGCCCTGGGCCCGCTTGGGGGTGGCGCGTGCGCAGATCGAAGCCGGCCAGGTGACACAGGCCGGCACCACGCTGGAGGGCCTGATCAACGCCGAGCCCGGCTACGCCGATGCCTACGATGTGATGGGCCGGGCGCAGATCGAGATGGGCCAATTCGAGAGCGCCATGGTGTCGTACAAGATGGCGGCCGACATGACGCCGGCGTCTATCGGGCGCTTGCAGCGCCTGGGGATGCTGGCCCACTACTGTGGCGACCCCAAGATGGCCGAGGAGATGCTCAGCCGTGCGGTGCGCCTGGGGCTGGACTCGAAGATGTTTGACGCGCAGTCGCTGGTGTTGCTGGCCTTCATGCGCCTGGCCAACAACGACAAAAAGGGCTTGCAACGTTGCCTGGACGACGCCCGCAACATGGCCGACCGCTTCGACAAGTCGGTGCGCCTGCGCCGGCTCACCCAAGTCATCGACATCCTGATGCAAATGCTGGAGCACCAGACCGCGCGGGTGCTGGAGTTGGTGCGCGCCATGATCGCCAGTGTGGGCGACGACAGCTTCGACTTCGAGGCCGCCTGCAACCTGCTCACCTTGCTGTCGCAGATGGCGCAGCGCGCCATCCAGCTCGACGAGGTGGACAGCGCGGTGCAACGCATCGGCCTGCGGTTTTGCACCTCCAAGGCGCTGACCGAACTGCTGGCCAAGGCGGCGGTGGCCCACCCGCCCTACGCCGAGCGGCTGGGCGACACCCTGACACAGGTGCTGCACATGATTGAAAAAGCCATGCGCCAGAGCCTGGCAGGCAACCCGCGTGCGGCGGTGCTGGAGTTGCGGGACGATGCCCTGAACACCCAGAACGCCAAGGTCATCGAGTCGGCCTGGGGTGTGCTCAAACGCTACGAGGCACGCATCGATGACGCGCCCGCGCTGGCCACCGAAATCCAGGCCTTGCGGGTGCGCTACGCCTCGTTTGCGTCGCGCCCGGTCATCGGTGACAAGAACCTGCGCCAGTCGGGCGGGGTGAGCCTGCGTGTGATGGACATCGCTGACAGCGAACCCGCGCCCGTGCCGTGACCCGACACGTCAGGTCGATTGACTACACTCGACCCGATCCCTCGTCCCCTCGTTTTGTCCATGCCCACATCGCCCGCACACGCCGATCTGCCCCCCGTGCACCAGGTCGCCATGACCCGTCCCCTGGCCTGGTTGGCGCTGGGCTGGCGCGACATGTGGCGTTGTGGTCCGCTCAGCCTGTTGCATGGCGTGGCGATGATGGGTTTTGGCGCCCTGATCGCGTGGTTCGCGCACGACCAGTTCTGGTGGCTGGCCGGTGCTTTCTCGGGTTTCATGGTGGTGGCGCCGGTGCTGGCCACCAGCCTGTACGGGCTGAGCCGTGCCATCGAACGGGGTGAACCGGCCGACCTGGCTTTGGTGCAGCGCACCTGGCTCAACTGGCAGCGCAGCCACCGCAACAAATGGGGCAACGATTACTGGTGTCTGGTGCAGTTTGGCAGCCTGCTAGGCGCATCTGCCACCGGCTGGGTGCTCACCTCGGCAGCGCTCATCACCTTGCTGGCGCCCGTGCCCATCCTCAGCCCGGTGGACTTTTTGCGCCACGTGGTGCTGGCCGATGGTGGCTGGCTGTTCGAGTTCTGGCTGGTGCTCGGCGGCGTCATGGCGGCGCCGATTTTTGCGTCCAGCGTGGTCGCCATCCCACTGTTGCTTGACCGCCGCGTGAGCCTGCGTGTGGCGGTATTGACGAGCTGGCGCTGTGTGACCGACAACCCGGTGTGCATGGCCGCCTGGGCCGCACTCATCATGTTGCTGGTGACGTTTGGCCTGGCCACGCTGCTGCTGGGCCTGGTGGTGGTGATGCCGGTGCTGGGCCACGCGAGCTGGCATGCCTACCGCGACCTGGTGGATGTGAGTGGCCTGCCCGAGCGCAACGCGCTCACCGACGTTGCGGAGGGCCGCTGATGTTCGGCTACACCGAAGCGGAGATCGCCGGGTTTGGCCTCACGTTCGGCGTGGGTGCCTTCATGCTCTACATGCTGTTCATCATCGGGCAGCTGGCATGGGAGTCCAAGGCGGGCAAGTTCGGCACCTTTGTGTTGTTCCTGGGCCTGGCCTTTGGCATGGTGGGTTTTGCCGCCAAGTTTGTCATCCAGTGGCTGCTGGAAAAATAACTCAAGCCTGCGGCAAGCCGTCCACAAACACCTTCAACTCGCCGGGTTCGAACGCGGCCCATTGTTCGTTGGTGGTCAGCGGCGTGGTCACCACCACGGCCGCCCGGTCGCCGGGTTGGTTGAGTTCGGCGAAGTTCACCGTCCAGTCGTGGTCCACCAGCGTGGCCTGTGCAAACGGGTGTTGGCGCACCAGGTAGTGCAGCTTGGTGGAGCAGTGGGCCCACAGCGCCTCGCCGTTGGACAACAAAAAATTGAAGGTGCCGAACTGGGCCACTTGGGGCACCAGCTCGCGCAGCGTGAGGGTGAGTTCGGCCACGCTGGGTGTGCCCGCGTGCGATTTGGCCAGCTCCTGCATCAGCCAGCAAAAAGCCCGTTCGCTGTCGGTGCTGCCCACGGGCAGGTAGTGGGTGTGCAGGCGCGGAAAGTAGTCCTTGAGGTCGCCGTTGTGGGCAAACACCCAGTGCCGGCCCCAGAGTTCACGCACAAAGGGGTGGGCGTTTTCCAGGCTCACCTCACCGACGGTGGCCTTGCGCACGTGGGCGATGATGTTTTTGCTCTTGAGCGGGTAGGTCTGCAGGAAGGCGGCCATGCGCGAGTTGGCCGCGCTTTCGTGGTCCACAAAGTGGCGCAGCCCACGCCCTTCAAAAAAGGCGATGCCCCAGCCGTCGGCGTGTTCGCCGGTGTTGCCGCCGCGCTGGCAGAAACCGGTGAAGCTGAAGCTGGCGTCGGTGGGGGTGGCGCAGTTGAGTCCGAGCAGTTGGCACATGGTTGTTATGTTGTCCCTGGGGTGTGTGGTGTGGTGGGGCGCAGTTTCCAGGCCGCCAGCATAGCGAGTGTGCACACACCCGCCAACATCAGGAACACCTCGTTGAAGGCGGCCAGCCGGTCGGCGCCGTGGGCGGTGTCGTGCAAGGCCACACCGTGGGCCGAGAGCCGCCATTGCAGCGCCACGCCACACAGGCTCACGCCCGCCGCGCCGCCCAGCATGCGCACAAAACTCACGGTGCTGGAGCCCTGCGAGATCGTGTCGTGGGGCATGCCACGCATGGCGCCCAGGTTGAGCGAAGGCAGGATGAAGCCCAGGCCAATGCGGCCGAGCACCGACCACGCGGTCATCCAGATCAGCGGGGTGTTTTCCTTGAGTGTCACCATCAGCGCGAAGGAGGCGGCCAGCAACAGCAACCCGCCGCTGACCAGCCGGTGCGCGGGCTGGTGGTCGGCCAGGTGGCCCACGGCGGGGATGGTCAGCGCCAACACGATGCCGGCCGGCAGCAGGATGGTGCCCACCAGCGCGGGGGCCAACTGGTGCCCCACCTGCATGTAGACCGGCAACAGGTAGGTGGAGCCGAACAGGGCCGCGCCGTAGGTGAGCGACACCAGGCAGCCCATGGCGAACTGGCGGTGCTGGAACAGCTTCAGGTCCATCAGCGGGCGCACGGCGCCCACGGTGTGGTTCCGCCCCAGCCGGCGCTGCCAGGCCAGGAAACCCAGCACCAGCGCGGCGGCTGCGCCCAGCAGCGGCAGGCTCTGGTGGCCACCCTTGTCGTTCAGCGCCACCAGCCCATTGAGCAGGCACACCGTGCCCAGCGTGGCCAGCAGCAGGCCCAGCCAGTCCAGGCGGGTGTTGTCCTGGCCGGCCGCCACACCGCCCGGCGCGCCCGTGGGCACATAGCGGCGGGCCAGCCACAGCGAGGCCAGGCAGAAGGGCACGACCATGAAGAAGATGGAACGCCAGCCAAAAAAGTCCACCAACAGGCCGCCCACGCTGGGGCCCAGCGCCGGTGCCAGCACCACCCCAGTGCCAAACAGCCCGCTGGCGCGGCCTTGCTCGTGGGGTGCGAAGGCGCGCAGGATGATGATGGCCGCGATGGGCTGCACCACGCCGGCGGCCAGGCCTTCGGCCACCCGCGCGATGAGAACCCAGGTGTAGTCGTTGGACAGGCCGCCCAGCAGGCCACCCGCCATCAACAGCCACATGCAGCCGGCGTACACGGCGCGGTAGCCAAAACGCGAGAGCAGCCAGGGCGTGGTCAGCATGGAAGCCGTCATGGCCGCCATGAAGCCAGAGGTGACCCATTGCGCGCGGTCTTGCCCGAGGGTGAAGTGGCGGCTCATGTCGGGGATGGCGACGTTCACGATGGTGGACGACATCACCGAGGCGATGGTGCCCACCATCACCGCCATCAATAGCAGCCAGCGGTAGCGCGGGCCGTGCTGGGCCTGCAAGGCGGCCAGCGAGCCGGGGTCGGCGGGCCCGCTCATCGGGGCGGCATGCCCGGACGCCAGTCCTGGGTGAGGCGGTCCACCCGGCGCTCTTGGTCGTGCAGGTCGTTGCGCAGGCGCTCGCGGCGGCGGTCCAGCTCGCGGATGGTCTGGCGCAGCCGCTGGCGTTCGCGGTCGTCGATGTCGCGTTGGCGCAGGCGGCGCTCGTGCTGGTCGATCTCATTGTTCACGCTGTCCATGGCCGAGCGGATGCGCGAGACCTCGTAGGCGGCCGCGTGCCATTGGCGGAAGTGGGCGTCGATGGCGGGTGGGCACACGCCCTGGTAGCCCTGGCCGGCGCGGCCAACGCGCAGGGCGTTGTCCAGCCTGCAGTAGTGTTGCAGGCCTTCGGAACGGCCCAGCCAGTAGCGGTCGGCGTTGGGGGTGATGCCGTGTTCGGCACAGGCCTTGCGGTGCTCGTCCAGCCGGCCCGTGCCATACCCGCGCTCGCCGTCGCTGCGGCCGATCTGCCGCCAGTCGGCGGCTTTGCATTCGTCGGCGTCCAGTGTGGCGCAGCTGGCCAGCAGCAGGCCACTTGCCAGCAGCGCGCACGCCACGCGCAGGGAGGGTGTGTTCAGAGCCATGTTCATTGCCTTTCAGCCGCCCGGCTGGGCCACAACACCGACGCGATGGACACCACCATCAGCGCCACGGCGGCCCAGTCCTGCCAGTGCAGCACCTCATTCAACCACCACGCGCCGCTGAACACGCCCAGCACGGGGATCAGCATCACGCTCAAGGTGGACGCCACCGGGGGCAGGCTGCGCGCCAGGTAAAACCAGGTGGCATGGGCAAAACCAAAAATCAGCACCGCGTTGTACACCACGGCCCAGGCGGTGGCGGTGGGGATGTGGCGCAGGTCGGCGTCTTCCAGGGCCCAAGCCAGCACCGAGACCACCACGGCGGTGAGTGCCGTCATCCAGAAAGACAGGGTCAAGGTGTTCACTTGGAGGGTGGTTTGTCGCAGCTGCTGCGTGCCCAATGCCCAGGTGGCGGCGGCAAACAGCGCCAGGCCCACACCCAGCGGGTTGCCGCTGAGGGTGGTGACCTCGTGCCACAAGAGCAACAGCACACCCAAGGCGGCTGCGCCCACGCCCAGCCAGCCGCGCCGGTTGACCACGTTGCCGAACAGCCAGGCGCCGATGAGGGCCGAGAAGATGGGCATGGTGTAGCCCAGGATGGCGGCCCGCCCGCTGGACAACATGCCCAGCGCGATGATCATGCAGGCGTGCCAGACGAACATGTTGGTGGTGGCCAGCTTGGCCAGTTCACGCCAGTGCGCGCCGCCCGGGCCTCGCGGCAGTGAAAACGGCACTTTGAGGCACACCAGCCCCAGGCCCAACACCGGCAGGCCCAGCCAGAGCGAGAGTGCGCGGAACGTCAGCGGTGGGAAGTCGGCGATGCCGCTTTTCATGACCGGCCAGTTCAGGCCCCAGCACACGGTCAGCAGCACCAGCAGGATGAGTTGTCGGGAGGAGAGTCGCGCCATCCAGCGACCTTAACAAATTCGGGCTCACGGGGCCGGCTACCTACAATACCGGGATGAACTTTACCGACATGCTGCGCGCCGCCGGGGCGCAAAACCAGTCGATGCTGTGTGTCGGGCTGGACCCGGAACCCAGCCGTTTTCCTGGGGCCTGGCGCGGAGACGCCCAGCGCATCTACGAATTCTGTGCTGCCATCGTGGACGCCACCGCCGACCTGGTGGTGGCCTTCAAGCCGCAGATCGCCTACTTTGCCGCCCACCGCGCCGAAGACCAGCTGGAACAGCTGATGGCCCACATGCGGGTGCGCGCACCCCAGGTGCCCATCATCCTGGACGCGAAGCGAGGTGACATCGGCAGCACTGCCGAACAGTACGCGCGCGAGGCTTTCGAGCGTTACGGCGCCGACGCCGTGACCCTGTCGCCCTTCATGGGTTGGGATTCGGTCAAGCCCTATCTGGAATACCCTGGCAAGGGCGCCTTCTTGTTGTGCCGCACCTCCAACCCTGGCGGCGACGACCTGCAGAACCAGCGCCTGGCCAGCGTGGACGGCCAGCCCCTGTTGTACGAACACGTGGCGCAGCTGGCGCAGGGCCCTTGGAACCTCAACGGCCAGTTGGGCCTGGTCGTGGGCGCCACCTACCCGGCCGAGATCGAACGCGTGCGCGCCATCGCGCCCACCGTGCCGCTGCTGATTCCCGGTGTGGGCGCCCAGGGTGGCGATGCGCTGGCCACGGTGCGTGCTGGCTGGCGGCCCGATGGCCCCATCATCGTGAACTCCTCGCGCGCCATCCTGTACGCGTCTTCGGGCGATGACTTTGCCGAGGCGGCGCGGCGCGAGGCCATGAAAACACGCGACGTTCTGCAGGCCGCTCGGCCCTGAGCCTCCCAGAGGGTGCCTTGTTTTCAGCGCCGGGCCGCCCCAAGCTGAAAACGCGCCCCCTTGGGGGGCAGCGACCCGCGCAGCGGCGGAGTGTGGGGGCATCAGGTCATTTGATGCAAACCGACCGCACCTGTTTCAGGTCGGTCAGGCCCATCAGCACCTTTTCCATGCCATCCATCTTGAGGGTGTGCATGCCGGTGGCCAGGGCGGCCGTCAGCAACTCGGCCACGCGGGCGCGCTCCTGCACCAGGCGCTTGACGGTGTCGTCGGCGATCAGCAGCTCGTGCAGGCCCACGCGGCCCTTGTAACCGCTGCCGTTGCAGCGCTCGCAGCCCACGGCGCGGTACATCTGCAGGCCTTGGGTCGGGGTGCCGTAGTCGGTCCGCCAGCGTTCCAGCAGGTGCCGTTCGGCGGTGGCCGGGTCGTCCCGCCACTCGGGCGTGTGGCGCAAATCCAGTGAAAACTCCCGCACGAAGTCGCGCAGCTCGGCCTCGTCCGGCACATAGGCCTGTTTGCACGAGCACAGGCGTTTGGCCAGGCGCTGCGCGAGGATGCCCAGCAGCGCATCGGCGAAGTTGAAGGGGTCCATGCCCATGTCCAGCAGGCGCACGATGGACTCTGGCGCTGAGTTGGTGTGCAGGGTGGAGAACACCAGGTGGCCGGTGAGCGAGGCCTCGATGCCCATGGACACGGTTTCCAGATCGCGCGATTCACCCACCATGATGATGTCGGGGTCGGCGCGCAGGAAGGCGCGCATCACCATCGCAAAGTCGATGCCGGCCTTTTTGTTGACCTGCACCTGGCGCAGGCCTTTCTGCGTGATTTCCACCGGGTCTTCGGCGGTCCAGATTTTGGTGGCGGGCGTGTTGAGGTGTTTGAGGATGGAGTGCAGCGTGGTGGTTTTGCCCGAGCCGGTGGGGCCACACACGTAGAACAGGCCGTAGGGCTTTTCAATGGTGGGGATCAGGCGCTCGCGGTTGTGGCGGGTCAGGCCCAACTGGTCCAGCGGGATGGGTTCACCCGCGCTGAGGATGCGCATGACCACATCCTCCACGCCGCCGGCCGAGGGCAGGGTGGCCACGCGCAGCTCGATGTCCAGCGGGCCAAAACGTTTGAACTTGATCTTGCCGTCCTGCGGCTTGCGGCGCTCGGAGATGTCGAGGTCGCACATGATTTTCAGGCGCGTGACCATGGCCGCACGGTACTGAGCGGGCACCTCGGTGTAGGGCATCAGCGTGCCGTCGATGCGGAAGCGGATGCCCGTCTTGGCCTTGCCGGGCAGGGGCTCGATGTGGATGTCCGAGGCGCCCTGGCGGTAGGCGTCCACGATGATTTTGTTGACGAACTTGACCAACTCGTTGTCGGCCGCTGCCGACACCGCGCTGTCGTCTTCTTCTGCCTCACCTTCGCCCACCGGCAGCATGTCGGCCAGCAGGTCGTCGATGGAGCCGCTGTTGTCGGCGCCGTAGATCTGGTCCAGCGTCTGCAGAAATTCGGTCTGTGTGGTGACCAGGTACTGGATGCGGCTGGCCTTGGGGAAAATCTGCGGCACCATGCGCGCGCTGCGTGTGGCCTCCGGGTCCAGGCACATCACGGCCAGGCCGTCGGGCCCGTCCTCCAGCGGCAGCCAGCGCTGGCCGATGACAAACTCGCGTTTGAGTGGCCCATGCAGGGCCTCCACACGCAAGCGGTTGGGCTGAAAACCCACGTAGGGCACACCAAAAAAACGCGACAAGGCCTGGCCCACATCGGCGCAGGCGATGCCGTGGGTCTGCTGCAGCACCTGCTCCACACTCTGACCGTGCTCGCGGGCGTGGCGCACCGCTTCACCCAGTTCGTCGGCCGTGATGCGCTCCATTTGCACCAAGTGGTCGTAACGCGTGGCCACAGGGTGGGCTTTGGACGTGTCGGTTGCCGCCAGCTCGCCAGAGGGCGGCGGTGCCGGGGTCGCTGGCGGCGCGTCGGCGGTGGGCCACACACGGCATTTGCGAAACGCGATGGCCAGGGTCTCGCAGAGTTGCTGGGCGCCCTCGACGTCCATGTTGCCAAAAGGCCGGTCGTCGCGGTTGTTGATGAGTTGCAGCACGCCGTGCAGTTCGCCATCGTCCTCGATGGGCAGCACCAGCATTTGTTTGCTGCGGTAGCCCGTGCGTTTGTCGACCGCGTGCAGGAAGTTCAGCTCGGGCGAAATGGCCTTGAGCTCGTCCGCGTCGTTGACGTCGGCGATGTTGAGTTTTTGCCGGTAGTGGGCCACAAAGCCGGCGATGCTGCGGGTGTTGATGGGTAGCTTGAGGTCGCTGCTGGTGTTCAACCCGGTCTTGACCCGCGACACGATGGATTGCCCGTCGGGGCTGACCGCGTACAGCGTGAGCCGGTCGGCATTGAACAGGCGGCAGATGTCCACGCTGGCGTCGATCATGATCTGTTCGAGCCGGTCGGCGTTGTGGATGCGGTTGCTGACCTGCTGCAGGTGGCGCAGGAACAGGGATTCCAGCGTGTGGGGTCGGGCGGTGCGGGCCATGTGTGTCTACAGCCGGAAAACCTGCCCGGCGGCCAGCCAGTGCAGCTCGTGGCGGTGGAGCAGATCCAGCGCCTCCACCTCTGCAAAGATGGCTTCGGTTTCCGCCGGTTTGGTGTGTGTGATGTAGATCGGGTAGCGCGCACCCGGTGGGTAGACGATGTGTTCCAGCTCTTGCGCCAGGCTGTGAGGCGCCAGGTGCAGGGCGCGTTTGGCCAGCTGCGCTTCGCGGTCGCTGAAGGCGGTTTCGATCACCAGCATGGCCACCGTCAGCTGGTTCACCCGCTGCCAGAAGGCGGGGTTGCGTTCGGTGTCGCCGCTGAACACCCAGTGCCCCCGTGTGCCTGCCACGGCGTAGCCCACGGCCGGCACGGTGTGCACGGCGGGCAGCACCTCCACCGCCTTGCCGCCCACGGTCAGCTGCTGGCCCACGTCCAGCGGCTCGAAGCGCACAAACGGCGCTTCGGGGCTGGGGATGACGGTGAAGTCCGGCCAGATGGTGTTGTTGAACACGTGGGCCTTGAGCGCCGCCAGTGTGGCGGGCAGGGCGTGCACCGTGAGCGCCTGCGAGCGCAGGCCGGCCACCGAGTCCAGCATCAGGGGCAGCGCGGCGATGTGGTCCAGGTGCGCGTGCGTCAGCAGCACATGGTCGATGCGGCGCAGCTCGTCCAGCGTCAAATCGCCCACACCGGTGCCGGCGTCCACCAGCACGTTGTCGTCGAGCAGGAAGGAGGTGGTGCGGCAATCTTTGCCAATGGCACCAGAGCAGCCCAGTACGCGTATGTGCATCAGGGGCAGACTTGTTAAAGGGTGGGTCGGGGCGGCGGCGTTCAGGGCTGCCGAAAGCACATGCGCGTGCCCGCCAGCTCAATCACATCGCCATCTTTGAGCATCACAGGCTCGTCGCCCACCGGGTGGCCGTTGAGCGTGGGGGCCACCTGGCCTTCGACCAAGGCCAGCGCGTGGCCGTGGTGGCGGCGCGTGATGGAGGCGACGGCCACCCCGGGTTTGCCCAAGGTGGTCACCACCTTGACCACGGGCACGGTGCGCCCGGCGGCCGGGCCGCTGAGCACCTCGATGGAGGCACTGGGCGGATCGCCCACCGGTGCGGGGCTGGCCGCAGGCGTTGCGGTGGGTGCCGCGATGGGTGCGGCCCCCGACAGTTCTTGTCCCTCGCCCACAAACCGGATTTTGTATTTGCCAATTTCCACCAGATCGCCATGGGCCAGGGCCTGGCGGCGGATGGCCTTGCCGTTGACGTAGGTGCCGTTGGTGCTGTTGAGGTCTTCGACCAGTGCCGTGTTGCCCTCCAGCACAAAGGCCGCGTGCTCGCCGCTGACGGCCAGGTTGTCGATCACCAGGTCGTTGTAGGGCCGGCGGCCCAGGGTCGTGCGCTCCTTGGTGAGCTGGACCTCCTTGATCACGACACCGTCAATCGAGACGATCATTTTCGGCATAAAGGCTCCAAGGGACTGACGTGGGCCCCGTGGCGGCCCATGCGCCTCAGCGCGTCCACCAGCGAGGCAACAGGCGTCTGGTGGGTGGACCGCCTGTCGCACGCACCAGAATGACCGAGATATTATCTCTGCCCCCCGCCGCGTTGGCCGCATCCACCAGTGTCTGGGCCAATTCCTCTTCGGGGCCGCCGTTTTTCAGCAACTGCGCCAGCGCGTCGTCGGGCAACATGTCGGACAGGCCGTCGGAGCACAACAGGTACAGGTCGCCGGGGGACACCACGTGTTCGCCCACGTCCAGCGCCACCTGGTCTTCGACCCCCAGCGCGCGTGTGACCAGGTTGCGGTACGGCACGTGTTGCGCGGCCTGTGGGGTCAGCAGGCCGGCGTCGAGCTGTTCTTGCAACAGCGAATGGTCGCGGGTGAGCTGACTGAGTTGTTCGTTGCGCCAGCGGTAGCAGCGCGAATCGCCCACATGCCCCACCAGCACCCGCGCGCCTGAGAACACGGCCACCACCAGTGTGGTGCCCATGCCGGTGAATTCGCTGTTGTCCAGCGATGCCTGGTGGATCGCCTGGTTGGCCCGCTCCACGCTCAAACGCATGGCGATGGCGGTCTCGCGTGCGCTGGCCTTCTCCTGGTGCGTGAGCAGCCACGTGCCCAGGGCGGTGGAGACCGTGCCGGTGGCCATGGCACTGGCCACCTCCCCGGCGTTGTAGCCGCCCATGCCGTCGGCCAGGACCGCCAGACCCAGCGACGCCTCGCAGGCCACGGCGTCTTCGTTGTTGGTGCGAAGTCGCCCCGTGTCCGATCGGCTGCTGAACTGGTACAGCATCATGGGCGGCGTGGCCGCGGGTTTCGCGCCAGCCGACGCATCAGTGCCCGTCGGTGTTGGCGGGCTTCTTTTTGCGCATCAGCATGCCGGCGGCCAAGACCAACAAGGCCCCCAGGATGCCTGCGCCGTAGTTCAGGCTGGACACCACGGTGGGCAGCGCACCCTCACGAACCGCAGCCACCAGGTAGTCGGCCGGCAGGTGCGGCAGCACAGCCGGGTCGGTCACGGCCATGGTGCCGGCGATCCAGCCCAGCAGCATGCCACCCAGCACGATGATCATGGGGAAACGCTCCATCAGCTTGATCACCAGCTGGCTGCCCCAGACGATGATGGGGATGGAGACCAGCAGGCCAAACACCACCAGCGGGATCTTGTGGTCGCCGCCAGCACTTTCGGCGGCGCCAGCGATGGCGATCACGTTGTCCACGCTCATCACCAGATCGGCCACGATCACGGTCTTGACGGCGGCCCAAAGCTTGTCGCTGGACTCGATGTTGCCGTGTTCGTCTTCATCGTCGGG
Source organism: Hydrogenophaga atypica (assembly GCF_042665215.1). Lineage (NCBI taxonomy): Bacteria > Pseudomonadati > Pseudomonadota > Betaproteobacteria > Burkholderiales > Comamonadaceae > Hydrogenophaga > Hydrogenophaga atypica. The sequence continues at coordinate 279,145 of NZ_JBHTCA010000001.1, forward strand.
CACCAGCAGTTTGATGCCAATCCACAGCAGCAGCACCGCACCCACCAGCTTGAGGTAGGGCACGGTCAGCAGCGCCAGCGCGAACACGATCAGGATCACACGCAAGCCGATGGCCCCCGCCGTGCCCCAGAGAATGCCCAGGCGGCGCTGCGCGGGCGGCAGCTTTCGGCAGGCCAGCGCGATCACCACCGCGTTGTCGCCACCCAGCAAGATGTCGATCATGATGATCTGGCCCACAGCGAGCCAGAACGTTGCTGTCATAAATTCTTCCATGCGCTGTCCTGCTGGTTGTCTGAGGCCGCCATCCCGGCCACGAAAAAAATCAAAAGCCGGATTGTCGCGCAGACAACCCGGCTTGGTCATTGTGGTTTCCCGCAGTCGCCCGACGGCGACCGCAGTGCCCCGGCACGCTGATTACAGCTGGGCCTTGAGCAGCTTGCCCAGTTCGGACGGGTTGCGGGTGATCACAAAGCCGCACTCTTCCATGATGGCCAGCTTGGCGTCGGCCGTGTCGGCACCACCGGAAATCAGCGCGCCAGCGTGGCCCATGCGCTTGCCCGGAGGGGCGGTCACACCAGCGATGAAGCCGACGATGGGCTTCTTCATGTTGGCCTTGCACCACATGGCGGCTTCGGCTTCGTCGGGACCACCGATCTCGCCGATCATGATGACGGCGTCGGTGTCCGGATCGTCGTTGAAGGCCTTCATCACGTCGATGTGCTTCAGACCGTTGATCGGGTCGCCACCGATGCCCACAGCGCTGGACTGGCCCAGGCCAACTTCGGTCAGCATGGCCACGGCTTCATACGTCAGCGTGCCCGAACGGGACACCACGCCGATGCGGCCCTTGCGGTGGATGTGGCCGGGCATGATGCCGATCTTGATCTCGTCGGGCGTGATCAGGCCGGGGCAGTTGGGGCCCAGCAGCAAGGTCTTCTTGCCACCGGCCGCTTCCTTGGCCTTCATCTTGTTGCGCACTTCCAGCATGTCCTTGACGGGAATGCCTTCGGTGATGCAAACGGCCAGGTCCAGGTCGGCTTCAACGGCTTCCCAGATGGCGGCGGCAGCGCCGGCGGGCGGCACGTAGATCACCGACACGGTGGCGCCGGTCTGCTGCGCGGCTTCCTTGACGGTCGAGTAGATGGGGATGTTGAAGATGGACTCGCCGGCTTTCTTCGGGTTCACGCCAGCCACAAAGCAGTTTTTGCCGTTGGCGTATTCCTGGCACTTCTCGGTGTGGAACTGGCCGGTTTTGCCCGTGATGCCCTGGGTGATGACCTTGGTGTCTTTGTTGATGTAGATCGACATGGTGTTTCTGCTCCGGGCTTATTTGACGGCGGCGACGATCTTGGTCGCGGCTTCGGCCATGGTGTCGGCCGCGATGATGGGCAGGCCGGATTCGGCCAGCATCTTCTTGCCCAGTTCTTCGTTGGTGCCCTTCATGCGAACGACCAGCGGCACGTTCAGGTTCACGGCCTTGCAGGCGGTGATGACGCCGGTGGCGATGGTGTCGCACTTCATGATGCCGCCGAAGATGTTGACCAGGATGCCCTCGACCTTGGGGTTCTTGAGCATGATCTTGAAGGCTTCGGTGACCTTCTCGGGGGTGGCGCCGCCGCCCACATCCAGGAAGTTGGCCGGCTCGCCGCCGAACAGCTTGATGGTGTCCATGGTGGCCATGGCCAGGCCGGCACCATTGACCAGGCAGCCGATGTTGCCGTCCAGGCTGATGTAGGCCAAGTCGAACTTGGAGGCTTCGATTTCAGCGGGGTCTTCTTCATCCAGATCGCGGAAGGCCACGATTTCGGGGTGGCGGAACAGCGCGTTGGCGTCGAAGTTGAACTTCGCGTCCAGGGCCATCAGGTTGCCCTTGGAGTCGCAGTTCAGGGGGTTGATTTCCACCAACGACGCGTCGGTGTCCATGTAGCACTTGTAGATCTTGGCGAAGATGTCCACCGCCTGGTCCACGGAAGCGCCGGTCAGGCCGATGGCGGCCGCGACCTTGCGCGACTGCGCTTCGGTGATGCCGGTCAGCGGGTCGATCATCTCGGTGACGATCTTCTCGGGCGTGGAATGGGCCACTTCCTCGATGTCCATGCCACCTTCGCTGGAAGCGATCAGGGCGACCTTCTGGGTGGCACGGTCGGTGACCAGCGACACGTACAGCTCGTTCTTGATGTCGGCACCGTCTTCGATGTAGAGGCGGCGGACCTTCTGGCCTTCGGGGCCGGTCTGGTGCGTGACCAGCTGCATGCCCAGAATGTCGCTGGCGCGGGCCTTGACATCATCGATCGACTTGGCCACCTTCACGCCACCACCCTTGCCACGGCCACCGGCGTGGATCTGGGCCTTGACCACCCACACGGGGCCGCCCAGTTTTTGTGCGGCTTCAATGGCTTCTTGCACCGTGAACGCCGGGATGCCGCGGGGCACAGGCACGCCGAATTGACGCAAGATTTCCTTGCCTTGGTACTCGTGAATCTTCATGAGGTCTCTTTCAGGAGAGGGGCTTCTGACCCGGCTGATGGATAGTCGGCCGGAAGCCCGGCCTTGGCGATCGCAACCGCGAACTGTATCATGGTGCAATGCATCAAAACGGGGCGTTCGTCGGCTCGTAATGCATAATTATTTAGATCATTCCTGAAACAGAACTGACGCCTTTGCCGGTGTCCAAGCGAGCCCCACATGCCTTCCGTGTTCATCGACGGCGAAGCCGGTACCACCGGTCTGCAAATCCGCGAACGTCTGGCGCACATGCCCCAGGTGCGCTTGCTGAGCATCGCCCCCGAGCGCCGCAAGGACCCCGAGGCCAAGCGCGCACTGATGGCCGAGGCCAACCTGGTCATCCTGTGCCTGCACGACGATGCGGCGCGCGAGTCGGTGGCCATGATCGATGCCCTGCCGGGCGCCAAGCCCAAAATCATCGACGCCTCCACCGCCCACCGTGTGGCGCCGGGCTGGGTGTACGGTTTTCCCGAACTCACGCGGGGGCACGCGCAGGCCGTGGCCCAGGCGGAGCGTGTGGCCAACCCCGGTTGTTACGCCACCGGCGCCATCGCGCTGATCCGCCCGCTGATCGACGCCGGCCTGATCGCCCCCGACACCCCCCTCAGCCTGCCTTCCGTGAGCGGCTACTCGGGCGGTGGCCGCACCATGATCGAGGCGTATGAAAAGGGCGAAGCGCCGGCCTACGAGGCTTACGCGCTCACGCTCAACCACAAGCACATTCCCGAAATCATGGCCTGCACCGGCCTTCAGCGCCGGCCGCTGTTCGTCCCTGCGGTGGGCAACTTCCCACAGGGCATGCTGGTGCAGATGCCGCTGCACCTGGACACCCTGCCTGGATCGCCCACGGCGGCCCAACTGTTTGATGCCCTGGCCGCGCACTACGCCGGCAGCGAGTGGGTGACGGTGGCGCCTGCCACCGAGTCGGGCAAGCTCGACGCGGTGGCCTTGAAGGACACCAACAAGATGGAGCTGCGTGTGTTCGGCAACGCCGCCCACGGCCACGCGGTGCTGATTGCCCGCCTGGACAACCTGGGCAAAGGTGCCAGCGGCGCGGCGGTGCAGAACCTCAAGCTGATGTTGGGCGTTTGACGCCCCCTTGCGTCCCGAACCCCACGGGTTCGGCCCGGGGCTCTGCCGCTTCGCGGGTCGCTGCCCCCCAAGGGGACTGACCTGCCTTGGGGCGGCCCGGCGGCAGGTCTGATCAGGCGTTTACCAGCCAGCCGTCCTCCCGCTGGGCGGCACCACTTTTCACCAGCTCGTCCACCATGGGCAGCAGCCAGTCGTCAAAGCTGGCCTGGCCCATGCGCTGCTGCAGGTTCACCAGGTAGGGTGTGCCCCGGGCCCAGGCTTCAAAGTCGCTCAACGGCAGGCGCTGCCATTCCAGCAGCTTGAACTTGATCAGCACCTTGGCCGCATGGCGAAGGTGTTTGTCGGGTGAGGTGGTGAATTGCTCCAGGCGTGTACGCGCCCGCGCCAGGGCGCCGGCCACGTCGGTGAACACCCGCCCATGGCCGGGGATCACGGTCAGCGGCGCCAGGCCCTCGATCAGGTCCAGTGTGGCGCCCACCTCGTGGAAGGCGTCTTCGCCTTCCAGCTCCGGAAACACCACACCGAAGCCGTTTTCCCACAGCGCGTCGGCCGAGATCAGCAGGCGGTGATCGGGCTGGAACAGCACCACCGAGTGCGGGTCGTGGCCGGGCGCCGCATGCACCTGCCAGGTCAGGTTGGCGAGCGTCAGCGTGGTGTCGGGCAGCAGCACCCCTTCGATGCGAAAACGCGGGCAGGTCTGGCCGGTCAGCACGTAGGTCAGGTGGTCGTCGTCCCAGGCGCGCACGGCGTGCGCCTGGCCCGGCGGGATCAGCGTTTGCAGGGCCGGGTAGGCGGCCTGCAGCGCGGCGTTGCCGCCACAGTGGTCGCTGTGCAGGTGGGTGTTGAGCAGGTGCGTCAATGGCTGGCTGCCCAGCGCGGCGCGCACCAGGGCCACGGTCTGGTCGGCGTGGGTGGCGTAGCCCGAGTCGATCAGGGCGTTGCCTTCCGGGCCTTGGAAGAGGATGTTGTTGGCCGACAGCCAGCCGCGTTCGAAGACGGTGACACCAGGGGGCAGGGCGATGGTCATGCGGTGTTTGTACCTGAAGCGGTGGATCGCCGCTGACGCTCAGGTGATCCGGGTGTCGCCCAACAGCGGTGCAAGCTGGCGTGCGGCCTGCGGGTCATCGAACAGCACGTCCATCCAGTGGGATTCGCGCTGTTCCACCGCCGCGAGAAAGCCGCTTGCGTCGCCCATGTGGCTGAAGGCCTCGAATCCGCGTTCCAGAAACGCGTGCAGGGCACCGAGGCCGCCAGCCTGTGCCGGGCCACGCATCATGCGCAGGGCCAGCCGCAGGCTTTTCATGCGGGTCAGGCGTTGCAACTCGTGCCCCATTTGCAGCACCACCCGCAATTGCTGCGTGCGCTGGGCACGTGTGCCGGTTTGGCGCCAGGCACCCACGTAGCGCGGCGCCGGACTCAGCTGCGGCGAAGCCTGCCAGTGCGCGCCCAAGGTCGCGTCGAGCTGTTCGGTCACGGCGTGCAGTTCGGCCATGTCCACCGCGAGTTGCGCCACCGCTTCGGGGAACAGGCGTTCGATGGCGCCCGCGATGCGGCCAAACTGCGCATCGCGTTGTGCAAAGTCGTGGTCGCCGTAGAGTTCGTTGAGAAAAAAGCGCGTGGCCGGACGGTGGCGTGGGTCCTGCAGCAGGTCGGCGTAGGTGGCTTCAAAGCGGCGGGCCTGCAGGACCTTGATTTCACGCACCGCCTGGGCGGTGGCGTCGTTGGTGCACGATGCGCGAAGGTGCGCCACCTGGTCCAGGTGCTGGCGAATGCGGTCGGCCGGTGAGTTCATACAAACCACGAGTCTATCTAGACAGCCCCACCTAAGGCCACGCCGGGTGGGCGTGTCATATTGCGGACCATGCAACGCAGAACATGGTTGAAGCTCGGGCTGGTGTCGACCGCCGGTCTGGCGCTGGTGGGTGGCGGGCTGGCACTGCGCGCCCCTGCCTGGACGCCCGAGGGCTTGAGTGCGTCGGGACGCGCGGTTTTTGGCGCGGTCGCGTCCACCGTGCTGGACGGCAGCCTGCCCGAAGATGCCGCGGCCCGGCAGGTGGCCGTGGACGCCTGGTTCAAGCGCCTCGATGACAGCATCGCTGCCCTGCCGCCCCACACCCAGGCTGAGCTGGCCCAATTGCTCAGCGTGTTGGCCAGTGCGCCCGGCCGCTGGGCTGTGGCTGGCTTGGGCACCGACTGGCCACACGCCAGCGTGGCGCAGGTGCGCGCGGCGTTGCAGGAGATGCGACACAGCCGCCTGGCCCTGCGCCAGCAGGCCTACCTGGCGCTGCGCGAGCTCACTTGTGCGGCGTATTTTGCCGACCCCGGCACCTGGATGGCGCTGGGCTATTCCGGCCCTTTGGACATTTGAACGTGGTGGGACGATGAGCCGACAACCCGATCTGTTTCGCGATGGCCTGGCCGCCGGCTGGAAGGTGCTTGGCGGCGAACTGGGCCCGGTGCCCGAGCAATTGCGGTGTGACGTTGTGATCGTGGGCAGCGGGGCGGGCGGGGGCATCAGCGCCGAATTGCTGGCACGCGCCGGTTTTGATGTCATCGTGCTCGAAGACGGACCGCTCAAGACCAGCCGCGATTTCCATCAGCGCGAAAGCGAGGCCTACCCCACGCTGTACCAAGAGGCCACTGCCCGCAAAACCGCCGACAAAGGCATCGGCATTCTGCAAGGCCGTTGTGTGGGCGGCTCCACCACGGTCAACTGGACCAGCTCCTTCCGCACGCCCGACGAGACCCTGGCCTTCTGGCGCGAGCACTACGGCCTGGCCGAGATGACGCCAGACGCCATGGCACCGTACTTTGAGCAGGCCGAGCGCCGCCTGAACATCGCCAACTGGCATGTGGCGCCCAACGAAAACAACGAGCTGTTGCGCCGGGGCGCCATCAAGCTGGGCGTGTCGTCCGGCGTGATCCGCCGCAACGTCAAAGGCTGCTGGAACCTGGGCTCCTGCGGCCTGGGCTGCCCGACCAACGCCAAACAGTCCATGCTGGTGACCACCTTGCCGGCGGCCTTGCAGCGTGGCGCACGTTTGCTGGTGCAGACCCGCGCCGAGCGCTTCGAGTGGCGCGATGGGCAGGTGGCGGCCCTGCACGCGCTGGCCTGGGGCAACAGCGCCAACGGCCAGGCGGCGGCGCGGCCGGTGCGCGTCATCGCCAAACACCACATCGTGGCAGGCGGTGGCATCAACTCGCCGGCCTTGCTGCTGCGCTCGCAGGCGCCCGATCCCCACGGTCTGCTGGGCAAGCGCACCTTTTTGCACCCGGTGGTGATGACGGCGGCGGTGATGCCCGAGATGGTGCAGGGCTGGAGCGGCGCTCCCCAGACCGTCTACTCCGACCACTTTTTGCACACCCAGGCCATCGACGGTCCCATGGGCTACAAGCTGGAGGTGCCGCCCATCCACCCGGTCATCATTGCCGCGTCCATGCCGGGTTTTGGCCCCGAGCTGGCGGACATGCTGCGCAAGCTGCCCCACACCCACGTGCAGCTCGCCTTGCTGCGCGACGGTTTTGCCGCCCAATCGCCCGGGGGCAACGTGCGGCTGCGCGCCGACGGCAGCCCCGAGGTGGACTACCCACTGAACGACTTTGTCATGGAGGGCGCGCGCCGCGCCCTGCTGAGCATGGCCGAGTTGCAGTTTGCGGCGGGTGCGTTGGAGGTGCTGCCGGTGCACGAGCTGGGCGGCCGCTACACCACCTGGGCGCAGGCGCGTGAGGCCTTGAAACAACTGCCGCTGGCGGCGCTGAGCACCCGTGTGGTGAGCGCCCACGTGATGGGCGGTTGCGCTTTTGCCGCAGACCCACAACGTGGCGTGGTGCGGCCCGATGGCCAGCATTGGCAAGTCGCCAACCTGTCGGTGCACGATGGCTCGCTGTTCCCCACCAGCATCGGTGCCAACCCGCAACTGTCCATCTACGGCCTGGTCAACCGCCTCACGCAAGGGCTGATTGCGCGCCTGGGTGGTCGGCCCGAGGCCCTCGCATGACGCAACAACATTCCGCCCTGGCCCGCTTGCAGCGCACCGGGATGCTGGCGGCCTGGGCGCTCGCGCTGCTGTGCCTGTGGTGGTGGCGCGAGCGCCCGCTCTTGGCCCTGGCTGTTGTGCTGGCGCTGATGTCGGTGCACGCTTGGGTGCTGGCGCTGGAATTTGTGCTGATGGCGTGGCAGAACCGCTGCGACCCGGCGCCCCGCGCAGGTTGGCGTGCCGTGCTGGGCGCGTGGTGGGTGGAGAGCCACATCGCCGTCTGGGTGTTTGCTTGGTTTCAGCCCTTTGCCTGGCGCCGCTGGCCCGACACGGCCTTCCCCAGCGCAGCCACCTCGGGCCAACGTGCGGTGGTGCTGGTGCATGGTTTTGTTTGCAACCGGGGCTTGTGGACGCCCTGGCTGCGCGAGTTGCGCCGGCGCGAGGTGCCTTACGCCACGGTGAACCTGGAGCCGGTGTTTGGCAGCATCGACGACTACGCGGTGCTGATTGAAGACGCCGTGGCACGCGCCACCGCCGCCACCGGCCAGCCGCCGCTGTTGGTGGGCCACAGCATGGGCGGGCTGGCGATCCGGGCTTGGCTGCGCGCCGCAGGTGCCGGCGCCGCGCAGCGCGTGCACCACATCGTCACCCTGGGCACGCCCCACCATGGCACCTGGTTGGCGCGTTTCAGCCACCTCACCAACGGCCGGCAGATGCAACCGGGCGGGCCGTGGCTGCGACAGTTGTTGACCGATGAAGCGGCGTCAGCCTACCCACAGTTCACCTGCTGGTATTCCAATGCCGACAACATCGTTTTTCCCGCCAGCACCGCCACCTTGCCTGGTGCCGACAACCGCCACATAGCGGGTGTGCCGCATGTGGCGATGGCGTTTCACCCCAAGGTGATGGCGGACACGCTCAAGTTGCTTTGAACGTCAGGCCTGGAGTACACCTCGGCGGACTTGGTCGAGCTCAATCGTCTCGAACAAGGCCTTGAAGTTGCCCTCGCCAAAACCTTCGTTGCCCTTGCGCTGGATGAACTCGAAGAAAATGGGGCCGAGTTGGTTTTCGCTGAAGATCTGCAGCAGCAGCTCGCCCGGCGCGCCGTCCACCAGGATGTTGCGCGCCTTGAGCGCTTCCAGGTCTTCGCCGTGGTTGGGGATGCGCTTGGGCAGCAACTCGTAGTAGGTCTCGCTGGTGTCCAGCAGCTTCACGCCGGCCATCTGCAGCGCGTCCACCGAGTCGTACAGGTTGCTGGAACTCAGCGCGATGTGCTGGATGCCTTCGCCGTGGTAGCGGTCCAGGTACTCCTGCACCTGGCCGGCTTTCTCCGTGCCTTCCTCGTTGATGGGGATGCGGATCTTGCCGCAGGGGCTGGTCATGGCCTTGCTCTTGATGCCGGTCTGCTGGCCTTCAAAGTCGAAGTAGCGCACCTCACGGAAGTTGAACAGGCGCTCGTAGAAGCCGGCCCATTCGGCCATGCGGCCCCGGTGCACGTTGTGCGTCAGGTGGTCGATCAACTGCAGGCCATGGCCCACGGGGTTGAGCGCGTCGGCCGCCGGCACGCCGGGCAGGGGGTAGAAGTCCACGTCGTAGAAACCGATGTTGCCGATGTCGCCAGGCTGGGCGCCGTTTTTGCCGCGCCAGCGGTCCACAAAGTAGATCAGCGAATCGCCAATGCCTTTGATGGCGGGGATGTTCAGTTCGCCCGGGCCAGCGTGGCCGGCGTAGCCCCAGGCGCCCAGGGACAGCGCGCGCTCGTAGGCGGCCTTGGCGTCTTGCACGCGGAAAGCGATGGCGCAGATGCTGGGGCCGTGCTGGCGCGCAAAACGCTGGGCAAAGCTGTCGGGTTCGGCGTTGAGGATGAAGTTGATCTCGCCCTGGCGGTACAGCGTCACGTTCTTGTGGCGGTGGCGGGCCACGGCGGTGAAACCCATGCGCTCGAACAGCGCACCCATGGCGACGGGATCGGGGGCGGCGTATTCGATGAATTCAAAACCGTCGGTGCCCATGGGGTTGTCCCAGGGGGCGTTGGATGCTTGAGCGCTCATGTCGGTCTCCGGTGGAATCGGTGAAATCAGAGGGGAGGGGGCAAAGACGCCACTGTAGGATCGCGTGCCTTCAGTTTTCCTGCGTTGTGTTGCGCACATTTTCTGAAAATTGCAGGAAAATTGCGTCACCATGGAAAACACCGCACTCGACAAGCTCGACCGGCTGATTTTGCGCAGCCTACAGGCCGATGGCCGGGCCACCTACGACCAGATCGGCGAAGCGGTCAACCTCTCGCCCAGCGCGGTGCTGCGCCGCGTCAAGCGATTGGAAGATAGCGGCGTGATTGACCGCTACGTCGCCCTGGTCAAGCCGGCCAAGGTGGGCCTGGGCCTGACGGCCTACCTCAATGTTCGGCTGGAAAAAAACACCGAAAGCCACAAGCGCAACCCCATGGACCTGTTCCGCGCCAGTGTGATGACCTGGCCCGAGGTGGTGGAATGTGCGGCCCTGACCGGCGAGATGGACTACCTGCTGCGCCTGGTGGTGGCCGACATGGCGCACTACAGCCGCTTCATCATGGACACCTTGCTCAAACACCCCAGCGTGCAAGACTGCAAGAGCAGTTTTGTGCTCGATCATGTGAAGGCGACGACGGCGGTGCCGGTGTAAAACCTTGCCGCCGGTCGGGTGACCCAAGGTGTTTGGGTTGATGTGTAAGGGAAAACCCTTACATTCGTGCCATGTTGGATCCATCTGCACTCATCAAGGCGTCTCTCGAGGCGGGGCGGGACCTGTTCCGTGCCACCACCCCCGACGAAGCCGCCGCAGCGCCCGCTGCTTCGCCAGCGCGCCGCACGGGGAGTGTGCCCATCCGCTCGCTGGGCCCCAGCCACCGCGAGCGCATCACCGAGCACCTGCTGGCGCTGGACGAGCGCGACCGCTACCTGCGCTTCGGGTACGCCGCCAACGACGCCCAGATCCGCCGCTACGCCGAGGGCCTGAGCTTCGACCGCGACGACATCTTCGGCATCTACAACCGCAAGCTCGAACTGCTGGCCATGGCCCACCTGGCGTTTTCGGTGGATCCGCAATTCAACACCTGTGCCGAATTTGGCGTGAGCGTGGCCAAAAAAGCGCGCGGTCGCGGCTACGGTGGGCGCCTGTTCGAGCGCGCCGTGGTGCACGCCCGCAACGAAGGCGTGTCGCAGCTGTTCATCCATGCTTTGAGCGAGAACACCGCCATGCTCAAGATCGCTCGCAAGGCCGGTGCGGTCATCGAGCGCGACGGCAGCGAAAGTGAGGCCCACCTGCGCTTGCCGGCGGCCGATTTCGAGTCGCGTGTGAGCGAGCTGGTGGACGAACAGCTGGCGCGCACCGACTACCACGTCAAGGCACAGGCGCGCCAGTTCTGGCAGTTTCTGGGCACCTTGCAAGACATCCGGCGGGGCGTGCAGCAAGCGCGCGAAAAAGCCGGCCCCTGAGGCGCTCCCGCAGCGCCGCCCGGCGGTGGTGGGCGCCTTGTCAGCTGCCTTGTCATGGGCTTGGGTTATTCTTGGCCCCATCACAACTACGCCGTCACACAGTGTCCGACCCCTATCCCAGTCCGGCGCCTCACCGCAGCGTGAGGCATGAAGACAAACGCGGATTTCTCCAGAAGCTGGCCGAGTTCATCCACCCGGGGCCCGACTCCAAGGATGAATTGATCGAAACCCTGGCCGACGCCGAGGACAACAACATCATCAACGCCGAGTCGCGCGTCATGCTCGAAGGCGTGATCCGCATGGCCGACATGACGGCCGGCGATGTGATGGTGGCGGCACCGCGCATGGATGTGCTGGACATCAACGCCGCTTTCGACGACCTGCTGCATGTGGTCATCGACACCGCGCACTCGCGCTTTCCTGTGTACGAGGGTGAGCGTGAAAACATCATCGGCATCCTGCTGGCCAAGGACCTGCTCAAACTGCAGCGCGCGCCCGAGCTCAACCTGCGCGCGCTCTTGCGCCCGGCCACTTTTGTGCCCGAAACCAAAGGTCTCAACGACCTGCTGCGCGAGTTTCGGGGCAACCGCAACCACCTGGCCATCGTCATCGACGAATTCGGCCGCGTGGCCGGCCTCATCACCATTGAGGACGTGCTGGAAGAAATCGTCGGCGAGATCGAAGACGAATTCGACATTGCCGCCGATGACGGCGACATCTTTGCCCTGGCCGACCGCACCTGGCGCGTCAGTGGCGACACCCCCATCGAACGCATGAACGAGTCGTTCGGGCTGCAGTTGCCCGAAGAAGACTTTGACACCATCGGCGGCATGATCGCCCACGCCATGGGCCACGTGCCCAAGCGCGGCGAGGTGCATGTGATGGCCGGCCTGCGTTTTGTGGTCATGCACACCAAAGGCGGCGCCGTGAAGTGGTTCAAGGTGGTGACCGAGACCGCTGAAGCCTGATGCGCGCGCGCGCGCCTCGTCCTCTCGTGTGGTGGGCACTGTGTGTGCTGGCGGGCCTGGCGCAGGCCGCGTCACTCGCCTGGCCGTGGCCCCCGCTGGACAGCCTCGGACTGCAAACCGGCCAACCCGCGGGCTGGTTGCAGGTGCTGGGCGTGGGTGCGTTGGTGCTCGCCTTGCGCAGCGCCCCGTCGGCGCGCGCGGCGTTTGGGCGTGCCTGGCTGGGCTCCACCGCCTGGTTGTGCGCCACCTTCTGGTGGCTGTTCATTTCCATGCACACCTATGGCGGCCTGGCCGCACCGCTGGCCGCGCTGGCGGTGCTGGCTTTGGCGGCGGCCCTGGCTTTGTACTACGCCTTGGCCGGCGGGCTGTGGTGGGGCTGGCGTCACGCGGGTGTGCTGGTGCAAGCCCTGGCTTTTGCGTCCTTGTGGACCTTGGCCGAGCTTGCCCGCGGGGTGCTGTTCACCGGTTTCCCCTGGGGGGCTGGCGGCTATGCCCACGTGGACACCCTGGCTGCCCTGGCGCCCTGGGTGGGGGTGTACGGCATGGGCGCGCTCGCGGCGGCCACCGCAGTGCTGTTGGTCAGCGCGCGTTGGCCGTGGTGGTTGCTGGTGGGCATTGTGGTGGCCGTGGTGTTGCCCCGGGTGCCACGCGACTGGGGCGAGCCGGCTGGCACGCTGCGGGTGCGGCTGCTGCAGGGCAACATCGCACAGGACGAAAAGTTCGCAGGCGACAGCGGTGTGCCCGAGGCACTTGCGTGGTACGGCGCCGAAATCCGCCGCGCCCTGACCGACCCCACGCCGCGCCTGGTGGTGGCGCCTGAAACCGCATGGCCGGTGTTGCCCCAACAGTTACCGGCCACCTACTGGCGCGACCTGTGGGCGCCCGGCGCGGCAAGTGCGTCGGCCGCATTGGCGGGCGTGCCGCTGGGCAGTTTTGAACTCGGCTACACCAACTCGGCCTGGGGCTGGACGCCTGAACATGCGGCCAAGGCCCTGGCAGCCGTGGGTACCGAGTCCGGCGAGGCGGGGGTTCCGCTGACGGCCCAGCAGGCCCTGTACCGCTACGACAAACACCACCTCGTGCCTTTTGGTGAGTTCATCCCGCCGCTGTTCCGCTGGTTCGTCGATCTGATGCACATCCCGCTGGGCGACTTCAACCGGGGTGGCCTGGCCCAGCTCACGCTGGACTGGGCCGGCCAACGCCTGGCGCCCAACATCTGCTACGAGGATTTGTTCGGCGAAGAGATCGCGGCCGGTTTTGCCGACCCGGCGCGCGCGCCCACCGTGCTGGTCAACCTCAGCAACATCGCCTGGTTCGGCGACAGCATCGCCATCGACCAGCACCTGCAGATCTCGCGCTTGCGCGCCCTGGAGCTGGCCCGGCCCATGCTGCGCGCCACCAACACCGGTGCCACCGCGGTCATCGACCACCAAGGCCGCGTGACCCACCAGTTGCCCCGCCTGACGCGGGGCGCGCTGGACGCCGAGGTGGCCGGGCGCGAGGGCCTCACGCCGTTTGCCCGCTGGGCGTCGCGCTGGGGTTTGTGGCCGGTGCTGTGGATCGCGGTGGCGCTGCCCCTGCTGCTGTGGCGACGGCGCAAGCTGGTCCCCAAACACGGCCGGTAAAATCAGCCGGTTTGCGCGGCTTGGCCGCGCTTGTCGGTTTCTGGCCCTTGTTTGGCTCACCCCCATGCTGACCTTCCAACAAATCATCCTCAAACTGCAGGCCTACTGGGACGCCCAGGGCTGCGCGCTGCTGCAACCCTACGACATGGAAGTGGGCGCCGGCACCAGCCACACCGCCACCTTCCTGCGCGCGCTCGGCCCCGAGCCCTGGAAGGCCGCCTACGTGCAGCCCAGCCGCCGCCCCAAGGACGGTCGCTACGGTGAGAACCCCAACCGCCTGCAGCACTACTACCAGTACCAGGTCGTGTTGAAGCCCGCGCCGGCCAACATCCTGGAGCTCTACCTCGGTTCGCTGGAAGCTCTGGGGTTCGACCTCAAGAAAAACGACATCCGCTTTGTGGAAGACGATTGGGAGAACCCCACGCTGGGCGCCTGGGGCCTGGGCTGGGAGGTCTGGCTCAACGGCATGGAAGTGACACAGTTCACCTACTTCCAGCAGGTGGGCGGCATCGACTGCAAGCCCATCACCGGCGAAATCACCTACGGCCTGGAGCGGCTGGCCATGTACCTGCAGGGCGTGGACAACGTCTACAACCTCAAGTGGACCGACACACTGAGCTACGGCGACGTGTACCACCAGAACGAGGTTGAGCAGTCCACCTACAACTTCGAGCACGCCGACGCCGACTTCCTGTTCACCGCCTTTGGCGCCCACGAGAAGCAGGCCAAACACCTGATGGAGCAGCAGCTTGCCTTGCCTGCTTACGAGCAGGTGCTCAAGTGCGCGCACAGCTTCAACCTGCTGGACGCGCGTGGCGCGATCAGCGTGACCGAACGCGCCGCCTACATTGGCCGCATCCGCAACCTCGCGCGCAGCGTGGCGCAAAGCTATTACGAGAGCCGCGAGCGCCTGGGCTTCCCCATGGCGCCGCGCGAGTGGGTCGAGTCGATGACGAAGAAGGCCGCCTGAAAGAAGCACAACCATGACGACCGAAAACCTTCTCGTTGAACTGTTTGTCGAAGAGCTGCCGCCCAAGGCGCTCAAGAAGCTGGGTGACGCCTTTGCCCATCAGCTGTTCGAGCAACTCAAAGCACAGGGCCTGACCAGTGCCGCGTCGGTGCTGACGGCGTTTGCTTCCCCGCGCCGCCTGGCCGCGCATGTGACAGCGGTGGCGACCCATGCGGCTGACAAGGCCGTGTCGCAAAAACTCATGCCCGTGGCCGTGGGCCTGGACGCGGCTGGCAACGCCACACCGGCCCTGCTCAAGAAGTTGGCCGCGCTGGGCGCCGACGCGTCGGCCGTGGCCGGCCTCAAGCGCGCGCCGGACGGCAAGGCCGAGGCCTTGTTCTACGACAGCACCGTCAAGGGGGCCACCTTGGCCGAAGGCTTGCAGAAGGCGCTGGACGAAGCCCTGGCCAAGCTGCCCATCCCCAAGGTCATGACCTACCAACTGGCCGATGGCTGGACCGATGTGAAGTTTGTGCGCCCGGCGCACAAGTTGGTGGCGCTGCACGGCGCCACGGTGGTGCCCGTGGCCACGCTGGGCCTGACGGCTGGCAATGCCACACACGGTCACCGTTTTGAAGCGGCGGTGGACCCGGTGGTCATCGGGCACGCCGACGCGTATGCCGAGACCCTGCGACGCGACGGCGCGGTCATTGCCTCCTTTGCCGAGCGCCGCGCCGAGATCGTGCGCCAACTCGCCGCTGCGGCGGCCCAGGTGGGCGGCGGCTGCCGGCCCATCGACGACGACGCGCTGCTGGACGAGGTGACTGCACTGGTCGAGCGCCCTAACGTGCTGACCTGCCAGTTTGAAACCGAATTCCTCGATGTGCCGCAGGAGTGCCTCATCCTCACGATGAAGGCCAACCAGAAGTACTTCCCGCTGCTCGATGCGCAGGGCAAGCTGACCAACCAGTTCCTGGTCGTCAGCAACATCAGCCCCACCGACGCCAGTGCGGTCATCCAGGGCAACGAACGTGTGGTGCGCCCGCGCCTGGCAGACGCCAAGTTCTTCTTCGACCAGGACCGCAAGAAGACGCTTGAATCGCGCGTGCCTGGCCTCGCCAAAGTGGTCTACCACAACAAGCTCGGCACCCAGGGCGAGCGCATGGAGCGCGTGTGCGCCATCGCCGAGACCATCGGCGTGCAGCTGGGGGGGCCGGATTTGGCCGCCAAGGCCTTGCTGGCCGCGCGCCTGGCCAAGGCCGATCTGCTGACCGACATGGTGGGCGAGTTCCCCGAGTTGCAGGGCATCATGGGCGGTTACTACGCGCGCCACGATGGTCTGGGCGACGAGGTGGCCACCGCCATCGAAGACCACTACAAGCCGCGTTTTGCCGGCGACGAACTGCCGCGCAACGCCGTGGGCGTGGTGGTGGCCCTGGCCGACAAGCTCGAAACCCTGGTAGGCATGTTCGGCATCGGCAACCTGCCCACCGGCGACAAGGATCCGTTTGCGCTGCGCCGCCACGCGCTGGGCGTGATCCGGATGCTGGTCGAGAAAAACCTGCCCTTGCAGCTCGACGCCTTGCTGCGCGGCGCCGCGCCGGCCTTTGGCGACAAGATCACCGACGCCTCCGCTGCGCTCGGCGACTTCATTTACGACCGCCTGGCCGGCGGCCTGCGCGAGCAGGGTGCGAGTGCGCAAGAGGTCGATGCCGTGTTGGCCCTGCGCCCGCAGCGCCTGGCCGATGTGGCCCAGCGCCTGGCGGCCGTGAAGGCGTTTGCCGCCTTGCCCGAAGCACCCGCGCTGGCTGCCGCCAACAAGCGGGTCGGCAACATCCTCAAGAAGGCCGAAGGCGAGGTCAGGGCGCAAGTCAACGATGCGCTGCTGGTGGAGGCGGCCGAAAAAGCCCTCAACGACACCCTCAAAACCGTCGTGCCCCAGGCCAATGCGGCTTTTGATGCGGGCGACCTGACCGCCAGCCTGCAGGCCTTGGCCGCGCTCAAGGCGCCGGTCGATGCGTTCTTCGACAGCGTGATGGTCAATGCCGACGACCCCGCCCTCAAGGCCAACCGCCTGGGCCTGCTGGCCACCTTGCACGCGGCCATGAACCGCGTCGCCGACCTCTCGCGCCTGGCCGCCTGAGCAAGACCATGGGCGGCACCGTCAAGCTCATCGTGCTGGACCGCGACGGATCGTTGGGCCAGATCAGTGAAGACTTTGTGCGCGCACCCGAGGACTGGGTGCCCCAGTCCGGCGCGCTCGAAGCGGTGGCCCGCCTCAACCAAGCGGGTTGGCGGGTGGTGGTGGCGTCCAACCAGTCGGGCCTGGGCAGGGGCTTGTTCGACATGGCCACACTCAACGCGGTGCACGCGCGCATGCACAAGCTGCTGGCCGGCGCGGGTGCGCGGGTCGATGCGGTGTTCGTGTGCCCCCATGCGCCCGAAGATGGCTGCAACTGCCGCAAACCCGAACCCGGTTTGTTGCAACAGATCGGTCAGCGTTACGGCGTGGCCCTGGCGGACATCCGTGCCGTGGGCGATTCGCTCAACGACGTGCGCGCCGCTGCGGCCGCCGGT
The DNA here is from genome assembly GCF_042665215.1 of Hydrogenophaga atypica. Classification (NCBI taxonomy): domain Bacteria; kingdom Pseudomonadati; phylum Pseudomonadota; class Betaproteobacteria; order Burkholderiales; family Comamonadaceae; genus Hydrogenophaga; species Hydrogenophaga atypica. The sequence goes on from NZ_JBHTCA010000001.1 coordinate 296,311, forward strand.
TGCCAGCCCCACCTGCTGCTGTGTGGGCTGTTGAGCGCACACACCGGCCCCGACGCGCTGCCTTTGCCGCCGCTGCCCGATGGCACGGTGGTGCACGCCGACCTCGCGGCTTTTGCCGACTTTCTTTTGGCCACCGACAAGGTCTGACCCATGCCCTTTCTGCGTTCCGTGCTCCACATGCTGTGGATGGTCCTCACCGTGATTCCCTGGGGGCTGGCGGTGGTGGTGGCAGCGCCTTTTCTCAGCAGCACCCAGGTCTACTGGATGTGCGCTGGTTGGCTCAAGGTGGCGGTGCGTGGCGGCAACGTGATCCTGGGCATTCGCAACCAGGTGATCGGCTACGAGAACCTGCCGGTGGGCAGCACCGCGCCCGCCGTGTTGCTGCTCAAGCACCAGTCGACGTGGGAGACGTTTTGTATGCCCACGCTGATGCCCCACCCGCTGGCCTATGTGTTCAAGAAGGAGCTGCTGTACGTGCCCTTCTTTGGCTGGGCCATGGCCAAGATGGACATGATCCACATCGACCGCTCCAAACGCGCCCAGGCCTTCAACAAGGTGGTGGAGCAGGGCAAACGGCTGCTGGCGCAGGGCACCTGGGTCATCATGTTCCCCGAGGGCACGCGCATCGACCGTGGGCAGAAAGGGCAGTACAAAAGCGGCGGCACGCGCCTGGCCATCGAGACCGGCGCGCCCGTCATTCCCATCGCCGTCACCTCGGCCAAGTGCTGGCCGCGCAAGGCCTTCATCAAACGCCCTGGTGTGGTGGAGTTTTCCATCGGCAAACCCATTCCCAGCGAAGGGCGCAAACCCGATGAGCTGATGCGCGAGGTGGAGGACTGGATCGAAGCCGAAATGCGCCGCCTCGACCCCGAGGCCTACCGCTGAACAGCCGTTTGTTGTGAAACACGTCGAACAACTCAGCCTAGACCTGTTCGATGAGGCGCCTGTTGCCAAGGCGGCTTCCGCCACCCACTGGCAACACCCGCGTGCCAGTCGCCAACTGCAACTCGGTGCTTGCCTGGTGGCCTACGAATTCAAGCGCGGCAAACGCCGCACCATTGGCCTGAGCGTGGGGCCCGATGGCCTCAGCGTGAGCGCGCCGCGCTGGACGCCGTTGGCCGAGGTGGAGGCGCTGTTGCGCGACAAGACCCGTTGGGTGCTGGACAAGCTTCAGGCCGTGCGCGAGCGCCAGGCCCAGGCCGAACAGGCGCGCATCGAATGGCGCGACGGCGCGCGTTTCCCCTACCTGGGCGAGGACGTGGTCCTGTGCCTCGATCCCACCCAGGGTTTGCGCAGCGCTGGCGCCATGTTGGAGCACACACCCGAGGGCGCCCGGTTGCGCCTGGGCCTGCCCAAACAGGCCAGCGCCGACCAGATGCGTGACATGACACAGGCCTGGCTGATGCGCGAGGCACGGGCCCTGTTCACGCAGCGTCTGGACCACTTTGCCCCCAGCTTGGGGGTGCGCTGGACCAAGCTGCGCCTGTCCAGCGCCGGCACGCGCTGGGGCAGCGCCAGCGCCGACGGCAGCATCCGCCTGAACTGGCGGCTGATCCATTTCGGGCCGGCCGTCATCGACTACGTGGTGGCCCACGAGCTGAGCCACCTGCGGGAGATGAACCACAGCCCGCAGTTCTGGGACACCGTGGCCAGCGTGATGCCCGACTTTGAGGCCCGCCGCCAGGCCTTGCACAAGCTGCCGGTGCCCAAGTGGTGAGCCAAGTGGCGTGCTTGCGGGCTTTACGATAGCCCCATGCGATTGATCAAAGATATCAGCCTGTCCTCGGCGACAGCGGGTTTTGTGGCGGTGCTGGTGGGCTTCACCAGTTCCGTTGCCATCGTCTTCCAGGCCGCGCAGGCCTTTGGTGCCACGCCGGCACAAATCACCTCGTGGATGTGGGCGCTGGGTCTGGGCATGGGCCTCAGTTCGGCCGTGCCTTCGCTCATCCTGCGCCAGCCGGTGATGGTGGCCTGGAGCACGCCGGGCGCGGCGGTGCTGGCCACGGCCGGCCTGGCCGGGGGCTTTGCCATGGCCGAGGCCATTGGCGCCTTCATGGTGTGTGCCGCGCTCATCATTTTGGTGGGCGCCACCGGCTGGTTCGAACGGGTGATGAACCGCATTCCCATGGCGATTGCCGCTGCGCTGCTGGCTGGCGTGTTGGCGCGTTTTGGTTTGCAGGCGTTTGGGGCGGCACAAACGGCGCTTTCGCTGGTGGTGTTGATGCTGCTGGCCTACCTGGTCGGGCGGCGCCTGCTGCCGCGTTACGCGGTGGTCATCACCTTGGCCGTGGGCGTGCTGCACGCGGCCTTGAGCGGTGGCTTGCAGACCAGCGGGCTCACACTGGAGCTGGCGCGCCCGGTGTTCACCGCACCCGTGTTCAGCCTGCAGGCCATGGTCAGCCTCGCGCTGCCGCTGTTTGTCGTCACCATGGCCTCGCAGAATCTGCCCGGTGTGGCGGCCATACGCGCGGCCGGTTACACCATGCCCATTTCGCGCATCATCACCCTCACCGGGGTGGTCACCCTGGTGCTGGCCCCGTTTGGCGCCTTTGCGCTGAACCTGAGCGCCATCACCGCCGCCATCTGCATGGGCGAAGAGGCCCACCCCGACAAGGCCAAACGCTACACCGCCGCCGTGGCGTGCGGGCTGATCTACATCGGCATTGGCATCTTCGGTGCCACCTTCACCGCGCTGCTGTTGGCGTTTCCCAAAGAGCTGGTGATGGCGATTGCCGGCATTGCCTTGCTGGGCAGCATAGGCGGTGGCCTGCACACCGCGCTGGCCGACGACCGCCACCGCGAGGCCGCGCTCATCACCTTCCTGGTCACGCTCAGTGGCGTGGTGGTGGCGGGTATTGGGTCGGCCTTCTGGGGTGTGGTGGCCGGTGGGGTTGCTCTGTTTGTGCAACAGTACGGCACCCGGAAAGAATCACCATGAACATCCTCATCGTTGCCGACCCGCTTGAGTCCTTCAAGATCCACAAAGACACCACCTTCGTCATGATGCGCGAGCTGCAACGGCGTGGCCACGCCTTGGCCGCCTGCGAGCCGCAGCACATCCACTGGCGCAGCGGCGGTGTGGTCACCGCCAGCGTGCGGGCCGTGCGCCTGACCGGCGAGGCCAACGCCTGGTTCGAGGTCCAGTCCGAGCAGGCGTTGGCGCTCAAGGACTTCGACGCCATTCTGATGCGCAAGGACCCGCCCTTCGACAGCGAGTTCTTCTACGCCACCCATTTGCTGGAGCAGGCCGAGCGCGAAGGCGCGCGCGTGTTCAACAAGCCGCGGGCCTTGCGCGACCACCCCGAGAAGCTGGCGCTGATGGAATTCCCCGACTTCGCGCCGCCCACCCTGGTCACGCGCCGCGACGCCGACATCCGCGCCTTTCACGCCGAGCATGGCGACATCATCCTGAAGCCGCTGGATGGCATGGGTGGCACGGGCATCTTCCGCGTTAAGGCCGACGGCATGAACCTGGGCGCCATCATCGAAACCTTGAACCAGGGCGGCGCCACGAGCGTGATGGTGCAGCGCTACCTGCCCGAGATCGTGGACGGCGACAAGCGCCTGCTGGTCATCGGCGGCAAGCCCGTGCCCTACTGCCTGGCCCGCATCCCGCAGGGCAACGAGGTGCGTGGCAACCTGGCGGCTGGCGGCAAGGGCGTGGCGCGGCCCCTCACCGAACGCGACCGCGCCATCGGCGAGGCCTTGGGGCCCATCCTCGCCGCGCGTGGCCTGCTGTTGGTGGGCGTGGACGTGATTGGCGACAAAGTGACAGAAATCAACGTCACCAGCCCCACCTGTTTTCAGGAGATCCAGCAGCAGACCGGCTGCGACGTGGCGGCGCTGTTTGTGGACGCCTTGGAAGCCGCGCTCATGTAAGCGGCAAACGTCCCGGACGGTGCTAGACTGGTTTCGAAATATTTGTAACAGTCTTTGGCACCGTGAAAATCGATTCGCTGCACCTCGACCATGCCCAGGCCTTGCTGGCCCGGGCCGGTCAGCCGCTTGACGGGCCACAAGGCGGTGAAGACCCGGCTTACCTGCAGCGCCTGATCGACGCCTTGTGCGAGCTGTCGCTGCGCGATCCGTTGACGGGTTTGTCCAACCGCCGCCACTTTCTGGCGGCGCTTGATCAGGAGATCGACCGTGTCACCCGTGCCGGCGACATGGCCTTGCTGTTGTTGGTGGACATTGACCACTTCAAGCGCGTCAACGACACCCACGGGCACCCGGCGGGCGACCAGGTCATCCGGGCCGTGGCCCAGTGCCTGTCCGCCTGTGTGCGGCCCATGGACACGGTCTCGCGCTACGGCGGTGAGGAATTTGCCATCATCCTGCCCAGCTGCCAGTCGGTGTTTGGTGCCCAGGTGGCCGAGCGCATCCGCGAACGTGTGGCCGCCACCCCGTTGGTGCTTGAAGGCGGCGACACCCTGCATTTCACGGTGAGCATTGGCGGTGCTTACGCGCCGCAGTGGCTGCGCTTCACCGCTGCCGCCTGGATTGAGCGCGCCGATGAGCAGCTTTACCGCGCCAAGGCCGAAGGCCGCAACCGCGTCTGCCTGGAGCCACAAGCCGACAGCGTGGTCAGTGCCGAAGAAAAAAGTCTGCTGTTTGGCCTGTCGCCGGTGGACGAGACGACCGATAACGAAGGTGTGCCTTCCCTGGGGGCCGATTGAGGCCCGACAATGAGCCATTCCACATGACCAGCACACCCATCCAGACGCCCCACGCTGCCGCACACGCCGGCCTGCCCGCCTATTCCGGCAAGGGCTTGGTCATGGCCGTCACCAGCGGCAAAGGGGGCGTCGGCAAAACCTTTTTCTCGGCCAACCTGGCCGCTGCACTCACCCGCCGGGGCCACAAGGTGCTCGTGCTCGACGCCGACCTGGGGCTGGCCAACCTCGACGTGGTGCTCAACCTCTACCCCAAGATCACGTTGCACGACGTGTTCACCGGCAAAGCCACGCTGGACGACGCCATCCTGAAGGCGCCCGGCGGGTTTTCGGTGCTGCTGGCGGGCTCGGGCATGGTCGAGTACTCGCGGCTTACGCCCGAGGTGCGTGAGGACTTCATGAAGGTCATGCAGACCATCGTGCCCCGGTTTGACGTGGTGCTGCTCGACACCGGCGCCGGCATTTCCGACGTGGTGCTGTTTGCGGTGTCGCTGGCCTCCGAGGTGCTGATGGTGGCCACGCCCGAGCCGACCTCACTGACCGACGCCTACGCCACCATCAAGGTGCTGGCCATGCAGCAAGGGCGCCAGCAGGTGCGCCTGGTGGTCAACCAGGCCACGCGCCCGGGCGACGGCCGCAACATCACCGGCCAGTTGCAGCAGGTGCTCAACCGTTTCCTGTCCACGCAGAACGGCGCGGGCATGAAGCTGGTGCACATGGGTGATGTGCCTGCCGACCAGTCGGTCAAGGACGCCATCATGCGCCGACAACTGCTGCTGGTGCACGCGCCCGGCTGCCCGGCCGCCCTGGCGGTGGGCCAGATTGCCGGACGCCTGGAAGACGCTGTGCTCGGCCACACCTTGTCCTGACGGCCATGCAACCGACCAGCGACCCCACTGCCCCCGCTGCGGCGGCGGGGCTGGGCGACGAACAGGACAACGCGCAGCCGCTGGAAGGCGCCGGCACCCTGGCCGGGTTGTTGCGGCGCATGCGGCATCAGACCGACTTCCCGGCGATGTCGGAGTCCGTGGTGCGGGTGCAGGCGCTGGCCGGGTCGGAAACCGAAAGCCTCAACAGCCTGACCAACGAAATCCTCAAAGATGTTGCGCTGACACAGAAGCTGTTGCGCCTGGTCAACTCGGCCCAGTTTGCCCACACGGGTGGCGGCATCAGCACGGTCTCGCGCGCGGTCAGCCTGATCGGTTTTGCCGGCATCCGCAACCTGGCCATGAGCCTGCTGTTGCTCGAACACATGCAGGACAAGGCCCACGCGCAGCAACTGCGCACCGAGTTCCTGCGGTCTTTGCTGGCGGCATCGCTGGCCAGCGATTTGTGCCCCGTGGTGCGCGAAGGTGAAGAGGCCTTCATTGGCGCCCTGTTCCAGAACCTGGGGCGCATGTTGGCGGGGTTTTACCTGCCGGACGAAGCACGCCGGGTGCGCGAGGCCGTGGCGGCGGGCGAGTCCGAGGTGGCGGCAGCGCTCAAGGTGCTTCGCCTGGACTACGAGGCGCTGGGCCTGGGCGTGGCCCGCGCCTGGGGCTTGCCCGGGCCCATTCAACGCCTGATGAGCCGCCCGGCAGGCCGACCGCCGCTGCGCCTGCTGGCCGACAACGCCGACCGGCTGCGCTGGCTGGTGTTGGCGGCCAACGAAGCCGCCGATGTGGTGCTGGCACACGATGAAATCGCCTTGCCGCCCAAGCTGCAACGGCTGGCGCAGCAGTACGCCGCCAGCCTCGGGCTGGAGGCCGACCACGTGGTGCAAAGTGTGCACCTGGCCCGCGACCGCCTGGCACAGACAGCCGAGGCGCTGGGCATTGCCGTGTTGCCCCAATCGCCCGCCGCGCGTTTGGCCCGGCGCCTGCCGCCACCCCCCAGCGCGGTGACCGAGCCAGGGGCTGAGCCCCTGCACGGCGAAGACGCGCCCGACACCTTGAGCGGGCTGGCGCTCACGGCGTCGCCGCCAGCGCCCCAGGCCAGCACGGCCACGGCCGACGCCGTTGCGGTTGGGCTGCTGAGCACCGGCATACAGGAGGTGACGCAGGCGCTGGCCGATGGTGCCGCCCTCAACGATGTGCTGCGCATGGTGCTCGAAACCCTGTTCCGCGCGCTGGGCTGCCGGCGTGTGCTGTTGTGCCTGCGCGATGCCTCGGGCCAGCAGTTGCTGGGGCGCATGGGACTGGGTGAGGAGGCGACCGAGGTGGCTCGCCGCTTCAAGTTGCCGCTGCAGGGGGCGAACGACCTGTTTTCCTTGGTGTGCAACAAGGGCGTGGACACCCTGATCAGCGATGCCAGTGCGCCCAACGTGGCCCAGCGCCTGCCTGCGTGGTACCACGAGCAAATCGGGGCGCCGTGTTTTTTGTTGCTGCCCATGCAATTCAAGGGCGCGCCGCTCGGGCTGATTTACGCCGACACCAACACGGCCGGCGCCATCGTGTTGGGCGAACAGGCCTTGGCGCTGGTGAAAACCTTGCGCAACCAGGCCGTGATGGCGTTTCGGCAAACGCGCGTGGGCGGCTGAATCAGGGCCTGTCGCTGGCCTGCGGCCGCTGCTGGTGGCGTTTGACCTTGCCCAGCAGGCGGTGCAGTTGCTCCACCTCTCGCGGTTGCAGGCTTTCGAAGGCCTGCACGATCCAGGCCTCGTGTTGCTGGGCCATGGCCGAAAACATGCTGTGGCCCCGGGGCGTGAGGCGCACCCGCCAGGCGCGCCGGTCGCCCTCCACCTCCAGGCGCTCCACCAGGCCCTCGGTCACCAACTGGTCGGTGATGCCGGTGATGTTGCCACCCGTGACCATCAGCCGGCGCGACAACTCCTTCATCTTCAGGCCCTCGGGGTGGCGCTCCAGTTGCGCCATGAGATCGAAACGGGGCAGTGTGGTGTCGAAGCCTTCACGCAGACCGGTGCGCACCTGCTTCTCGATCAGTTGCGCGCAGGTCAACAGCCGCAGCCACAGCCGCAGTGCTTCCGGGTGTTCGCTGTGTGCGCGCGCTTCGAGGTCCAGGGTGTCTTCCATGGCGTGGCCGGGCCAGTCGTTCGTTGGGATGCCGATAGTTTAGGTTTGAAAAATTGTCGGTGATTGTGTTTGTGAATGTGTTGGGGTTTTCCCGCTGAAATCAGCGGGTGCCACAATGCTCGCATCACAGGCTTTGCAGGAGATTGTCATGCTCTACCGATTCAAGTCCCGGGCCACCAGCGATTTGGTGATGCTGGAGGCGTCGGGGCGGCGGGTGCTTGAAATTCTGGGCAAAGACCCCGCTGGGCCAGGCGTCATCACCGCCGCGCAGTTGGCCGCCGCGGTGGTGGCCCTGCAGGACGCGGTGCGTGCCGACGAGGCAGAGCGCGAACGCCTGGCGCGTGAAGCGCAGGCGCGCGATGAGGCCGTGCCCGAGCCGGCCGAACAGGTGACCCTGCGCATGCGCACGGCCCCGTTCATCGACATGCTGCAGCACGCGATGAACGAGGATGTGGACGTGGTCTGGGGTGTCTGACCGGCCGGTACGTCAATCCACCTTGGCGCCGGAGGCCTTGACCACACCGGCCCACTTGGTGATCTCGCTGTCGATCAGCCGCGCAAACTCCTGGGGCGTGTTGCCGCTCGGGATGGCGCCCTGCGACAGCAGGCGTTCCTTCACCGCTGGCAGGTTCAGCGCCTTGGCCACTTCCTGCTGCACACGGTTGACGATGTCCGGCGGTGTGCCGGCCGGTGCCAACAGGCCAAACCACGAGCTGGCTTCAAAGCCGTTCAGCTTGCCTGCTTCGGCCACGGTGGGCACGTCGGGCAGGGCGGCCGATCGCTGGCCGCTGGTGACGGCAAACGCTGTCAGTTTGCCCGCCTTGATGTGCGGCATGGCCGAGGGCAGGTTGTCGAACATCACGTCCATGGTGCCGGCCAACATGTCGCTGAGCGCCGGGCCCGAACCCCGGTAGGGGATGTGGGTCATGAAGATGCCGGTCTGGTTCTTGAACAGCTCACCCGCCAGGTGGATGGAGGTGCCGTTGCCGCTGCTGGCCATGTTCAGGCGGCCCGGGTTGGCCTTGGCGTGGCGGATGAAATCCGCCACGTTCTGGATGTTCAGCGCACGTGCCTTGTCGCTGTTCATCACCATCACGTTGGGCACACCGGCCACCAGCGTCACCGGCGCAAAGTCTTTTTGTGGGTCGTAGGGCAGCGATTTGTACAGCGCCCTGTTGATGCCGTGCGTGCCCACCGTGCCCATCAGAAAGGTGTAGCCATCTTTTTCTGCCTTGGCCACCAGCTCGGCGCCGATGTTGCCGCCTGCGCCGGCCCGGTTGTCCACCGTGAAGGGCTGGCCAAAGGCGCGGCTGAGTTCAGGCGCCAACGCGCGCGCCAGCAGATCGGTGGTGCCGCCGGGGGCAAACGGCACAACGATGCGCACCGGGCGTGTGGGCCAGTTGCTCTGGGCCCAGGCCTGAGGCAGGGCGCCCGCCAGGCCCAGCGCGGCGGCACCGGCCAGCAACTGGCGACGAGAAGGATGGATGGGGTTCATGTGCGTGTCTCCTGTTGTTGTGAGCAAAAAAGAAGCCACCCGGAGGTGGCTTGGTCCGGGAGACACCGCCGGGCCGGCTTTGCCGGACGGCTGGTGTCGCCCCTTGAGGGGGATGCGGCCACGCGCAGCGGGCAAGCGACGGGGTGGGGCCCGTTCAATCCGCGAATTGGCCGGCCGCGTCAATCACCGCCTTGAGCTTGGTGATCTCGGCGCCCACAAAGGCCTTGTGGCCTTCGGGGGTGACTCGTTTGTCGTTCACGACGATGGCGCCCAGGCCTTCCTGCTTCTTGATGAATTCGGGGTCCTTCAGGGCCACCTTGAGCGCATCGTTGAGCTTCTTGGCCACGTCGGCCGGCAAGCCCTTGGGGCCGTTGAGGCCGTGCCAGATGGTCAGGTTAAAGCCCTTCAAGCCCATCTCGGCCAGGCTGGGGTAGTCCTTGAGCAGCTTGTGGCCGCTCAGCGGCTTTTCGGTGGTGACGGCAAAGGCCTTGACACGCCCGCCTTCGATCTGGGCGGTGGTGTTGGTGGTCTGGTCGCACATCACATCCACCTGGCCGCCGACCAGGTTGGTCATGGCGGGTGCGGTGCCGCTGAACGGGATGGTGGTCATGGCCGTGTTCAGCTTGATGGCCGACTGCCACATCAGGCCACACAGGTGCGAGGCCGAGCCCAGGCCGGCGTGGGCCAGGTTGATCTTGCCCGAGTTGGCGCGGATGTAGTTTTCGAAGTCGCGGTAGGTGTTGGCCGGCAGTTTGGGGCTGCCAATCAGGGTCATGGGCACGTCGTTGATCATGCCCAGGTAGTCGAAGTCGTTCAGCGCGTTGAACTGCAGCTTGCGGTACAGGCCAGCGGTGGAGGCCATGCCGATGTGCCAGACCAGCAGGGTGTGGCCGTCGGGTTTGGCGCGGGCCACCTTCATGGCGCCGATGGTGCCACCGGCGCCGGCGGCGTTTTCCACCACCACGTTGCCGCCCAGGGGCTTGCGCAGGGCTTCGGCCAGGTCGCGGGCCACGCGGTCGGTGGGGCCGCCAGCCGCGAAAGGCACCACCAGCGTGACGGGTTTGTCGCCAGGAAAGGCTTGGGCCAGCGCGGCCGTGCTGGCCAGGGCAAGCACACTCAGGGTGAACAGGGATTTCATGGCGGTCTCCTAGGGGGTCGAAGTAAATGACAGCGGCCGATGCTACCCGCGTCTCAAGGGTGAGCCATCGCGGAAAGTACCTAGCCACTTTACCGTACTAACCCGACGTTGCAGCGGGGTCGGCATTGCCTCAGTTGTAGGTGCGCGCATCCTCAATGACCTTGCCGTCGTTGGGCAGGCTGCCGGGGGCGGCCAGCACAATGTCGCCACGCAGTTTGGTCACGTCGCGCAAGGCTTGGGCCAGACCATTGTGCAGTTCCTCGCTCAGTGAGGCCGCCTCCACCTGGAGGCACATCTGGTCGTTGGCCATTTCGCCGCTGACCACGAGCCGTGCTTTTTTCACCTCGGGGAAACGGCGGACCACCTCGGCCACCTGACCCGGGTGCACAAACATGCCCCGCACCTTGGTGGTCTGGTCGGCTCGGCCCATCCAGCCCTTGATGCGGGTGCCCGTGCGCCCGGTTGGGCAGGTGCCGGGCAAGATGGCCGAGAGGTCGCCGGTGCCGAATCGGATCAACGGGTAGCCCGGGTTGAGTGTGGTCACCACCAGCTCGCCCACCTCGCCTTCGGGCACCGGGTCGCCGGTGCCGGGGCGCACGATTTCGACGATCACGCCTTCTTCGAGCACCAGGCCCTCGCGCGCGGCGGTCTCATAGGCCACCAGGCCCAGATCGGCCGTGGCGTAGGTCTGGTAGACATCCACCCCTTGTGCCTTGAACCAGGCGGTCAGGCTGGGCGGGCAGGCCTCGCCACCGACCGAGGCCTTGGTGATGCTGAGTGTCTGGCCCGCCTCGGCGGCTTTTTCCAGCAGGATGCGCAGAAAACTCGGCGTGCCGGTGTAGGCGGTGGGCTTCAGCTCCTGGATGGCTTCGAGCTGCTGCTCGGTCTGCCCGGTGCCGGCCGGAAACACGGTGCAACCCAGGGCCAGCGCGCCGGCTTCCAGAATGAAGGCGCCAGGCGTCATGTGGTAGCTGAAGCTGTTGTGCACCAGCTCGCCCGAGCGGAAACCCGCCGCATACAGCGCGCGCGCGGTGCGCCAGTAGTCCTTGTTCGCGCCTTCAGGCTCGTAGATCGGGCCGGGGCTGGCGAAGATGCGGGTCATGGCCGGGCCACGCACCAGGGCGGAGAAGCCGCCGAACGCATCGCCCCCTGCGGCACGGGCCGCCTTCTGCCGCTCCAGCAATTCGTACTTGCGCGTGACTGGCAACCGGGCCAATGCCGCGCGGCTGTTCACATCCGCTGCGCTCACACCCGCGAGGATGCTGGCGAAGGCGGCGGTGTGTTGCTGCGCGTGGGCGATTTGCCGTGGCAATGCAGCCATCAGATCGGCTTCGCGGGCGGCCGGGTCACGGGTTTCAAGCGCGTCGTGGAAGTTGCTCATGGAAGAAACCAATTCGGGTTGAGTGGAGGGCATGGGGCAAGCGGCACCGTGGGTCCGGCTCTGCCGGCCCACCGGAGCCGCCCCCTTGAGGGGGGATGCGGCCACGCGCAGCGGGCAAGCGACGGGGGTGGGTCAAGCCAACCAGCGCTTGCGCCGCTTGTAGCTCTTGACGTCCTTGAAACTCTTGCGCTCGCCACCGCCCATGCCGAGGTAGAACTCTTTCACGTCCTCGTTGTTGCGCAGGTCGTCGGCCGCGCCGTCCATCACGATGCGCCCGCTTTCCATGATGTAGCCGTAGTCGGCATAACGCAGCGCCATGTTGGTGTTCTGCTCGGCGATCAGGAAGGTGACCTTTTCCTTCTGGTTGAGGTCCTTCACGATCTCGAACACCTCTTCCACGATCTGCGGCGCCAGGCCCATGGAGGGCTCATCGAGCAGCACCACACTGGGGTTGGCCATGATCGCGCGGCCAATCGCACACATCTGTTGTTCGCCACCCGAGGTGTAGGCAGCTTGGCTCGTGCGACGCGTCTTCAGGCGCGGGAAGTAGTTGTAGACCTTGTCCAGGTTGGCCGCGATCTCGCCCTTGTCCTTGCGGGTGTAGCTGCCGGTCAGCAGGTTTTCCTCGATGGTGAGGTGGGCAAAACAGTGCCGGCCTTCCATCACCTGCACCACACCGCGGTTGACCAGGTCGGCAGGTGTCAGGTTTTCAATGCGTTCACCGCGCAGCTCGATGCTGCCCTTGGTGACCTCGCCACGTTCGCCCTTGAGCAGGTTGGAGATCGCACGCAGCGTGGTGGTTTTGCCCGCGCCGTTGCCACCCAAGATGGCCGCGATTTTTCCTTCCGGCACATTCAAGGACACGCCCTTGAGCACCAGGATGACGTGGTTGTAGATGACCTCGATGCCGTTGACGTTGAGAACGATGTTCGGTGCGCTCATGTGAGAACCTTTTGCGTGTCGGTGACCAATCGAAAGCGCCGCCTCGACGCTTTCGGTTGGCGGCCCGCGAGGGCCACCTTTTTTACGTTCTCCCTCCCGCTGGGCGGGAGGGAGGGAGGGTGCACAACGGAGGGCAGGCACTGCCAGCCTGATCCGTCTGCGACGGATCAGGACTGGCAGTCGGCGGCCGCGCGGCGTGCCAGCTTCTTCTCGCCGGCGTATTTGTCGGCCGATGCCTTCACCATCGGGCGGATGATTTGTTCGTCCGCCTGCAGCCAGTCGGACGCCCAGACAAACTTGCTGCCATCCCAGGTGTGCACACGCGCCCAAGCCGACCCCATGTGGTCTTGGCAACTGGTGGACACCGGGCGCATCACGCCTTTGAAGCCCAGCGCATCGAGCTTGGCTTGCGTCAGGTTTAGGTTTTCATAGCCCCAGCGGGCCTGTTCGCCGGTGATGACCTTGCCTTTGCCAAAACGCTCCTGCGCCGCGCGGACACCCTCGACCGCCAACATGGCGCCAACAACACCACGCATGTACAGCACCGATCCGACTTCCTCCTTCGGTCCGGTGCCCTGGCCCTTGGCATGCACCTTCTCCAGGATTTCCTTGACCACCGGCGAGTTGAACTCGGCACCGTGCTGCATCATGACCGCGCTGTAGCCCTTGGCGCCTGCACCCACATCCTTCAGATCAGGTTCGGCGCCCGACCACCAGGTGCCAAACATCTTCTCGCGTGGGTAGCCGGTGGCCACCGCTTCCTTGATGGCCGTGGGCGTCATCACGCCCCAGGTCTGCAGGACGACGAAGTCCGGACGCTGCTGGCGCACCTGCAGCCAGATGGATTTTTGTTCCACGCCGGGCGCGGGGATGGGCAGCAGCTGCAGCGAGAAGCCATGCATCGCGGCGCGCTCCTGCATGATGGGCAGCAGTTCCTTGCCAAACGGACTGTCGTGGTAGCCGACGGCAATTTTTTTGCCCTTGAGCTTGTCCCAGCCGCCTTCTTTGTTGGCGATGTGCTGGAGCACGGTGTCCCCCGCCACCCAGTAGTGGCCGATCAGCGGGAAGTTCCATTTGAAGATACCGCCGTCCGCCGAATCGCTGCGGCCGTAGCCGGAGGTGATCATGGGGATCTTGTCGGTGGGGATTTTTTCTGTCAGCGCGAAAGTGATGCCGGTGGACAGGGGCTGGAACACCGTGGCGCCACCATGTTTGCCTTTCAGGCGTTCGTAGCACTCCACGCCGCGGTCGGTGGCGTAAGCTGTTTCGCACTCCTCAACCAGCGTCTTGACGCCGTTGATGCCCCCGCGCACGTTGACCAGCTTCATGTAGTCGTTGTGCCCGTTGGCCCAGGGCGTGGCGTTGGGCGCCACCGGGCCGGTGCGGCCCGACAGCACCGGGAAGAACTGGACCTTGTCTTGCGCCAGGGCGGCAGGGGCCAGCAGCGCGCCGGTCAGGCCCGCACAGACGATGGAGGCAGAGAGGGCAAGGGAGGAAAGTTTCATTTCATTTGTCTCCAAATAAGAACCAACACACGAGAATTTCAACAGGCCTTCAGCCGGGTGCTGTCGCGCAGCGGCAGCCGAGACATCAGTGCGGGAAGGGCCACAACCGCAACTTCTGTTTGCCAATGCTCCAGAGCTTGGCCAGGCCATGGGGTTCGACAATCAGGAACCACACGATCAGTGCGCCAAAGATCATGAATTCGGTGTGCGACACCGCCGCCGTGGAAATTTCGAGACCAACCAGAGAGCCGGCCCAGGGCATGAACTGGTTCAGAAAAATGGGCAGCACCACAATGAAGGCGGCACCAAAAAGGCTGCCCATGATGGAACCCATGCCGCCGATGATCACCATGAACAGCAACTGGAAGGAGCGGTCGATGGAGAAGGCTGCGGGCTCCCATGAACCCAGGTGCACAAACGCCCACAGACCGCCAGCGACGCCCACAATGAAAGAGCTGACCGCAAACGCGCTGAGCTTGGCGTACATGGGGCGGATGCCGATGACGGAGGCGGCCACGTCCATGTCGCGAATTGCCATCCACTCGCGGCCGATGGCCGAGCGCACCAGGTTTTTGGCCAGCAAGGCAAATACCACCAGGAAGCTCAGGCAGAAGAGGTACTTCTGCACGGGGGTCTGGATCGGCAGACCAAAAACCTCCAGCCCCGACACCGCCACGGAGCCCGATGTGCTGTTGTTGGTGAACCAGTTGATGCGGCTGAACGCCCAGTCACAGAAGAACTGTGCTGCCAGCGTGGCCACCGCCAGGTACAAACCTTTCACACGCAGGCTGGGGATGCCAAAAAAGATGCCCACCAGCGTGGCAAAGAAGCCGCCCGACAGCAGGGCCACGATCAGCGGCATGCCATCGATGCGGACGAAGGTGTTGTAGGCCATGTAGGCGCCCACCGCCATGAAGGCGCCCGAGCCCAACGAGATCTGCCCGCAGAAACCCACCAGGATGTTCACCCCTACGGCCGCCAGCGCCAGGATGAGGAAGGGGATGAAGATGGCGCGGAACAGGTACTCGTCGGCCAGCAGCGGCACACCGATGGCGGCGATGGCAATCAGGCCGAGGATGGCCCAGCGGTCCTGGGCGATCGGAAAAATCTGCTGATCGGCCGAGTAGGAGGTCTTGAACTGACCGTTTTCTCTGTAGAACATGTCTCAATTCCTCAAACAAACTTTTAGCTACGACACGCTTTGCTTAACTTTGCTGCGCAAAGTTAGTCTTCGCTGAAAGATCATTGATGTGGGTGTTTCACACCCGATCAATGATCTTTTCGCCAAACAAACCCTGGGGCCGGAACAGCAGGAAGACCAGTGCCAGCATGTAGGCAAACCAGATTTCGATGCCACCACCCACCAGCGGGCCGAGGTAGACCTCGGAGAGCTTTTCACCGACGCCGATGATCAGGCCGCCGATGATGGCGCCGGGCACCGAGGTGAGGCCGCCCAAAATGATCACGGGCAGGGCGCGCAGGGCCACGGTGGTGAGCGAGAACTGCACACCCAACTTGGAGCCCCAGATGATCCCGGCCACCAGGGCGGTGATGCCCGCCACACACCAGACAATGACCCAGATGCGGTTGAGGGGGATGCCGATGGACTGCGCTGCTTGGTGGTCGTCGGCCACCGCGCGCAGGGCGCGTCCGGTGCTGGTCTTCTGAAAGAACAGGGCCAGGACCGCCACCAAACAGGCTGCGACCAGTGCTGCGATGATGTCTTCCTGGCTGATGAGGATGCCGCCCTCGAAGGTGTTTTGCAGGAGAAAGACGGGCTCTTTGGGCATTCCCACGTTGATCTGATAGATCTCGCTGCCAAAGATGGTCTGGCCCAGGCCATCGAGAAAGTAGGTGATGCCAAGGGTGGCCATCAGCAGGGTCACACCCTCTTGATTGACCAGGTGGCGCAGCACCAGGCGTTCGATCGCCCAAGCCACCACAAACATGCAGGCGGCGGCCACGATGAAGGCCAACACGTTGGCCAGCAGCAAGCTCTCGAAGCCGAGCCACTGTGGAATCCATTCTGAGAAGCGGGCCATCGCCAGCGCCGCGAACAGCACCATGGCGCCTTGCGCAAAGTTGAACACGCCCGAGGCCTTGAAGATGAGCACAAAGCCCAGCGCCACCAGCGAATACAGCATGCCGGCCATCAGGCCGCCAAAGAGGGTTTCAAGAAAAAATGCCATGGCCGTTCTTTCAGTGTGAAGTGCCGAGGTAGGCGCTGATCACGTCCTCGTTGTTGCGCACCTCGTCGGGGGTGCCGTCGCCGATCTTCTTGCCGTAGTCCAGCACCACCACGCGGTCGCTGATGTCCATCACCACGCCCATGTCGTGTTCGATCAACACCACGGTGGTGCCGAATTCGTCGTTCACATCGAGCACAAAACGGCTCATGTCCTGCTTCTCTTCCACGTTCATGCCGGCCATGGGTTCGTCCAGCAGCAGCACCTGCGGCTCCATGGCCAGGGCGCGGCCCAGGTCCACCCGCTTTTGCAGGCCGTAGGGCAGTTGGCCCACAGGCGTTTTGCGGTAGGCCTGGATTTCGAGGAAGTCGATGATGTGTTCGACAAACTCGCGGTGTTTGACCTCTTCTTTTTCCGCGCCGCCGATGCCAAAGGGGTTGCGAAAAGCCTGGCTGAACAGGTTGCTTTTGATGCGCAGGTTGCGCCCGGTCATGATGTTGTCGATCACGCTCATGCCCTTGAACAGCGCCAGGTTCTGGAAGGTGCGCGCGATGCCCATCTCCGCCACCTGGCGGCTGTTCATGTGCTTGAAGGTCTGGCCCCGAAAGGTGATGGCACCTTGTTGTGGCTGGTACACGCCGTTGATGCAGTTGAGCATCGAGCTTTTACCGGCACCGTTGGGGCCGATGATGGCGCGGATCTCGTGCTCGCGCACGTTGAAGCTGATGTTGGTCAGCGCCTTGACGCCGCCAAAACTCAGGGAGATGTTGCTGACGTCGAGGATGACGTCGCCGATCTTTTTACTGCTCATGCTGCGGCCTTCACGGGGGCAAACGTTTTGGCATCGGAAATCTTCAGCGTGGCGCTGACCTTGCCGCTGCGGCCGTCTTCAAATTTGACGGCGGTTTCGATGTATTGCTCGGTCTTGTCGCCGTAGAGGGCGTCGACCAGCACGCCGTACTTGTCGCCGATGAAGCCTCGGCGGACTTTGTTGGTGCGGGTCAGTTCGCCATCGTCGGCGTCCAGCTCTTTGTGCAGCACGAGGAAGCGGCTGATCTGGCTGCCGGCCAGCAATTCGTCGCGGCTCAGGTCGGCGTTGACCTTTTCCACGCACTCGCGGATCAGTTCGTACACCTCGGGCTTCTGTGCCAGATCGGTGTAGCCGGCGTAGGGCAGGTTGCGGCGTTCGGCCCAGTTGCCCACGGCGTCGAAGTCGATGTTGATCATCACGCACACCTTCTCGCGTTTGTCGCCAAAGGCCACCACTTCTTTGATGTGCGAGAAGAACTTGAGCTTGTTCTCCACGTACTTGGGCGCAAACATGGCGCCGTCGTTGGGGCCGCCCATGATGCGACCCACGTCTTTCACGCGGTCGATGATCTTGAGGTGGCCCTCGGCGTCGATGAAGCCGGCGTCGCTGGTGTGGTACCAGCCGTCGGCGGTCAGCACCTCGGCCGTGGCCTCGGGGTTTTTGTAGTAGCCCTTGAGCAGGCCGGGCGACTTGACCAGGATTTCGCCGGTGTCGGAGAGTTTGATTTCCACGCCGTCGCAGGGCACGCCCACCGTGTCGGCGCGTGCCTGGTGGTCGGGCTGCAGGCACACAAACACGGCGGTTTCGGTGGAGCCGTAGAGCTGCTTGATGTTGATGCCGATGGAGCGGTAGAAGGTGAAGAGGTCGGGGCCGATGGCCTCGCCCGCCGTGTAGGCCACCCGCACCCGCGAAAAGCCCAGGGTGTTGCGCAGTGGGCCGTACACCAGCACATTGCCCAGGCTGTACAGCAAGCGGTCGGTGCCCGAGACGGGTTTGCCGTCCATCAGCGCCGGCCCCACTTTGCGCGCCACGTCCATGAAGTAGTGGAACATCTTGCGCTTGATGGTGCCCGCGTCTTCCATGCGGATCATCACGCTGGTGAGCAGGCCCTCAAACACCCGCGGTGGCGCGAAGTAGTAGGTGGGGCCCACTTCCTTGAGGTCGATGGTCACGGTGCCCGACGATTCGGGGCAGTTCACCACATAACCAGCAGCCAGCCACTGGGCGTAGCTGAAGATGTTCTGGCCGATCCAGGCTGGCGGCAGGTAGGCCAGCACCTCGTCGGTTTCGCTCAGCTTGTCGAACTGGGCGCCCACGTGCGCGCGGTTGAGCAGCGAGTCGTGGGTGTGCACCACCCCCTTGGGGTTGCCGGTGGTGCCGGAGGTGAAGAACATGGCGGCCACGTCCTCGGGCCGGGCCTTGTCCACCTCTTCCTGGAAGAAGCCCGGGTGCTGCTGTGCAAACACCTCGCCAGCGGCCACCAGTTCGGCGAGGCTGCCCAGGCCGTCTTCGACGTAATTGCGCAGGCCGCGCGGGTCGTCGTAGTAAATGTGGGCGAGCTGCGGGCAGCGGTCGCGGATTTCCAGCATCTTGTCGACCTGTTCCTGGTCTTCCACCACCGCAAAACGCACTTCGGCGTTGTTGATGGGGAACACACACTCGGCGCCCACGGCGTCCTGGTACAGCGGCACGGGAATGGCCCCCAGCGACTGTGCCGCCAGCATGGTGGCGTAGAGGCGCGGGCGGTTGGCGCCGATGACGACGAGGTGTTCGCCCCGGTGCAGGCCGGCCTGGTGCAGACCGCAGGCGATGTGCTTGACCAGTGCCACCATGTGCGACCAGCTCGTGGTCTGCCAGATGCCGTATTCCTTCTCGCGCATGGCCGGCGCGTCGGGCCGACGCGCCGCATGGGCCAGCAGCAGTTGGGGGAAGGTGCTCCGCATGTTGTCTCCTGTGGGGCGCGCGGTCAAACTCACAATGTCTGACGTTGGCGTGCCGCGAATGGTAGGCAAGCATTTGACGTTATGTTGTCAATGCGACGACAATTGAGGGTCTGCCCGCCTAGGACTTTCCCCTAGGGTGTGTGTCAGCTTCTGGACAGGAAAAGCCGATGAGCACGTCCGTTTCTCCCCTGCGTCAGCGCGCCCGATCGGCCACCCCGGACGAACTGGCCGAGATCCCCTGGCTGCGTCAGCTGGAGTCTGCTGAGCGCGCGCGTGCCGAGAGCGACATCGTGGTCTCGGAGGCCGTGCCGGGCGACTACATCTGCCGCGTGGGGCGCCCGGTCACCTACTGGTTTGGCCTCATCGATGGCCTGCTCAAGATGAGCAATGACGACTCGCAAGGGCCGGTCATCACCTTCACCGGTGTGGCACCCGGCGGCTGGTTTGGCGAGGGCACGGCGCTCAAGCGCGAGAAGTACCGCTACAACATCCAGGCCTTGCGCAAGAGCGTGGTCGCGGGTCTGCCGGTGGACAGCTTCCACTGGTTGCTGGACAACTCCATCGGCTTCAACCGCTTTGTCATGCGCCAGCTCAACGAGCGCCTGGGCCAGTTCATTGCGGCACGCGAGATCGACCGCATCAGCAACCCCGACGTGCGGGTGGCGCGCAGCCTGGCCGCGCTGTTCAACCCCGAGCTCTACCCCGGTGTGGGCCACATGCTGCGCATCACCCAGCAGGAGTTGGCGTATCTGGTGGGACTGTCGCGTCAGCGGGTCAACGAAGCCTTGTCCACCTTGCAGTCGCGCGGGGCCATACGCATCGAGTACGGCGGGGTGCGGGTGCTGGATTTGCCCGCTTTGCGTTCGGTGTTCAGTGCCCAAGAACAGGGCGTGCGTTGAGGCGTGTATTGCCGCCTGCGTCGGCCGCCATTGCGTGTACAGTTTCTTGACATTTCCACCAAGGAGTCGCCATGTTGTTGTTTGCACCTTCGCTGCCCCCGCATGCCCGACGCCTTTTGCCGGTGGTCGCGCTGGCCCTGAGCGCTTGTGGGTCCGTGTCGCTGGCGCCCTACGGCGCGGCCGACGAGCCCATGGGTGTGGCGGCCAAAGAGCTGGTCTGGGCGGTCACGGCCGAGCATGAACTGATCAAGTTCAACGCCGGCCAGCCGCAGCGTGTGCTGGAGCGCCGCCCCGTGACGGGCCTGGCGGCCGGCGATGCGCTCGTGGGCATCGACTTCCGCGTCGCGCGCGGTGTGTTGTACGCCTTGTCGGCCGGTGGCCGGCTCTACACCCTCAACACCGCCACCGGCGCGCTGTCGCCGGTGGGAACCGCGCCGGCCGCCGTGGCGCTGGCCGGTGGGCAGTGGGGGGTGGACTTCAACCCCGCCGCCGACCGCATCCGCGTGGTCAGCGCCAGCGGCCAGAACCTGCGCTTGCACCCCGACACGGGCGCTGTGGTGGACTTCGATCCCAACGCCGCCGGACTGCAAACCGATCCGGCCCTGGCCTACGCGGCCGGCGACACCCACGTGGGCAAATCCCCGCAGGTGACGGGTGCGGCCTACACCTACAACAAACGCGACGAGAAGCTGACCACCAACTACGCCATCGACCGTGCGCTGGGCGTGCTGGTCACCCAGGGCACCCGAGAGGGCGTGGCGCCTGCGGTCTCGCCCAACACGGGGCGGCTGTTCACCGTGGGCGCGCTGGGCCTGGGGGCATTGACCGACGTGGCCTTCGACATCGCCGACCTGAACAACAAGGCGCTGGCAGCGGTGCGCACGTCCCGCGATGCGCGCACCCGCTTGTACGAGGTGGACCTGTCCAGCGGCCGGGCCCGGCTGGTGGGTACCGTGGGGGCAGGCATGGCCCTGCGCGGTTTGGCGATCGAGCCGTGAGCGCGGGCACCTGGCGCCGCTGGTGCGCAGGGGCCTTGTTGGGCATGTGCGCCTGGGTGGGTGGGGTGTGGTCTGCCACCCTGCAGGTGACGGTGACCGACGACAAAGGCCGGCCCGTGCCCCAGGCGGTGGTGTTTCTGGAGTCGCCCGACGCGGCCCGGGCGACCAAGCCGATGTCCGGTGTGGAGATGGCGCAGAAAGACAAAAGTTTTGTGCCCGAGACCATGGTGGTCACACGGGGCACGGCGGTGCAGTTTCCCAACCGCGACACGGTGCGCCACCACGTGTATTCGTTTTCGCCTGCCAAACGGTTTGAACTCAAGCTTTACATCGGCACGCCGGCCAGCCCCGTGGTGTTCGACCAGGCCGGCGTGGTGGTGCTCGGGTGCAACATCCACGATGAAATGATTGGCTGGATGGCGGTGGTGGACACCCCCTATTTCGGCAGCACCGGCGCCAACGGGCGCGTGCAACTGAACGATGTGCCCGAAGGCAGCTACCGGCTGCGCGTGTGGCACAGCGGCCTGCCGGTGGGGGCGCCCGCACTTGACATGCCGCAACGCCTGGGCGCAGCGGCCGCGTCCGCCAGTGTCACCCTCAAGGGGCTGACACCATGAGGGATGCGGTCACATGACGCGTTGGCGCGCCTGGTTGCGCGACGCGCCCCTGTCCACCCGCACGGTGGCGGTCATGTTGGTGTTGTTGCTTTTGGTGCAGGCCGTGGCTTTCGGCATCGTGCGTGCCACCGTCAACGCGCAGGTGCGCAACGAGATGAGCGCCGACCTCCTGGTGGGCGAACGCGTGTGGCTGCGCCTGTTGGAGCAGAACGCCGAACGGCTGCGGCAGGCGTCTTCGGTGCTGGCGGCCGACTTCGGCTTTCGCGCGGCGGTGGGCACGGGCGATCAGCCCACCATACGCTCAGCCCTGGACAACAGCGGCGAACGCATCGGTGCGGCCGTCACCGTGCTGTTGGACCCCGGCTTGCAGTTGGTGGTGACGAGCGAGGCCGCCGAGGGGGGCATGGCCGCCAGCGCCTTGCAGCAGGTGGCTGCCGAACTCTCGCGCGACAGCCGGGGCAGCCGCATCGCCCGCGTCAACCGCGTGCCCTACCAGTTTGTGATGGTGCCCGTGCGGGCGCCCACCCTCATTGGCTGGGTGCTCATGGGCTTTCAGATCAACCAGGCCCTGGCCGACGATTTGTACCGTGTGTCGGGTGTGCACCTGGCGGTGTTCTCGGGCACCGACGACGCCCACCTCAGCCTGGTGGTGACCACGCTGGCGGGCCACGAGCCGGTGCTGACCGAGCTCGCGCTCACGCAGGCGGCAGACATCGGCATCGGCGGTGAAACCTTTGT
The DNA here is from genome assembly GCF_042665215.1 of Hydrogenophaga atypica. NCBI lineage: Bacteria > Pseudomonadati > Pseudomonadota > Betaproteobacteria > Burkholderiales > Comamonadaceae > Hydrogenophaga > Hydrogenophaga atypica. The sequence goes on from NZ_JBHTCA010000001.1 coordinate 318,648, forward strand.
GGCGCGGCACGCCACGCTGCCAACGCCCCGTGGCGTGGTGCGCAGCGTGTTGTTGCGCTCGGTGGCCGACGCGGTGGCGCCCTACACCCGTTTGCAGCTCATGCTGGCGCTGGTGACCGTGGCTGGGGTGGGCCTGTTTGCGGTGGGCAGCGGGCTGGCCATGCGCCGCGTCACCCAGCCACTGGCCGCACTGACGGCCGCCACCGCCGCGCTGGAGCGCGGCGACTACGCCGCCGACCTGGGCGACATGGCGCGTGGCGACGAAGTGGGGCAGCTCGCGCGCGGTTTTGCCCGCATGCGCGACAGCCTGGCCGAGCAGCGGCGCGAAATTTTGCAACTGGCCTACTGGGACCGCCTGACCGGCCTGCCCAACCGCGAACGGTTTCGGCAACAGTTGGTGCAGGCCATTGCCGACAGCCGCACCACCGCCAAACCCATGGCGGTCATCACGCTCAACGTGGACCGGTTCAAGCACGTCAATGACGTGTTGGGTTACGCCTTTGGCGACGAACTGCTCAAGGCCGTGGCCGAGCGCCTGAAGCAGCAGGTGTTCCGCGAGGGCGACATGGTGGCGCGCCTGGGCGGCGACGAGTTCGCCATCCTGCTCTCGCGCACCGACGCCGAGGGCGCGGTGCGGTTGACCGAGCGCATCACCAAGGCCTTCGAGGTGCCGTTGGCCTTTGACGAGCAGACCGTGGACCTGAGTGCCAGCATGGGCGTGGCCTGCTGGCCCGCCGACGCCGACGACCCCGACCTGTTGATGAGCCGCTCCGAAATCGCCATGCACGCCGCCAAAAGCAAGACCGCCGGCGTGTTGCTGTATTCGCCGTCGCTGGATTCGTCGAGCACCCAGACCCTGTCGCTGTTGACCGACTTGCGCCACGCCCTGCAGCACGGCGAGCTGCGGCTGTTCCTGCAGCCCAAGCTGGACGCCACCAGCCAGCAGGTGGTGGCCGCCGAGGCCCTGGTGCGCTGGCAGCATCCGCAGCGCGGGCTGGTGCCGCCCCTGCAGTTCATCCCCTTTGCCGAGCAGACCGGCTTTGTGCGCCAGCTCACCTTGTGGATGTTTGAGGAGGCGGCGCGCCAGTGGGCCTCGCTTCAGCTGCCAGGTCAACCGGTGCGGGTGGCCATCAACCTGTCCACCCGCGACCTGCTGGACCAGGATTTTCCGCAGCGCCTCGCGGGCATCCTCAAACAGCATGGGCTGGCCTCCAGCGGCTTTTGCCTGGAGATCACCGAAAGCGCCATCATGGACGACCCGCAGCGCGCCGAGGCCACGCTCAACCGCCTCGCGGCACAGGGCTTCAAGCTGTCCATCGACGACTTCGGCACCGGCTACTCCAGTCTGGCCTACCTCAAGCGCTTGCCGGTGAGCGAGCTCAAGATCGACAAATCCTTCGTGATGGGCATGGCAACCGATGAGAGCGACGCCAAGATCGTGCGCTCCACCATCGACCTGGCGCACAACCTGGGCCTGAGTGTGGTGGCCGAAGGGGTGGAGACCGCCGCCATCCTGGCGCAACTGCGCGCGCTGGGTTGTGACGAGGCCCAGGGCTACTTCATCAGCAAGCCGCTGCCGGCGGTGGAGTTCAATGCCTGGCGCACCCGCTGGGATACGCGGGCCCCCGGCGCATAATTCGCCGCCATGTCCGAACCCAAGCCCCCCAGCCCGCCCGAACGCAAGCGCCTGTCGCTGTCCAAACCCGCCGCCAAGGCGGCGCCACCCGCGCGGCGTGGCGGGGCAGCCGGGCGCCCATCGGACCGCCCCCCTGCTGGCCTGTACCCCGCACCTGCGCCCCGGCCCACCGGGGGCATCCGTTCCACCCTGCAGAGCCAGGCCCAGCAGCGGGCGCCTGCGCCGGTGTCCGCCACCCGCGAGGCCGGGCTGATCCGCCTCAACAAACGCATGGCCGACCTGGGCCTGTGTTCGCGCCGCGAGGCCGACGAATGGATCGCGCGCGGCTGGGTCAAGGTCAACGGCCAGCCCGCCGACATGGGCCAGCCTGTGGCGCCCGATTGCCAGGTCGAGGTGCTGCCGCAGGCGCAACATCAGCAGGAGGCGCGCGTCACCATCCTGCTGCACAAGCCCGTGGGCTATGTGAGCGGCTTGCCCGAAGACGGCCACGAGTCGGCCGCCGTGCTGATTTCGCCACGCAGCCACTGGGCGGACGACCGCAGCCCACGCCGCTTCGAGGCCTGGCACACACGTGGCCTGGCGCCGGCCGGCCGGCTCGACATCGACTCCACCGGTCTGTTGGTGATGACGCAGGACGGCCGCGTGGCGCGCACCCTCATTGGCGAGGACTCCGGTATCGAGAAGGAGTACCTGGTGCGGGTGCACTACATCGGTGACGGCCCCGACGCCCATCCCAACGCGCCCCTGGTGACGCAAAACGTGCAAGCCGCCTTGCCGCCAGCCCAGCTGGCGCGCCTGCGTCACGGCCTGAGCCTGGACGGCCAGCCGCTCAAACCCGCGCAGGTGGACTGGCAAAACCCCGAGCAGCTGCGGTTTGTGCTGACCGAGGGCAAGAAGCGCCAGATCCGGCGCATGTGTGAGCAAGTGGGCTTGCATGTGGTGGGTTTGAAGCGCATACGCATCGGCAAGGTGGTGCTGGGCAACCTGCCGGTGGGTCAGTGGCGCTATCTGGGGGCCACCGAACGTTTCTGAGTGTGTCTGAGCGCCGTACACTTTTCCCATGCCACACCCCGACGCCCCACCCCTGCCCGAGAACGAGGCCCAGCGCCTGCAGGCGCTGCGGCGTTACGACATCCTGGACACGCCCCCCGAGCAGGCCTTTGACGACCTGAGCATGTTGGCGCGCCTGGTGTGTGACACGCCCACGGCCCTGATCAACCTGATCGACGACGAGCGGCAATGGACCAAGTCGGCGGTGGGCGCGGAGGTGTCCGAACTGCCCCGCTCGTTGTCTTTGTGTGCCCACGCCATCCTCCAACCCGACGTGCTGATGGAAGTGCCCGACGCCCTGGCCGACCCCCGTTTTGCCCACAACCCCATGGTCACGCGCGAAGGGGGGCTGCGCTTTTACGCGGGCGTGCCCCTGGTCACCGCCGAAGGCCATGCGCTGGGTTCGCTGTGTGTGATCGACGTGCGCCCACGCCGCCTGGACGACGCGCAGCGCGAGGCCTTGCGCGCTCTGGGGCGCCAGGTGGTCACCCAGTTGGAGCTGCGCCGGCTGGCGCGCTGGTTCCAGACCCAGAGCACGGTGGATGAGCTGACCCAGGTGTGGAACCGGCGTGCCTTTGACCAGCGCCTGGCCGACGAATGGGCGCGCCATGGCCGCCGCACCGAGCCCCTGGGTCTGCTCATGATCGACGTGGACCACTTCAAGCGCTACAACGACGAGCTCGGGCACCCGGCCGGCGATCGGGTGCTGAGTGAGGTGGCCAGCGTGGTGGGCGATGCGCTGCGGGGCACCGACCACCTGTCGCGCTACGGGGGCGAGGAGTTTGTTGCCATCCTGCCGACCACCGGTGTCAACGGCGCCATGCCGGTGGCCCAGCGTGTGCGCCAGGCGGTGGAGCGCCATGCCTGGCAGCCCCGGGGCGTGACGGTGAGCGTGGGCCTGGCCAGCCTGGTGCCAGCCAAGGACGTGCCGGCCCAGCAACTGCTGGAACGCGCCGACCACGCCTTGCTGCTGGCCAAACGGCGCGGCCGCAACCGCGTCGAGGCCTTTGCCGGCTGGCAGCCGCTGTAGGCCCATTTTCCTGGGCGTTACAACCGGAAGCGCCCAGCTCGCCAGAGGAAAAATCAAAAAATTTCAAAACATCCGCTGTGTCTTTCCGACCTCTCCCCGGACGTTTTTTGTGATGGTAGAGTTCCTCGGCCCTGGGCCGGTCTGCGCCCAGACGACCGCATCCCCAGAGAGGGATGGCATGTATTCAATCAGGGAGAAAAAATGAAAACCAAATCGCGTTGGCCTGCACCACGCTGTGCAAGCTCTGTCGCCGTAAGCGCCGTGTTGTTGGCGCTGTTGGTGGGATGTGGAGGAGGAAGCGGCGGTGGTGAAGCGGGCGAGGGGGGCGGCGTCACGCCAAATCCCTCGACCGGACATGTGGTGGATGTGTCGCCCGAATCGGTCGATGCTTACTGGGGGCACACCTCGGCACTGCAGGCACAAGTGAAGCAGGCAGATGGCCAACTGCTGACTGGCGCCGGGGTCACGTGGTCAAGCACCAACGAGGCGGTGGCAACCGTCTCCCCGGCTGGTGTTGTGCAGCACAACACCCCTGGGGATGCGATGATCGCGGCCAAGTTCTCCGACGCAACGGGGACGGCGCTGATTCGCACGCTTGGTTTTGACGTGCAATCACTTCGCATCAGCGATCAGAGCAATTGCGCCTTGAGTCAGGACAAGAAAGATATCTGGTGTTGGGGCAATAGCCATCCTCTTTTCGACAACAGGCCAGAGCTGCAGGCTCTCAGCTACCCCAGTCCGACCAAAGTCAATAAAGGGGCCATTCCTGCCAATACCACCATTCTTCAGGTGGCGCCGGGATTTCGATTCAGTTGTGCTTTGAGCGATGCGGGTGTTTATTGCTGGGGCGACCCCGACCAATCCGAATGGGAACTGAGGTCTATGGGGACGGGATTGAAGGCACCTTTCCATTTGCCTCAAAAAGTGTTGGCGGGCGAACTGCCCTCCAATGCCCAAATTGCCTCCATCAAAGTAGGGGCTGGGCACCGGGCGTGTGCTTTGACAGCAAGTGGCCAGCTTTACTGCTGGGGCGACTCGGGTGCTTTGATGCGTCCGGAAAACCAGCAGCAAGAGCGGTATGGACCGCCCTGGCTTGTGAACAAAGGTGCTGCGGGCGCTTCAGCTATCTCAGACTTCGCCTTGGGCGTGAACAGAAGCTGCATCGTTGCAAATGGCCAAGTGTTTTGTACCGCCAACAGGCCTTCAGAAACCTTCAAAGCGGTGGATGCCAGCGAGGCACCTGCCAATGTGCGGTTCACCAAGATCAAATCCGAGAAAAACAATGGGGATTTCATGGGGGTGCTTGGAAGCGATGGCTGGTTGTATCAAAAGGGCAGCGGGTCTGGTCGTCGGTATGGTCGCGGGAGCGCGGAGTTTATTTCCGATGAAAACAGGCTGCTTCCTTTGTTTCGAGGGCAAATTCCCGCAGATGCCAAAATTGTTGACTTTGCGGTGGGCGGCGTTGCCGCAAGCAGTTGCGTGATCGCAGACAACGGCAAAGCGTACTGCTGGGGAAGCGGCCACCACGGCTCCCTGGGAGATGGCAACCTTGATGCGCATGAGTCGTTGACTCCAACCGAAGTCTTGCAAGGCGATGTGCCGAACGGTGTGAAGTTGATCGCCATTGAATGCGGAACCTATCACTGCACCGCCATGGGAAGCAATGGACTCCCCTATGCGTGGGGCTATGCAGAGAACGCCGCAACAGGGCGAACCACCAGTTCGGCCGTGCCGCGTTTGGTATCCAAGGTCGACCTTCGTTGACGCCGTGTATGGAAAGCGGGCATGCCCGCTTTCCTGCTCGCGGGGTAGGGGCCTTGAAAATGACGCATCGCCCCCCAACTGTCAGGCGCAAAAATTGCCCAGTTTCCGCAGCACCGGCCGGCGCTGCGGCAAGACAGACAGACACGTTACCTACCATGAGCAAACACACCCATTCCTTCCAGGCCGAAGTGGCCCAGCTGCTGCACCTCGTCACGCACTCGCTGTACTCCAACAAGGAAATTTTCCTGCGGGAGCTGGTGTCCAACGCCTCCGATGCCTGCGACAAGCTGCGCTTTGAAGCCCTGAACAACAGCAGCCTGTTTGAAGATGCGCCCAACCTGGAGGTGCGCGTTGCCTTCGACAAGGACGCCAAGACGCTGACCATCACCGACAACGGCATCGGCATGAGCGAGGGTGAGGCCATCGACCACCTGGGCACCATCGCCAAGAGCGGCACCAAGGACTTCATGAGCCGGTTGAGCGGCGACCAGAAGAAGGACGCGCAGCTGATCGGCCAGTTCGGCGTGGGCTTCTACTCCGGCTTCATCGTGGCCGACAAGATCACCGTCGAGTCGCGCCGCGCGGGCCTCAAGCCCGAAGAAGGTGTGCGCTGGGTCAGCGGCGGCACCGGCGACTTCGAAACCGAAACCATCACCCGCGCCGCGCGCGGCACCAGCGTCATCCTGCACCTGCGCGAGGATGCCACCGAATACCTGAGCCACTGGAAGCTCAAGCAGATCATTGGCAAGTACTCCGACCACATCAGCCTGCCCATCCTCATGCAGAAAGAGGAGTGGGACAAGGACAAGGGCGAGTACATCCAGAAAGACGAGTGGGAGGCGGTCAACTCCGCCAGCGCGCTCTGGACCCGCTCCAAGAAAGACATCAGCGACGAGCAGTACGCCGAGTTCTACAAGAACCTCAGCTACGACCAGGACGCCCCGCTGGCCTGGAGCCACAACCGCGTGGAAGGCAGCAGCGAATACACGCAGCTGCTCTACATCCCCGCCAAAGCGCCGCACGACCTGTGGAACCGCGACCGCAAGGCCGGCATCAAGCTTTATGTCAAGCGCGTGTTCATCATGGACGAGGCGGAGGCGCTGATGCCGGCTTACCTGCGCTGGGTCAAGGGCGTGGTGGACTCGGCCGACCTGCCGCTCAACGTGAGCCGCGAGCTGCTGCAGGAAAGCCGCGACGTGCGCGCCATCCGCGACGGCAACACCCGCCGCGTGTTGGCCATGCTGGAAGACCTGGCCAAGAAGGACAAACCGGCCGAGGCTGCCGAAGGCGCCGACGGCGTGACCGACGTGGTGTCGGAAGAGGACAAGGCGCAGGCTGGCAAGTACAGCCAGTTCTACGCCGAGTTCGGCTCGGTGCTCAAGGAAGGCCTGGGCGAGGACTTTGCCAACCGCGACAAGATCGCCAAGCTGCTGCGTTTTGCCAGCACCTCGTCGGATGCGGTGGCCGTGTCGCTGGCCGACTACAAGGCCCGCATGAAAGAAGGCCAGGCCGCCATTTACTACATCACCGCCGACAACCTGGCCGCGGCAAAACACAGCCCGCAGCTGGAGGTGTTCCGCAAGAAGGGCATCGAGGTGCTGCTGATGACCGACCGCGTGGACGAATGGGCGCTGTCGCACCTGCACGAGTTCGACGGCACGCCGCTGCAAAGCGTGGCCAAGGGTGCTGTTGATCTGGGCTCGCTGCTGGACGAGGAAGAAAAGAAGGCCGCCGAGGCCGCCGCCGAAACCTTCAAGCCGCTGCTCGACAAGCTCAAGGAGAGCCTCAAGGACAAGGCCAAGGACGTTCGCGTGACCACCCGCCTGGTGGACTCACCGGCTTGCCTGGTGGTGGAAGACGGCGACGTGTCCAACCAGCTCGCGCGCATGCTCAAGGCGGCCGGCCAGCAGGCGCCGCTGTCCAAGCCCATCCTGGAAGTGAACGCCGAACACGCGCTGGTGAAGAAGCTGGATGGCTCGGCCCACTTCGACGACCTGGCCCACATCCTGTTCGATCAGGCCCTGCTGGCCGAAGGCGGGCTGCCCGAAGACCCGGCTGCTTACGTCAAGCGCGTCAACGCGCTGCTGGTGTGACGGCGGGGCGGTAGAAGAACACCGCGTACTCAAACGGCACCTGGCGCGGAAAGCGCCAGCCCTGGCGGGCCACCCGCAGGGTGACGGGGTCGCTGGCCTGGCCTTGCTGTGTCAACCAAGCGCGCATGTCCGCCAGGCACGCCTCGGGGTCTTTGCTGTAACGGGTGGAGGGCACCATGGCGGTGCCCGCTTTGTCTTCGTCTTTGAGGGCTGGGCGCGGGGCTTGCAGGCGCCCCAGCGGGCACAACAACACGCCGCCCTGTGTGGCCCAGTCGGCATGGGGCGCCAGTGTGGCGGGCGACACATCGGGCAGGCCCGGCAGGGCGCGGATCTGGCGATCTGCATAGAAGGCAAGCAAGGCGTTGTCGGCCCAGGCGCCACCGCTCCAACCCAGCGGCACACCCGGCACCTCGCGCGCCCACAAAGCCAACACATCCTGCGCAGCCTGTTCGGACGGGCGGTAGTGGTCCGGGTGACCTTGTTGTGCGCGCTGCCAGCCGTGCGCCAGGCCCACGGCGACCACCAGCGCCAGCACAGGCCATGCGGCGCGATGCAGCCGCCGTTGCGCGTTCTTGCTGCCATCGGGCCCCGCGTCTTGTGACAGGTTGCGCAGCCACAGCAGACTGAAGGCGTAGCCGATGGGGATGGACCAGGGTGTGGACAGCTCCACCGCGCCCGCCAGCCCAAACAACAAGGTGATGCCGCCGGGCAGGACCGCCAGCCAGAACACGGCGTCGTCCCAGCCCGTGGGGCGCCAACTGACCCACAAGCCCCGCGCCAAGCCGCCCAGCCAGCGGCGCTGGGTGCGGGCCGGTTGCACGCTGGCAAACACCGCCACACAGGCCAGCCAGGCCAGGCCCCAGTACACCAACGGCGTCAGGCCAAACTTGAGCAAAGCCTCCCACGCGGTGTCGCCGTTGCCCTGGTCCATGGCATAGCCCAGGGTGGCAAAGTCGCTGGAGCGCAGCCACGCCAGGTGGGGCAGCAGGGCGATGGCAAACACGGCCAGCGCCAGCCACGGCCACGGGCTCAGCAGCCAGCGGCGGCCCTCTGCGCGGGTGAGCGCCACCACCAGAAAACCCACCAGAAACACGCCGCTGTAGTACTTGCTCAGAAAACAGGCCGCCGCCAGCAGGCCCAACGCGATGTGCCAAGCCCACCCCCGTGCGCCCCGGCTGTCCATGGCGGTGAGCAGGGCCACCGCCGTCCACGGCCACAGCGACAGCAGTTGGCTGTTGGCGTTGAACTTGGCCGCCAGCGTGGTGTAGGGCAGGGCCCAGAGCAGCAGCAGCAGCGCCGTGGGGGCCAGGTGTGCCAGTTGCAGGCGCCGCGCGAGCACCGCCACGCCCCACAGGCCCACCGCCACGTTGGTGTAGGCCAGCAGGCGGTAGGCCCAGTCGGCGGTGGGGAAGACCGCAAACCACACGCCCACCACCCAGGCAAAAAACGGTGGGTGCTTGAACGTGCCCCATTCAAAGGTTTGCGCCCAGGCAAAGTTCTCCAGCATGTCGTGGTAGCTGTCGAGGTTGCCTTGGGCCAGCGACTGCAGCAGCGTCCACACCAGCGCGTGCACCAACACCAGTCCCACGGTGTGAACCCGGGCGGAATGTTGTGTGGGTGCCCGGGCGTGCGGCGGGTGCAGGGGGGTGGCGGGCGTCATGTCTGGCGCGGATTTTAGGTTTTCTGGCAATTGACCGCGCCCATGCGTGGTTTCACCCCTTCGCGACAACACTCGGTGACAATCCCGTTTCCCCACAGGCGCTGGAACTTTGTCAAACGCCTGTTCTCAGACCGTGTGCCCATGACCGCCCGAACCCCCCGTTTCTTTGCCTTGGCCAGTGTCTTCTGCGCCGCTTCCGTGTTGGCTCAGCCTGGCCAGGCCGTGGTCCGCACCGACCAGGTGCGCGCCGAGTTGCTGGCCCACGCGCCCGAGGGCGTGGCGCCGGGCAAACCGCTGTGGCTGGGCCTGCAAATCCAGCACGCCAAAGACTGGCACACCTACTGGAAAAACCCCGGCGACTCCGGCCTGCCCACCACGGTGGAGTGGAAGCTGCCCGCTGGCGTGACGGCCGGCGACATTGCCTGGCCCACGCCCAAAAAATTCCCCATCGGCCACCTGGCCAACTACGGCTACGAGGGCACGGTGCTGCTGCCGGTGCCGCTCACGGTGTCGCCCGATTTCAAGGGCACTGAACTGAGCGTGCAGCTCGATGCCGCCTGGCTGGTGTGTCGCAAAGAGTGCATTCCGGAAGAGGGCAGCTTCACCCTGCGCCTGCCCGCAGGCGCGGCCACCGCGGCCCACGCCCGCGCGTTTGACGACGCCGCCAGCCGCGTGCCCCGTGCCCAGCCGGCCGGCGACAGCCACGTGGCGCCCAGCGACAAGGCCTTGGCGGTGCAGGTGGCTGGCCTGCCGCCCGACTGGGTCGGCCAGACGCTCGAGTTTTTCCCCGAAACCGCCGCCGTCATCGAACCCGGCGCGAAGTGGACCCAGCGCTGGGACGGCAACACCTGGCGGGCCGAGATCCCGCTGTCCAGCCAACGCGCCGAAAGCCCCGCCGTGATGCCCGTGGTGCTGGCCCGCACCGGCGACATGGCGCCCGGTGAAAACACCCTGGGCGGCCTGCGCCTGGAACTGCCCGCGCGTGGCACCTGGCCTGCGCTGGCGGCCTTGCCCGGCGACGGTGGTGTGTCGCCTGCGCTGCAAGCCGCACTCGACGCCAATGCCGCGCGGGCTGCGGCCGCGCCAGGCAGCGGCGGCGCCACGCTGAGCCTGGGGCTGGCCCTGCTGGGCGCACTGGTGGGTGGGCTGCTGCTCAACCTCATGCCCTGCGTGTTCCCGGTGCTGGCCATCAAGGTGCTGGCCTTTGCCCAGCACGCGGACGACCGGCGCGGCCACCGGTTGGCCGGTCTGGCCTACACGGCGGGTGTGGTGCTGTCCTTCGTGGCGCTGGGCGCCTTGCTGGTGGCGCTGCGCGCGGCGGGTGAACAGATCGGCTGGGGCTTTCAGTTGCAAAACCCGGCAGTGGTGGCGGTGCTGGCGCTGCTGTTCACCGTGATCGGCCTCAACTTGGCCGGGCTGTTCGAGTTCAAACAACTGGCGCCCGGCCCGCTGGCCGCGCTGCAACTGCGCCACCCGGCGGCCGACGCCTTCTTGACCGGTGTGCTGGCCGTGGCCGTGGCCTCGCCGTGCACCGCGCCCTTCATGGGCGCCTCGCTGGGCCTGGCCGTGGGCCTGCCCACCGCACAGGCGCTGGCCGTGTTTGCCGCCATGGGCCTGGGGCTGGCGCTGCCCTACCTCGCCGCCAGCCTTTGGCCGGCGGTGGCGCGTGCGCTGCCGCGCCCCGGCGCCTGGATGAACACCTTGCGCCAGTTCCTGGCCTTCCCCATGTTGGCCACGGTGGTGTGGCTGCTGTGGGTGCTGGGGCAACAAAGTGGCATCGACGGCGTGGCCGCCTTGCTGGCGGTGATGGTGATGTTGGCGCTGGTGTTGTGGGCCTGGGGGCGCCAGGGCCGCACCCGGCAGGTGCTGGGCGGCCTGTCGCTGGCCGGCCTGGCGGCGCTGAGCTGGGCGGTGGCGCCGCAGGTCACGCGCATCGCGCCGGCCGACAACCTCAGCGTTGAGGCGACGGGCGATTGGCAACCCTGGTCGCCCGCGCGCATGGCGCAGTGGCAGGCCGAAGGCAAACCGGTGTTTGTGGACTACACCGCCGCCTGGTGCGTGACCTGCCAGTTCAACAAAAAAACCGTGCTGGCCGACGCCGCCCTGCTCGACGACATGCGCGCACGTGGCCTGGTGTTGGCTCGCGCCGACTGGACCCGCCGCGACCCCGCCGTGACCCAGGCCCTCAGCGCCCTGGGCCGCAACGGCGTGCCGGTGTACGCCATTTACCGCCAGGGCGCCGCGCCGGTGGTGATGTCCGAGCTGTTGAGCGCGGCCGAAGTGCGCGCCGCGCTGGCCCGTTTGTGATTGCCAGTAACCCGCGTGGAAATAGACAGTCGTGGTATCCGCAGAACCACCAGCAGCAAAGAAATCAAAGGTCTGCCGATCACCAACGCCGTAGTGCAAATCCGCCGTTCAGCTCGCTACTCAAGACGCTCGCGCCTGACCTGTCACATAGTCGTATTCGGCTTCCTTCATTCCGCGCGGATATTGAAGTCTTTCACGATCTTTCCATATCGCTCATAGTCAGATGCAATGCGTTGGCTGAGCACGGAAGACTCTCCACCTGTGGGCTTCATTGCCAGCGTTTCCATGCGAGCTACGACGTCCGGCATTTTAAGGATTTCATTGGTATGCTGATTCAGTAGTTTCACGAGCTCAGTGGGCATGCCTTTGGGGCCGAGCAACGCTTGCCATCCCGCCACTTCTGCTCCTTTGTACCCCGACTCTGCCAAGGTAGGGACTTGTGGCAAAAACGGAGACCGTTGAGCATCCGCCACGGCCAGAGGGACCACCTGACCGGATTTGATGAAGTTCCTTATTGGGCCTAGGGTGGAGTACATCAGGGGAATATGGCCTCCCACCATGTCCGCGACAGCAGGCATACTGCCCTTGTAAGCAACTTGCTCGATCTTTATGTCGGCAGATTTGTCAAATAGCTCGGCCAAAATGTGCATTGGTGACCCGTACCCGGGACTGGCATACGCCTTTATCTTCCCCGCTTTCACCGCATTCACTACATCTTGGGCGTTGGTGACACCCGCAGAAGCGGACGCCACCATGAAGAGAGAAACAGGCCCGATGCCAATGATGGGAGTCAAATCCTGAACGGGGTCGTACTGGGTACTTGGCCCGGCTTTCATCACCAAAGGACTGATGACGAAGGTATCAGGGGCCAACAGCAAGGTGTGTCCATCGGGCGCGGCTTTGGCGACGTAAGCGGTGCCAATCATGCCGGCGGCACCAGTGCGATTTTCCACCACCACAGGGCGCCCCAAGCGGGTGGTGAGCTTGTCCGCAATCAGGCGCGCGATCACATCGGTGTCACCGCCGGCGGGATACGCAACAACGAGCGTGATGACTTTGCTCGGGTAGGCGGCCTGAGAATAGGCTGGAGAGAAGCTGGCTACTGCCGCGACGGATGTTGCACCCACAAGAAGCTTGCGGCGCGTTATGAGAGAATTTTTCATAGCGTTTTTGAGTCCTGGATGATTGAAATGTGTCGAAATTTGACACATCAGAAGACGTGGCGAAGTCCCACGTTGAATGCTTTGTTGCCACTCCCCTGCTCGGTACCATTGCCAACTCGATACCCACTGAGCCCGATTATCTTTGCAAACGACAGATACACATCCGTCCGCTTTGACAAGAAGTAGTTGTACCCCAGTGCAAACTGATTGGCACTTGCGTTAGCGGTGGGCTTGCCGTGCTTGTTGATATACGAAACCATTACCTTGCCACTTCCTAGCGGTGCCGAAGCCCCCCAAAAAAACGTCACGTGGATTTTCGTTGAGCTAACCAAACACACGAGATCCTTTGTTGAAAGCGAAATGTCACGCGTGATCCGCTGGCAATGCCAGGGGCTCTTCTCGACTGAGCCAGATCCGACTTTTTCATTTTCAAGAGGTGGAAACGTTGAATGGATGCCGAGACAAGAGTTGAGCGGGGCATGAGTTACTTGGCGGCAGCCACCTTTTCGTCTGTAATCAAGTGTTGTGTGATGTGAAAAAGACGACCGTGGAACAACGGCATGATTTCCGCAAATTTGGCCTTCAGTTCTTTTCGGATCGGAAAGGTGAACGCATGATTCATGGCGTCCACAGACTCGTAGACTGACTCGAACGTCATGTAAAGCAAAGGACCGTTGTCCTCGATGGACTGAGCGCGCATGATCCGTACCGACTTGATACCCGGAAACTGGGTGGTCAGCGGAACGATCTCGGTTTCAACAAACGCATCGAAGCGAGCTCGGTCCTCAGGTTTGACTTCGCCCTCCAAAATGGCGGTTCTAACGATCATGATGATTTCCTTTCGGTTGGGATAAATTTCTGGACTGAAATGGACACGAGTGCGGGTCGTGGGGTGCCTTTCAGAGGCCTAGACCGCCCAGGGATTTGCCACCGTCCACAAACAGCGTCTGTCCCGTGATGAAGCTGGTGCGTGGAGACGCGAAGAACGCAATGGAGTTGGCGATTTCTTCCGGTGCAGCGGGCCTACCTGCGGGCTCCAAGGCACTCGCCGCCGCATGCTGATCGGGCGACATAGCACGCGTCAGTCCCGTGTCGGTAAAACCTGGAGCAATCGAATTGACCGCGATCTTTTTTTGACGCAGTTCCATTGCCATGGCACGTGTCAGTCCAATCACGCCCGCTTTCGATGCAACATAGTGCGCAAATCCAGTCCCACCCAAAGCCGCGCGAGACGATACAGTGATCACGCGGCCACCCGGCTTCATGCGTCTCACGGCTTCCTGTGCGGGGATGAAAACGCCCAGCAAGTTCACTTCCAACACGGAGCGGAATTCGTCGTCCGTGATCTCATCAAATGGGTGGGATGGCCCGATACCTGCGGCACAGACCATCACGTCCACACGCGACTCGGAGTCCAAGATTGCCGAGATGGCTTTGCGATCGCACACGTCCGTAACGCAGCCCACCACACGCCCATCGAAAGCTGCTGCATCTTTCACGAGCTGCTCGACCGCCGCCGTGTTGCGGTCCATCGCGATGACACGGAAACCGTCTTCCGCAAGCCGCAGAACCGTGGCGCGCCCTATGCCAGATGCGCCCCCTGTGACAAAGGCAGTCTGTTGAATGTTCATGGAAACTCCTTGTTGAATTGCATTCGAATCGGCGTCAAACGGACGGACCCACCGTTACATCAAGACGACCAAGGGACTCGATCTCCGCTTCGATCCTGTCGCCAGGTTTCAAGAAAGTTTTGCTTGCCATGCCGACGCCGGCAGGCGTGCCCGTGAGTACCACGTCACCAGGCTCCAAAGTCATGATGTTGGACAGCGTCACCAGCTGCTCACGGATATCGAAAACCATGCCCGATGTGCTTGCGTGCTGCTTCACCTCGCCGTTGACGCTGAGCTTCATGGTCAGGCTTTGAGGGTCCTTGACAAATGTCGCGGGTACGATGCCTGGCCCGATAGGGCAGCATGTGTCTTGTGCTTTACCCGCCACCCAATCAAATTTGTAGAAAGCTTCCGGCGCCCGATTGAAGTCCCGCGCAGAGAGATCAATTGCGATGGTGTATGCCGCAATGGACTCCAGCGCGTTGTCCATCGTCAGGCGGTGGCTGCGCTTGCCGATCACGAGCGCCAACTCGATTTCCCAATCGAACATCTGGCTACCCAGCGGGTATTGAACCGACGCCCCAGGCCCGACGATGGTTGTCCGCGGTGGCTTCATGAAAAAGAACAGACGCTGCGACTCTTTGCGCGGGGTGGGATCGCCCATTTCAACAAGATGGTCGTAGTAGTTCGCACCCGCGCAGAGCACTTTGTCGGGATACAGGAGCGGCGCGATGACCTTGGCTTCTTCACTGGAAATGCCACCTGAAGGCTTGTTGCCGCACACATCGGCAAAGCGCTGCAGGGCGTCCAGATGCCCCCCCCAATTCCGGAGCAACGCCATCAGATCGCCAGGGAGACCGAAAGATGAATCGGCAGACTCCAGCGGAAAAAAGCGGTCGCCAATCTCGACGCAACCCAGCGCCTTACCGGCGCGTTCAATGGTGGCTAGTGTGTATTTCATCTAAAGATTCCTTGGTGGATTTTCGTTAATGAGATGAATTTTATAAAAATCATGAGAAAAAATAAATAGGGTAAACCCGCATATATGTGTGTTAAAATCATTTTCATGAATGCAAAGTTCACAGAGACGGTAAAAAAATCTGAAGCACGGAGCGACAAAACCGTCGCCGAGTCTGCGTACAAGTTGCTTCGCGCAGATCTATTGCGTGGGCAGTTCGAGCCAGCTACACGCCTTCGTTTGAACGAGTTGCAAGCTCGCTATGGACTGGGTTTGAGTCCAATCCGCGAGGCTTTACTTCTTTTGACGTCAGAAGGGCTTGTTGCCGCCGAAGGCCAACGCGGCTTCTCTGTTGCTCCGGTGTCACTAGCTGATCTCATAGACCTCACACGCATGCGCAGGCTTGTTGAGACCGTTGCACTTACAGAGTCCATTGAGCGGGGTGACGATGAATGGGAGGTCGGCGTCATGTCGGCGTTCCACAGGCTTTCGCGCACTCCGATGCCCAGCAGTGCGAACGACGTGGACGCCGTGATGAAATGGGAGGAGAAGCACCGTGCCTTTCACAACTCGCTCATTGCCGCGTGTGGTTCGCCGTGGTTGTTGCGTTTTCATACGCAGCTTGTGGATCACACCGAGCGCTATCGTCAGGCTAGGCTGTTTAGCCCTACAAGGAAACTGCTTGGCTCAGAAAACGAGCATCAGGCCATCATGACAGCAGTGCTAGCGCGTAACAAAGGAGAAGCTTGCCGCTTGGCGGAAGATCATATCCAGCGCACAGCAGACGCGGTCGGACAGTGGCTCGCGTCGGAGTCAATCGAATGATTTGCTAAGGAAGGTCTGCACAACACCCGCTAAAACGAGTCACCGGGCGTGACTTTTTAAATGCTGGCCTCGAAGTCAAAGCCGGCCAGGGCGCGGTGCAGTGGGAAGCGGGCGACCTTCATCTGGTGCGCGTCCGCGATCAGAGGCGGTGCGCTGGGTATGTTTCGACTGACGGGCTCAGGTGGCGGCCTGTTCCGCCGCCGCGAGTCCCAACACCTTTTTCACCGCGCGGCCGGTTTCCCGGTAGTGCCGCGCCAGCAGGCCGGCGGCCAGTCCCGCGTCGCGCGCCACGGCCGCGTCGAGCAACTGGCGGTGTTCCAGGGTCACGTCACGTTCCAGTTTCCAGGACCGTCGGTCGCGCAAACTGGGCTGGCGGTAGCGCTCGGTTTGCGCGTAGAGCTGGTCGGAGAGGTCGAGCAACCAGCGCGAGCCGCAGGCGGCGATCAGGCTGCGGTGGAACTGGTGGTGGTGCATTTCTAAATGCGCGTCGTCGGCCTGCACGTGGTCCAAGGCGTTCGCACCTCGGTCGTTGGGTGTCTGCGTCAGCGTCTTGAAAGCCGCGACCAGCCGGGCCTCCCAGACGTCATCCCCCTTGGCCAGCGAGCGGCGCAGTGCCTCGCAGTCGATGACGATGCGGGTTTCGATGGTGTCCCACATCTCCTCCTCGGAGAAGGGCGCGACCCGGAAGCCCCGCGAGGGGGTGGATGTCACCAGTTTTTCGCTGTGCAGGCGGTTCAGGGCCTCGCGCAGCGGCGAATAGCTCAGGCCGTAGCGTTCCTTGAGGTATTCGAGGCGCAGCGCCTGGCCGGAGGGAATGGCTCCCGAGATGATGTCGCGCCGCAGCAGGCGGTGAGCCTGCTCGGCCAGCGTGATGGCTTCGTAGAGCTCACTGCTGGCTTCCGCCGGGGACGCGGCCGCCTTGGCGACCTTGATGCGGGGCTTCATCGCGGTAACCGGGTATGGGTAAGGGGGAGTAAATCACGCCAGCACATGGCTTGAATCATAGAGGCAAGCTTCTCGGCGCGGTCGCCCCCGGCCATCAGTGCTTACCGCTGAGCAACGCGCCGAAGCCTGGCACGGTGGTGTCCAGACCCAGGCGCTTGAGCATGAGGTAGGTGGTGGCGACCGAGGAGGAGACGACGGGTAGGCCGGTGCGGTCCTCGATAGCCTGGATCGAGGGCAGCGAGGGCATCTGCACGCAGGCCGAGGCGACGATGGCGTCCACGCCGGCGGTCTTGAGTTTCTTGGTGATTTCGATGGGCGCGCGCGGGTCTTGGCGGCCGACCTCCAGGTTGTCAGGGATTTCCAGCGACAGGCTGTCCACCACCTCGATGCCTTCGTGCTCGATGTAGTCGATCACCAGGCGGGTCAGCGGCTTCATGTAGGGCGCGAGGAGGGAGACTTTCTTGGCGCCGATGGCGTGCAGCCCGTCCACCAGCGCGCCGGCGCTGGTGACCACGGGTGCGGGGCCGCCGTTGTCCACGGTGCGCTGGTGCAGGCGCTGTTCGGAGATGCGGTGGTAGCCCAGGCCCATGCTCATGATGGCCACCAGGCAGGCGTAGCCCAGGACGTCCACGCGGGCGTCGGAGAGTTCGAGCGCGCAGCGGTCGCTGTCGGCGTCCATGGCCGACAGTTCCTCCTTGGTCACCTTCTTCATGCGCATGCGGCTGGAGTGAAAGGTGAAGCGCTCGGGCGCGGTCAATTCGCGCGCGTGCAGGATGGCCGGAATTTCGGTTTCCATCGTGGTGTTGGAGGACGGCACGATCTGGCCGATGCGGCAGTGGCGCGGGGTGCTCATGCTTGGGGTTCCTGTGTGGGCTCGGGGGCGGCGTCGGTGTCGGGCAGGTCGTCGAAGCGCGCCGCTTGCAGCGGGCGTCGGTTGACGCGCAGATCGAACACGTCGAAGCGGTTGTAGTGGCCGGTGATGTCGTGCATCTGGCGCGGCTGTATGCAGCGCGAGAGGTCGATGTCGGCGTAGACGATGCCTTCCTCGTCGATCAGCGGCTGGCCGATCACGCGGCCGTCGGGGCCGAGGGCGCCGGAGAAGGCGCTGTTGCGCCGAGTGAGCAGCTCGCGCGCCCGGGGAAAGTCGGCCTCCAGCGCCTGGATGATCTCCTCGGACACGGTGGAGCACGAGACCAGGGTGAACAACTTGCCCTCGAAGCTGTGCGCGGCGGCGCGCACCTTGATGGCCTCGGCCATGTCGTAGTCGGGTGGCGCCACAGGCAGCGAGATGTAGCTCGCCACGTGGACCAGCTCGCCCTGGGCAAGCAGGGCGAAGCGTGCCAGGGTGTTGGTGTTCTCGCCGCAGGCCAGCGCGCCCAACGGGCCGATGGAGGTTTCGTGCACGCGCAGTGCCGAGGCGTCGCCCGGCGCCCAGGTCAGTTTCTCGGCCCAGGTGGGCACGAGCTTGCGGTGGCGACCCAGGATGCGACCGTCGTCGCCGATGGTGACCACGGTGTTGTAGACCGTGCCGATGCCGTGGCGGCTGCGCTCGTTGACGCCGACGACCACGTTGACGCGGTGGCGGGCGGCAGCAGCGGCGATCTTGCCGATCTCGGGGCCGGGCAGCTCGATCGCCGAGCGCACCAGTTTCTCGAACCAGGGGCTGCCTTCGATGGGGTTGCCTATCCAGCTCCAGTAGGGGTAGCCGGCCACGAACACCTCGGGGAAGGCGACCAGGCGCGCGCCGTTGCCGGCGGCCTCGCCGATCAGGCGCACCACCTTGTCCACGGTGGCATCGGTGTCGAGGAACACGGGGGCCGTCTGCACGGCCGCCGCCTTGAAGCGGGGAAGGTTTAGCATGCGATGGGTTCCTTTCTATGTATGTCTTGTCTCGACAGGTGCCGTGGCGGCGATGGCCTGCAGCACCGCCTCCACCAGCGCGCCTTGCGGCTGTGACAGGCTGCGGGCTATGTCGAAGTGGTTGTAGTCCGGCATGTGGACGGTCTGCAGGGCGTGGCCCGCGCGCTGCCAGCGCTGCGCGTAGTCGGCCGTCTGGCGTTGGAATTCCTCGGTCTCCAGCCCGCCGACCGAGGCGATCAGCCGCGTGTCGCTGCGGGTTGGGATCAGGCGCTCGGGCGAGTTCTCGGCGATCTCTTGCGGCGTGAAGCGCATCCACCCATTGATGTGGGTGTGCTGCAGAGGCTCTAGGTCGTACAGACCGCTGAGCGCCAGCGCGGCGCCGACCGGGTTGCCGGCCAGCCCCGCCGCCTGCGGCCAGCCCTCGGCCAGCAGCATGCCCACCAGGTGGCCACCGGCCGAGGAGCCGCCGACGTGGATGCGCTCGGCGCGCAGTCCGCGCGTGGCGCCGTGGCGAACCAGCCAGGCGGTGGCGGAGCGCACCTGGCGCACGATCTCACCGATCGCCACCTGAGGCGCCAGCGTGTAGTCCATCACGGCCACGGCGACGCCGCGCGCCACCAGGCCGCCGGCGGCGAAGGCGTTGTCGTGCCGCGAGCCGCCGCGCCAGTAGCCGCCGTGGACCCACAGGAACACGGGCCGGCCGGGGGCAGCGCCATAGAGGTCGAGCCGTTCGCCGCTGGGTTCGTCGTAGACCACGGTCTCGGGCGCGTGCAGCGCGCGCTGCACGCGCTCGCTCTCCTGCACGCTGGCCTGGTACTCGGCCTCGAAGGAGGGCACGCTGGCGCGGGCGTTGTACTGCCGGTCCAGCGTGGCTGGGTCCATGCCGCGGTAGCGCGGCGTTGATGGGGTGGTGGTGTCCATGGGGTTCGGGGTGGTCAGATGCCCAGGTAGCGGTGGGCGAGGTCCGACCGCGCGCGCAGTTCATCGGGCGTACCGGACCACACTACCCGACCCTTTTCGACGATGTGATGGCGGTCGAGCAGCGAGGCCATCTCGGTGAGGTTCTTGTCGATCACGATGATGGTCAGACCCTCTTGTTTGAGGCTGCGCAGGCAGTCCCAGATTTCGTGGCGTATCAGCGGCGCCAGCCCCTCGGTGGCCTCGTCGAGCACCAGCAGCAAAGGGTTGGTCATGAGCGCCCGCCCGATGGCCAGCATCTGCTGCTCGCCGCCCGAGAGCGTGCGCGCCGACTGCCGGCGGCGCTCACGCAGGCGCGGAAACAGCGTCAGCACGCGATCGAACGTCCAGCCCTTGGCGCTGCTGGGCCTGCGCGCCGTGGCCAGCAGGTTTTCCTCTACCGACAGCGAGCCGAACACGCGCCGGCCCTCGGGCACCAGGCCCACGCCCAGGCGTGCCACCGCGTGCGGCGCCAGCGTGGTCAGCAGGGTTCCTTGCAGCACGATGCGCCCGCCACGCGCCGGCAGCATGCCCATCAGCGTGCGTACCGTGGTGGTCTTGCCCATGCCATTGCGCCCGATCAGGGACACAGCCTGCCCTGCGCCGGCCTCGAAGTCCATGCCGAACAGCACCTGGCTGCCGCCATAGCCACCGGTGAGTGCTTCCACGGTCAGCATGCTTCTTCTCCCAGGTAGGCGGCACGCACCTCAGGGTGGCTGCGCACCTCGTCCGGTGTGCCGGTGAATATGGTCTTGCCGTAGACCAGCACCGTGATGCGATCGGCCAGCGCGAACACCGCGTCCATGTCGTGCTCCACCAGCAAGATGGTGTAGCGGCGCTTGAGGCCGTTGAGTAGCGCAGTCATGCGCGCCGACTCCTCGGCGCCCATGCCGGCCATGGGCTCGTCCAGCAGAAGCAGCCGGGGCGAGCGCGCCAGGGCGACGGCCAGCTCCAGTTGCCGCTTCTCGCCGTGGGCCAGATCACGCACGTGGATGCCGGCGCGATCGTCCAGGCCGACCTCACCGAGCCAGCGCGCGGCCGATGCCGTCAGGGTGGGGTCGTGGCGCGGGTTGGACCAGGCCTGGAAGGCGCGGCCGGTTGTCAGCAGCAGCGACAGGACCACGTTCTCCAGCACGGTGTAGTCGGGGCACAGCTCGGTGATCTGGAAAGAACGCGAGAGGCCCTTGCGTGCTCGCGCGAAGGCCGCCAGCGCTGTCACGTCTTCGCCGCCCAGGACGATGCTGCCGGCGTCGGGCTGCAGCTCGCCGCACAGTTGCGCGATCAACGTCGATTTGCCGGCACCGTTCGGGCCGATCAGGGCGTGAATCTCGCCTTTCTGTAGCGCCAGATCAACGCCATCGGTGGCCCGCACCGCGCCGAACGCCTTGCGCAGGCCGCGCACCTGCAGCAGGGGGGCTGCCGTGCTGCTCGCACTGTTCGTCTCATTGGCCATGTGAGCCTCCCAGCCAGTGGCCGAACAGGCCGTTGCGCCCGGCCAGTACCACCAGAACCAGTACCGGTCCCATCACCAGCATCCAGTGCTCGGTCCAGGCGGTGAGCGCCTGCTCCAGCCCCAGGAACACGGCGGCGCCGGCGATGGGGCCCAGCAAGGTGCCCGCGCCGCCGAGGATGACCATGGCCATCATCTCGCCGGACTTCGTCCAGGCAGCCATGTCGGGCGTGACCAGGCCCGCGTAGTTGGCCCACAGCACGCCGGCCAGTCCGGTACCCATGGCCGACAGCACGAAGGCCGACAGCCGGTAGGGCGTGGGAGCGGCGCCCAAGTTGATGGCGCGCCGCTCGCTTTGCCGCAGCGCTTGCAGCACCATGCCGAAGCGTGAGGCAACGATGCGCGAGCACAGCAGCGTCCAGATCGCCAGCAGCGCCAGGCAGACGTAGTAGAAGGTGATCGGCTGGTCCAGGTCGAGGCCGGGCAGCGCGTTGCGCTGGGACATCAGCAAGCCGTCGTCGCCGCCGTAGACCTGCAGCGACATCAACACGAAATACACCAGTTGGGCAAAGGCCAGCGTGATCATGATGAACTGCACACCACGCGTGCGCAGCGCCAGGTAGCCGACGGCGGCGCCGAGCATGCCGCAGCATGCCAGCGCTATGGGCCATACCACCAGCCCCTGCATGGAGCCGCCCCAGCCCAGCAGCGGCCCGGCTTCGAGCGCGTGGTGCGCGACGATGGCCACCACGTAGCCGCCGAGGCCGAAGAACATGGCGTGGCCGAAACTGACCATGGCGCCGTAGCCAAGGATCAGGTCCAGCGAAACGGCGGCTATGCCGTAAATCAGAAAGCGCGTGGCTAGGTTGACCGCGTAGGGCGTGTCCGCCAGGCCGGCGCCCAGGGGCAGCAGCGCCAGCAGGAGCAGGCCGCCCAGGCCGACCCAGGTGCGAAAGGATGTGTTGCGGGGCATGGGAAGCATGGGGGTTCAGGGTCGAGCTGGGAAAAGCCCTTGCGGCCGGACGATCAGGATCACCGCCATGAGCGCGTAGATGGAGGCCGAGGCCAGGCCGGCGGCCAGGGGCGTGGCGATCTGAGGGGCCAACATCCGGTCCAGCAGCGAGGGCAGGAAGGCCCGCCCCAGGCTGTCCACCATGCCCACCAGCAGCGCGCCGGCCATGGCGCCGCGCACCGAGCCGACGCCGCCGATGACGATCACCACGAAGGTGGTGATGAGCACGCGCTCGCCCATGCCGATTTCCACCGCCAGCAGCGGCGCGGCCATCACGCCGGCCAGGCCGCACAGCAGCGCGCCCAGGCCGAACACCAGCGTGTACAGCCGCCGGATGTCCACACCCAGGGCATCGACCATTTCGCGGTCGTCAGCGCCGGCGCGCACCAGCATGCCCACGCGCGTTCGGTTGACCAGGAACCACAGCCCCAGTGCGACCAGCGCGCCGATGCCGATGAAGGCCAGTCGCATCACCGGGTATTGCAGGCCCGGCGCCAGCGTCACCGCGCCCGACAGGATAGCCGGCGTGTCCACCAGCGGCGGGCGGCGGCCGAACAGCAGGCTGACGGCCTCGTTGGTGAACAGGATCAGGCCGAAGGTGGCCAGCACCTGGTAGAGGTGGTCGCGCTGGTACAGGTGCCGGATCACGGTGAACTCCACCAGCAGGCCGTAGCCGCCGGCACCCAGCAGTGCGGCCACGGTGGCGGCGGCAAAGGAGTTGGTTTTGCCCAGCGCGAAGGCCGCGCAGTAGGCGCCGACCATGTAGAACGAGCCGTGGGTCAGGTTGACGACGCCCATGATGCCGAAGATGAGCGTGAGGCCTGAGGCCAGCATAAACAGCATGGCCCCGAACTGCAGCCCGTTCAGGACCTGTTCGAGCAGCAGTGTCATGATGGCATCTTGCAGGCTTCGGCGTAGCTGTCGCGGTCGTCGCTGACGATCTTGCGCACGACCTTGGGCGCGAGTTCACCGCCAGCGGCCTTCTCGATACGCATCAGGTACAGGTCCTGGATCGGGTGCTGGTTGGTGTTGAGTGCGAACTTGCCGCGCAGCGAGCTGAAGTCGGCCTTGCGCAAAGCGGCGCGGAAGGCGGCGTTCTTGGTCAGGTCGCCATCGACGGCCTTGAGCCCCGAGGCGATCCACTGCGCGGTGTCGTAAGCCTGCATCGCGTAGTCGGTCGGGATGCGGTTGTAGGTGGTCTTGAAGTCCTGCACGAACTTCCTGGTGCCCGGGTTGTCCATGGCCACCGACCAGATGCCGGTGGTGTAGAAGCCCTCAGACGCTGTGCCGGTGGCGGTCAGCATGCGCGCGTCCATCGAGAAGCCCGGCATCAGCATGGGGATGGTCTTGCCCAGGCCGGCGTTGCCGTACTGCTTGGCGAAGTTGATGCCGGCGCCGCCGGGGTGGAATTGGTAGATCGCGTCCGGCGCAAGCGAGCGGATGCGCGCGATCTCGACCGAAAAGTCGGACTGATCGAGCTTGGTGTAGACCTCGGCCAGCACCTCACCCTTGAAGGTGCGCTTGAAGCCGGCCAGCGCATCGCGCCCTGCCTGGTAGTTAGGCGCCAGGATGGCCACGCGTTTGAAGCCCAGTTCGTTGGCTGCGATACCGCCGGCGGTGTGGTAGGCATCGTTCTGGTAGGAGGCGACGAAGTAGTTGGGGTCGCACTTCTCCCCGGCGAACACCGAGGGGCCGGGGTTGGTGCTGATGTAGGTGTAGCCCGCCTTGGTCACGCCGGGCACCACGGCGGCCAGTACGTTGGAGAAGTTCACGCCGGTGTACAGCCGTATGCCCGACTGCACCATGCGGTCGGCCGCCTGCTTGGCGCTGGCGGGCTTGAGGCCGTCGTCTTCGACCACGAGCTCGACCGGCACGCCGCCGAGCTTTCCACCGCCTTGCTTGACCGCCAGGTTGAAGCCGTCACGCAGGTCCTCGCCGATGTAGCCGGCGGGGGTGGACAGGGTGGTGATAAAACCGATCTTGACGGGGTCGGCGGCTGCGGCTGCGGCTGCGGCTGCGGCTGCCAGGGATGCCGTCGATGCGGCGACGCACAGTTTCCTGAACATGAAGTCTCCTCTTTGGTGAAATGGGGTGGGGAAGCGGCATGTCGCGCGGCCATGCCGGGGGAGGGCGCCGTCAGACGGCGACGACGGGATTGCGCAGCGTGCCGATGTGCTCGACCCAGGCCTCGACGACGTCGCCGGGCCATAGCCATTCCTGCGGCGTGCGGCCGGCGCCCACGCCCGATGGCGTGCCGGTGGCAATGACGTCGCCCGGCTCCAGCGTGATGCCGGCGCTGATGTCGGCGATCAGCGCCGGGATCTTGAACAGCAGGTGGCGGGTGTTGGAGTTCTGCTTCTCGACGCCATTGACTTTCAGGCCCAGGTTCAAGTCGTGCGGGTCGGCGATTTCGTCGGCGGTGACGATGACCGGGCCCATGGGTGCGTAGGTGTCCTGCCCCTTGGAGTAGATCCACTGGCCGGCGCGGCGGTTATCGCGCGCGCTGATGTCGTTGACCACGGTGTAGCCGAACACGTGCTCCATGGCCTGGGCCTCGCCCACGCGCCTGGCGCGCCGGCCCATGACCACCGCCAGCTCCACCTCCCAGTCCAGTTGCTGGGTGATGGCGCCGTTGTGCTCGATCGCGTCGCCGGGGCCGATCACCGTGGTCGGCGGCTTGGAGAAGATCACGGGCTGCTTGGGCAGGTCGCTGGAGGTGTCCAGCGTGCGGCTGGATTCCGCGACGTGCTCGACGTAGTTCAGGCCGATGCCGAAGAGGTTCTTGCGCGGGCGCGGGATGGGCGCGAGCAGCCTGACGTTGGCCAGCGGCAGACTGGTGTCCAGCGGCCAGCCGCCCTTGTGCTTGGCCAGTAGCGCGGTGGTGGTGGCCACCGCGTGTGGGCCCAGGTCGATGAAGGCCAGGATGTCGTCGGGAATCGCCTGGCCGGCGTGTGCGCCCAGGCGCTGCAGGTCGACCACGAGGTCGTCCACGATGGCGCCCAGACGGGCGGCGGTGCTCACGTTGGCGCGGTAGGTGACGAGGCGCATATCTGGTGGGTCTCCGGAAAAGGTGGATGAGTGGGGAAGGGGATTGGGGGGCTCAGGCCGGCGGCAGCACCGGCTGGTGCCCGCCGTTGTCGATCAGTGCCTCCTCGCGGTACAGGCCCAGTTTTTCCATCACCGGCAGGTCGTTGAAGCAGAACAGGCAGGCGTCCTCGGTCTGGGAAGCGTTGGCGTGCTCGTGCCAGGCCCAGGAGGGCACGCAGAAGATGTCGCGCTCCTGCCAGTCAAAGCGCAGGCCGTTGATGACAGAGTGGCCGCTGCCCTTGGCGACTTGGTAGAGGAAGCTGCCGGTGTGGCGGTGAGCCTTGCCGGCGAAGCCCGGGCGCAGCAGTTGCATGCTGGCGCCCGTGGTGGCCATGACGTGGCCGCCGCTGGCCGGGTTGGTGTAGTGCATCAGCGCGCCGTCGAAGGGGTTGTCCTCCCGCGCCTTGGACAGGCGCAGCAGGGCCTCGTAGGTCGGCGCCCACTGGTACTTGAACAGCGGCGAATAGGGCTTGTTCCAGTTCACGTTCTGCGGCCGCAAGCCGGCCGCGCCCCAGATGTCGGCGGCGTCATCGACAGGGTAGCCCACGGCCTGCTGCAGGTCCGGGTGTACGGCGTAGAAGCCCGCCTCCAGCGCGTTTACCAGCGGGATGTCCAGGCCGTCCTGCCAGATGCAGGGCAGGCCGTCGGCCTCCACGCCGTGTTCGTGCCAGGTGCCGTTGGGCGTGAGCACGAAGTCGTTGGTGCCCAGCGTCATCTTGTGGCCGTCCACGATGGTGTAGGCGCCGCGACCCTCCATGATGAAGCGCAGCGCCGAGGACGAGTGTGCGTGCGCCGAGGCCCGCTCGCCTGGGTGCATGACCTGCAGGCCCGAATACAGCCAGCCCACAGCCGCCGCCATCTCGCGCCGCCCGGGGTTGTCCAGGTAGATCACGCGCCGCCCGGCCTTCTCCGGAGTGACGAGCGCCACCGAGCGCAGCACATGCTCGCGCAGTTCGCGGTAGCGCCACAGCACGGGCACCGAGTCGGAGCGCGGCTGCCATGGTTCGATCTTGTTGGCCACGGTCCACAGCGCCCCGGTCTGCAGCCGTTCCAGCGCCTGGTAGTAGGCCACCAGCTCGGGGGTGTCCGCCACGTCGGCGCGGCCCGCCACGTGTTCCCGGTGGGTGTCGTAGGTTTTCTGTGTCATGGACAGTCCGGAGGTTGATGAATCGATTTTATTTTATAAAAGATTGAAATCGGGAATATAGGGAAAACTCTTATAAATCAGAGAAAAAATCAGAAATCGTCGGGTTTCGTTGTTGAGCATTTTATAAAATATAGCTTAATGCAGCACCAAAATGGACTTAGAAATGGGGCGCCCGCAGGTGCGGGACATATCCACCACCCATGAACGCGCCCTCCAAACCCCGCTTTCACCGGCTGCCCTTTTGTGCGCAAACACTACCAGGGCAACCTGCAGGCGCTGCAAAAAGAGTTCACCGCCAAGGGCGTGGTGTGGCTGGCCATCAACTCCACCGAAGACGCCAGCGCCGATTACAAAACCCCGCCCCAACTGGCGCGCTGGATGGCCGAGCAGAAGGCCGCACCCACCGCCGTGCTCATGGACGAAGAAGGCACCGTGGGCAAGGCCTACAACGCCCGCGTCACGCCGCACATGTACATCGTCAACGCGCAAGGCCGACTGGCCTATGCGGGCGCCATCGACAGCATCTCCTCGGCCCGCGTGAGCGACATCGACAAGGCCACCAACTTCGTGCGCCAGGGCTTGAACGAATTGTTGGCGGGCAAGCCCATCAGCGTGGCACAAAACCAGGCCTACGGCTGCAGCATCAAGTACAAGTCGGCAGTGGGTTGAGGGGGCTGTGGTGGCTGCGTACACTGCAGCCATGAGCGACATCCAGACCCTTCGCACCGTGCTGGCCGAGTGCCCCACCATCGCCGTGGTGGGGCTGTCACCGCAGTGGCACCGGCCCAGTTTCTTTGCGGCCAAGTACATGCAAAGCCACGGCTATCACATCGTGCCGGTCAACCCCGTGGTGGCGCGTGAGACCGGCGAGATTTTGGGTGAGCGCTGTTTTGCGAGTGTCACGGAAGCCGCTGCCGCGTTGGCCGCACAAGGCCGAAAAATCGACATGGTGGACTGCTTCCGCAAAAGCGAGGACATCCCACCCCTTGCCGACGAGGCCATCGCCATCGGCACCAAGTGCCTTTGGTTGCAGCTCGGCATCTTCAACGAAACGGCGGCGCAAAAGGCGCGCCACGCCGGCCTCACCGTCATCGAAGACCGCTGCGTCAAGATCGAACACGCCCGCCTGTTCGGCGGCCTGAATTGGGCCGGCGTCAACACCCGCGTCATCTCGGCCAAACGGCCCCACGTCCTTCCTTACTGACCCCATGGCCCAAGATCACAACCGCGACCGTGATTACGGTTTTGGCACCCGTGCCATCCACGCCGGTGCCATCCCCGACCCCGTCACCGGCGCGCGCGCCACACCCATCCACCAGACCACCAGCTTCGTGTTCGACAACGCCGAACACGCGTCCAGCCTGTTCAACCTGCAGACCTTTGGCAACGTCTACAGTCGCATCAGCAACCCCACGGTGGCGGTGCTGGAAGAGCGCGTGGCCAGCCTAGAAGGTGGGCGCGCCGCCCTGGCCTGCGCCAGCGGCATGGCCGCGCAAATGACGGCGCTGTTGGCCATCCTCAAGGCGGGCGACCACATCGTGGCCGCGTCCACCCTGTACGGCGGCAGCGTGGGTCAGCTGGGCCTGGGCTTTGAGCGGCTGGGCATACACACCACCTTTGTGGACCCGGCCGACCCCGACAACTTCCGCCGCGCCATGCGGCCCAATACCCGTGCGGTGTATGGCGAAACGCTGGGCAACCCGCTGGTCAACGTGTTCGACATCGAGGCCGTGGCCGCGGTGGCGCACGAACACGGCGTGCCGCTGGTGATCGACAACACCGTGGCCTCGCCCTACCTGTGCAACCCCTTTGCCTTCGGCGCCGACATCGTGGTCCACAGCGCCACCAAATACCTGGGCGGCCACGGCACCACCATGGCCGGTGTGGTGGTGGAGTCGGGCAAGTTCAACTGGGCCAACGGCAACTTTCCCGACCTGATCGAGCCCAGCCGCGCCTACCACGGCGTCAAGTTCTACGAGACCTTTGGCGACTTCGGCTACACCATGAAGGCGCGGCTGGAGGTCAACCGCACCTTCGGCGCCGTGCTCTCGCCGCTCAATGCTTGGCTCATCCTGCAAGGCATCGAGACGCTGCACCTGCGCATGTTGGCGCATTGCCGCAACGCGGTGCGCGTGGCCGAGTTCCTGCGCGAGCACCCGCTGGTGGCCTGGGTCAACTACCCCGGCCTGAGCGATTCACCGCACCACGCGCTGGCGAAAAAACAGTTCCGCGCCATCGACGGGGCGCCCGGCTGCTCGGGCATCCTCACCTTCGGCATCAAGGCCGACGACCCGGCCCGCGCGGGCGAACGTTTCATCGACGCCTGCGAGTTTCTGAGCCACCTGGCCAACATCGGCGACGCCAAAACCCTGGTCATACACCCCGCCTCCACCACCCACCGGCAGTTGAGCGAAGAGGAGTTGAAGAAGGCCGGCGTCGGGCCCGACATGGTGCGCCTGAGCGTGGGCATCGAGGACGTGGAGGACATCCTCTGGGACATCGATCAGGCACTGCGCAAAGCGGTGTGAGAGACCTGCTCAGTCGTGTTTGTCGAACACCTGGCGCAGGTAGGCCAGAAAGGTGTCGTCTTCGCAGAGGGTTTTGCCGGGGCTGTCGGCCAGTTTGGCCACGGGCTGGTCGTTGCAGCGCACCAGTTTCATGACGATGTGCAGCGGCTCGGGTCCCACGTCGTTGGTGAGGTTGGTGCCAATGCCAAAGCCGGTCTGCACGCGGTCGCCGAAGTGCTGGTACAGCGCAATGGCCTTGGGCATGTCCAGGCTGTCGGAGAAGGTCAGGCGTTTGCTGTGGGCGTCGATGCGCAGCTTGGCGTAGTGCGCCAACGCCTTTTCGCCCCAGACGAAGGGGTCGCCCGAATCGTGGCGCAGGCCGTCGAACAGCTTGGCGAAGTAGAGGTCGAAGTCGGCCAGGAAAGCGTCCATGCCCACCACATCGGTGAGGGCAATGCCGAGGTCGCCCCGGTACTCCTGCACCCAGGCCTCGAACGCGGCCTTCTGGAATTGCTTGAGCTGCACACCCACCGATTGGAAGGTTTGCAGGTACTCGTGCGCCATGGTGCCGATGGGCGCGAGGCCATGCTTTTGGGCCAGGTGCACGTTGGAGGTGCCACCGAAGTGTTCGGGCAGTTCGGCTTTGAGCGTGGCCACCACCTCGTCGTGCCACTCGCCACTGAAGCGCCGACGCAGGCCGAAGTCCGCCAGTGAGAAAGCGTGCCGTCGGGGGCTCTGTGCCAGCGCGTCGCGCAACAGCTGGATTTTGTCCTTCAGGCGCTGGCGGCCCACGCCCATGTCGGGCACCGCCATGCGGCGGAAGTACAGCTCGTTGACGATGGCCAGCACATAAATTTCAAACGGCAGCACATGGACCTGCGGGCCCTTGGCGGTGATGACCAGGTGTTCGCCTTCGGCACACGCCTCGATGAAGGGTCGGTGCAGCTGGAAGATGCGCAGAAACTGGACAAAGTCGGGTTTGATGTAGCGCAGCTGCGCCAGGTAGCTCAGCTCATCCGGGGCAAATCGCAGGCTGCACAACCAGTCCAACTGCTGGTTGACCTCGTCGGCCAGGGTGGCCAGCGCAAAGGTCGGCGGGTTGCGGCAGACAAAGCGGTACTCGGACTGGTTGGTGGGGAAACGGTGCAGCAGCGCCTGCCACATCGTGAACTTGTAGAGGTCGGTCTCCAGCAGGCTGTGGATGACGGGCTGGAAGGACGTGCTCATGGGTGTGCCCAAAAGAAAATGTGTCAACGCCCGTTGGACAACCTGAACACGGCCGTGCTGGCCCGCAAATTGGGCAGGACGCGCACCTCCTGCCCTTCGTGCAGGCCGAAGCTGTCTTCGATCTGCAGGCCGTTGCGCCGGGCCAGGACTTCAAAGTCGGCGTGCGTGCCGACGCGGATGTTGGGCGTGTCGTACCACTGGTAGGGCAGGCGCTTGGTCACGGGCATGCGGCCGCTGAGCACGCTCAGCCGGTTGGGCCAGTGGGCGAAGTTGGGGAAGGCGACGATGCCAATGCGGCCCACGCGCGCGGTTTCGCGCAGCATCACTTCGGCGTTGCGCAGGTGCTGCAGGGTGTCGATCTGCAGCACCACGTCGAAGCTGTTGTCGCCAAACATGGCCAGGCCTTCGTCGAGGTTGAACTGCAGCACGTTCACGCCGCGCTGCACACAGGCCAGCAGTTTGGTGTCGTCGATCTCTACACCGTAGCCGGTGCAGCCGCGTGTGGCCTGTAGGTGGGCCAGCAGGGCGCCGTCGCCACAGCCGAGGTCGAGCACACGCGAGCCGGGGGGCACCAGGCGGGCGATGGATGTCATGACGTTTTTGTCGCTCATAGGGCTGCCTCCCCCCACGCTCCGCCGCTTTGCGGGTCGCTGCCCCCCAAGGGGGCTGCCCCGCCTTGGGGCGGCCCGGCGGCGGGGCTCACCTCCGCGCCAATGCGGTCAAAGTAGGCCCGCACGGTGTTCAGGTAGCGCGGGTCGTCGAGCAAGAAGGCGTCGTGGCCGTGGGGCGCGTCGATTTCGGCGTAGCTCACGTCGCGCCGGTTGTCGAGCAAGGCTTTCACGATCTCGCGGCTGCGTGCGGGTGAAAAGCGCCAGTCGGTGGTGAAGCTCACCAGCAGGAAGCTGGCCGTGGCGCGTGCCAGCGCGGCGCTGAGCTGGCCGCCGTGCTCGCGCGCCGGATCGAAGTAGTCGAGCGCGCGGGTGATGAGCAAGTAGGTGTTGGCGTCGAAGTAGGTGCTGAACTTGTCGCCCTGGTGGCGCAGGTAACTTTCGATCTGGAACTCGATGTCTTGTGTGGTGTAGCGGTAGGCGGTGCGCTCTTCGGCGTCGGTGTCGTCATTGCCAGCAGCGTCCACGAGCGAACGCAATTTCCTCCCGAACTTCTCGTTCATCACGTCATCGCTGAGGTAGGTGATGTGCCCGATCATGCGAGCGATGCGCAGGCCACGCCGGGGCAGGGTGCCCTCGCGCAGGTAGTGGCCGCCGTGGAAGTCGGGGTCGGTCACGATGGCGCGGCGCGCCACTTCGTTGAAGGCGATGTTCTCGGCCGTGAGGTTGGGCGCGCTGGCCACCACCACCGCATGGCGCACGCGCTCGGGGTACTGCAGCGTCCAGCTCAAGGTTTGCATGCCGCCCAGGCTGCCCCCCATCACGGCGGCCAGTTGTTGGATGCCCAGTGCATCCAGCAAGCGGGCCTGGGCGTTGACCCAGTCTTCCACCGTGACGACCGGAAAATCTGCGCCCCAGGCCTGGCCGGTGGCAGGGTTGATGTGGGTGGGGCCGGTGCTGCCAAAACACGATCCCAGGTTGTTCACGCCGATGACGAAGAAGCGGTGGGTGTCCACCGGTTTGCCGGGGCCAATCATGTTGTCCCACCAGCCTTCGCTGCGCGCTTGGGGCTGGCCGTGTTCGTCCAGGTACACACCGGCCACGTGGTGGCTGGCGTTGAGCGCGTGGCAGATGAGGACGGCATTGGATTTGTCGGCATTCAGCGTGCCGTAGGTCTCGAACATCAGTTCGTAGGCCGGCAGCACCGCGCCGCTGCGCAGCGGCAGTGGCTGCTCAAAGCGCAGCGTCTGGGGCGTGGCAATCAGGCTCAAGCTCAATTCACCTTCGGGCGCAGGGCCCAAAACAAAAAACCCGGTGCCGCAAAGTGCGAGACCGGGGTCCCCTCTTTAGCGGCATTTTTAACGCGCCCGCAATTTGGAAGAAATCGGCGCAAGGCGGCTAGTATAAAAGAAGCACACACATTCAGGAGCATGTGGCCCATGGCTGAAATTTACGGTTTGGACGCTTACGCCCCGGCCGAGGTGGCGCGCCGGGTGCAGAGTGTGGGCGTCACCAAGGCCCGCCTGCCGGTGCACCAGACGCTGATGTTGGGCGTGCTGGCGGGCGCCTTCATTGGTCTGGGGTCGGTGTTTTTCACCCTGGTCAAGTCCGACGCCACGCTGGGTTTTGCCACTGCCCAGGTGCTGGGCGGTGTGGTGTTTGCGTTGGGCCTGCTGCTGGTGGTGGTGGCCGGGGCCGAGCTGTTCACCGGCAACAACCTGCTGGCCATGGCCTGGGCGGCGGGGCAGATCAGCACCCGCGAGGTGCTTCGCAACTGGGTGCTGGTGTGTCTGGCCAACTTCGTGGGGGCCGCCGGGCTGGCGGTGCTTGTCTACCTCAGTGGCCATTGGCAGATGAACGGGGGTGCCATTGGGCGCCAGGTGGTGGCCATCGCCCTGGCCAAGCAGGACTTGTCGCCCTGGACGGCGTTTTTCAGGGGCGTCTTGTGCAACGTGCTGGTGTGCCTGGCCGTGTGGATGGCCATGGCCGGGCGCAGCGTGGTGGACAAGGCGGTGGCCATCGTGCCGCCGGTGGCCGCGTTTGTGGCCGCTGGTTTCGAGCACAGCATCGCCAACATGTACTGGTTTCCGCTGGCCATGTTGTTGCAGGCAAGCGCCGATCCGGCGCCTGGTCAGGCTGCGGTCACGGTGTGGGGCATGTTGGCCAATTTGGGCCCCGTGATCGCGGGCAACCTCATGGGCGGCAGCGTGTTGGTGGCCCTGACCTACCAGGTGGTGTACCGCCGCACGTCGGCTGGCTGACGGCCCGTCGTTGCGGTTTCACAACGCAAAAAACCGGGTCTTCCCGGGGCAAACCCGAGTCGCAGCGACCCTCTGGGGCCGATCGTCTAAAAAAAAGGCCCAATTTCCTGGGCAACGCGCATAATTGTTAAGCACAGGTTTACCTGTGTGATCAGTGATCGGACAGTTTCGCGTGCTACAGCGTTTTATCGTGGGTGTGCTTTCGGGACTCCATCGCTTTTTTTCTCTTTGTGTTTCTTGAGGAGTCCCTTGATGGGCAACAAACTGTACGTTGGCAACCTGCCATACACCGTGCGCGACGAAGACCTGCAACAGGCATTCGGCGCTTTTGGCAATGTCAACAGCGCCAAGGTCATGATGGAGCGCGACACCGGCCGTTCCAAAGGCTTTGGTTTCGTGGAAATGGGCTCTGACGCTGAAGCGCAAAGCGCCATCAGCGGCATGAACGGCCAATCGCTGGGCGGTCGCAGCCTGGTGGTGAACGAAGCCCGTCCCATGGAAGCCCGTCCTCCCCGCACTGGCGGCGGCGGCTTCGGCGGCGGTCGCCGTGAAGGCGGTGGCGGCGGCTACGGTGGTGGTGGTGGCGGCGAAGGCGGCTTCCGCAGCCCCTACGGCGGCGGTGGCCGTCGTGAAGGTGGTGGCGGTGGTGGCTACGGCGGCGGCCGCGGCGGCTACTGAGCCCTCTGAACGGTGAAGCGCATACCGCTTCACCCACAAAAAACCCCGAAACCTGTTTGAGGTTGTCGGGGTTTTTTGTTGCCCGCTCGCTGCGGACGCCCGTCAACCGGGCGGCAATTCGCTGCGCCGCTTTTTTCGCCCGCGCCCGCTGAGCAAGCGGTCAAACAGCGGGTTCGGCAAAACCCGCAGCAGCTTGGCGGCCACCCCCATTTGCCACGGAATGACGCGGTAGCTCGTCTGCGCGGCGATGGCGGCAAAGGCGCGCTCGGCAAAGGCCTCGGGCGTCATCAGGAAGGGCATGGTGTAGGTGTTGTGTGCGGTCAAAGGTGTGGCCACGTAGCCCGGCACGATGGTGACCACCGCGACGCCGCTGCCGCGCAGCTCGCCGCGCAGACTTTCGCAATACGCCACCACCCCGGCTTTGCTGGCGCAGTAGGCGCCGTGGCCCGGCAGGCCTCGAATGGCCGCCACACTGGCCACGCCCACCAGGGTGCCACTGCCGCGTTGTTTCATGCCCGCCAAAAACGGGTGGAACGCGGCGGCCGTGCCCACGTTGTTGAGCGCCAGGGTGTGGGCCATCACGTCGAGGTCTTCGCGTTCGGTGGTGTCCATGCCAATGCTCTGGCCGGCGCTGGCCACCACCACGTCGGGCACGCCCATGTCGTTCAGGCAACGCCGGCCTGCGGCCACAGCGCTGTCGATGTTCGCCATGTCGGCCTCAAAGACGCGGCAGCGGTCGGGGCCCAGCCCTTGCGCGTTGGCCCAGTCCTGCATGGCATCAACCCGCCGTGCCACCAGGGCCAGGCGGTAGCCGGCCTGGGCGTAGCGCGCGGCCAGGGCCTGGCCGATGCCGCTGGAGGCGCCGGTGATGTAGAGCAGTGGGGCTGCCGCGTTCATGGCCGGGCCTGCAGTGTGGCCTGCACCCGGCCCTGCAACAACGCCACGCCGGTGGCCTCGCGGAAATCGAGTGTGTTGGCCCGGATCTGATCGCGGCCGCGCAACAGCACCACCGGTTGCTCGGACGTCACACGGCGCTCGCCGGTCAGCACCCGCAGATGCTCGCCGTTGAATTCCAGCCGCGGGCGGTTGGCGCCAGCAGCTTCACGCACCACCACGGCGTTGCCGCGCAGCACGTACTCGGTTTGGTCGGCGTTGCTGGTCACGCGGTCGGCGCGTGCGGTGGTCAGCGTGCTGCCGGGCGGCTGGGTGCGTATGCGGGCCTGGTCGATTTCGGTGCTGTCGGTGTCGGGGTAGTGGCGCGCCTCCGTACCCTTCACCTCCGACCGCAAACCGCCGTCGGGCGCGAAGCTGCGCACGGCAAAGCCGCGCATGAAGTAGTCGGGCTCGTGTTGGGGGGGCCGTTCGATGCTGGTCAACTCGGGTTCGGGTGTGGCGCGCAGCAGCCAGTACGAGCCCAGGGCCAGCAGGCCCATGAGCACCACCGGCAGATAGATGCTCAGGCGGTCCCAGCCACGGCGCAACTGGCGGCCCCAGGGCGCAGCGGCAACCGTGTTCATTGGGCCGCCTCGCCCAGCAGGCGGGCGTATTGGCCGCTGGCCACCAGCAGCAGGTCGCAGCACTCGCGCACCGCGCCTTGGCCGCCCGCAGCGCGGGTGATGTGGTGGGCCACGGCCAGCACTTCGGCCTGGGCGCCAGGGGGCACACAGGCCAAGGCACAGCGGCGCAGCATGGGCAGATCGGGCCAGTCGTCGCCCATGGCGGCCGCCTGGGTCCAGTCCAGTCCCAGTTCGGCCAGCAGGGCTTCGGCGGCGGGACGTTTGTCCTCCGTGCCAAAGCGCGCGTGCGTCACGCCCAGGGCTTTGAGGCGCAGGCGCAGGGCGGGCGAGTCGCGTCCGGTGATGACGGCCGGTGTGATGCCGACGCGTTGCAGCAGCTTGATGCCGTGGCCATCCAGCGTGTGGAAGCGCTTCATGGTTTCACCGTGTTCGGTGAAATACAGGCCACCATCGGTGAGCACGCCATCGACATCGAAAAACACCACTTTGACCGGCTGGGCGCGCAGCAGCAGTTCGGGCGGGAAGGTCAGATTGGGGGGCATCAGATCACCTTGGCGCGCATCAGGTCGTGGCTGTTGAGTGCGCCGCACAGTTTGCCGGCGGCATCCACCACCAGCACGCTGTTGATGCGGTGCTGCTCCATCAACTCGGCGGCGCTGGCGGCCAGGGCCTCGTCGCGCACGGTGCGCGGGTTCGCGTGCATCACCTCACGTGCCATGGCGCTGCGCAGGTCCACACCTTTTTCAATCAGACGGCGCAGGTCGCCGTCGGTAAAGATGCCCACGGGCACACCCGCTTCGTCCACCACGGCACCAGCGCCCAGGCCCTTGGCGCTGATTTCACGCATCAGGTCCATCAGGGTGGCGCTCAGGGGCACGCGCGGCACGGCGTCGCCGCTGCGCATCACGTCGCGCACGTGGGTCAGGAGTTTGCGCCCCAGCGCCCCGCCGGGGTGGGAGCGCGCAAAGTCGTTGGGGCGAAAACCCCGTGCGTCCAACAACGCCATGGCCAGTGCATCGCCCAGGGCCAGTTGGGCGGTGGTGCTGGCGGTGGGGGCCAGGTTGTGGGGGCAGGCTTCGCGGTCCACGCCGCTGTCGAGCACCACGTCGGCGTGGCGGCCCAGGCTGGAGCCGGGTTTACCCGTCATGGCCAGCAGCGGCACACCCATGCGTTTGATCAGGGGCAGCAGCACGGTGAGTTCTTCGCTTTCGCCACTGTTGCTGATGGCCAGCACCACGTCGCCGGGGGTCACCATGCCCAGGTCGCCGTGGCTGGCTTCGGCTGGGTGCACAAACATGGCGGGGGTGCCGGTGGAGGCCAGGGTGGCCGCGATCTTGCGGCCCACGTGGCCACTTTTGCCCATGCCCATCACCACCACCCGGCCCTGGCTGCCCAGCACCGTGGTGACCGCCAGCACAAAACCGTCGCCCAGGCGCTGACCCAGGGCCTGCACCGCCTGTGCCTCGATGTCCAATGCCTCGCGGGCCATGCTCAGCGCACGTTCAGGGTTGAAGCTTGAAGTGGGGCTTGTCATGGCGCCGATTATCGGCCAAGGGTCTCCGGGGCGGGGTGCGCCAGCCGTTACCATTCTTGCCATGACTGCCCTGGACCTGACGCTGCTGTACCTGCTTGCCGCTGTGGTGGGGGTGGTGCTGTGTCGTCAGCTCAAGTTGCCGCCTATCCTGGGTTACCTCGTGGTGGGGGTGGTCATCGGCCCCAATGCGCTCGCGCTGGCGCAGAACTCCAGCGGCATCCGCTACCTGGCCGAGTTCGGGGTGGTGTTCCTGATGTTCGTCATCGGCCTGGAGTTCAGCCTGCCCAAGTTGCGGGCCATGAAGCGGCATGTGTTTGGCCTGGGCTTGTCGCAGGTGGCGTTGACCTTGCTGCTGACCTCGGCGGGTTCGCTGGCCCTGGCCTGGCTGTTGCCACAGTGGTGGCAGATGGAGTGGCGCACCGCGTTGGCCCTGGGTGGTGTGATGGCCATGAGCAGCACCGCCATCGTCATCAAGCTGGTGGCCGAACGGCTGGAGCTCGAAAGCGAGCATGGCAAGCGGGTGGTGGGCATTCTGCTGTTCCAGGATCTGGCCGTGGTGCCCTTGCTGGTGCTCATTCCGGCGCTGGGTGCCGAACCCGAGCAGCTGTTTGCCTCGCTGGGGTGGGCCGTGCTCAAGGCGACCGCGTTGCTGGGGCTGTTGCTCACCGGCGGGCAAAAAATCATGCGCTGGTGGCTCACCTTGGTGGCGCGGCGCAAGAGCGAAGAGCTGTTCATGCTCAACCTCTTGCTCATCACCCTGGGGCTGGCCTGGCTGACGGAACACGCAGGCCTGTCGCTGGCGCTGGGCGCCTTCGTCGCGGGCATGCTCATCTCGGAAACCGAATACAAGCACCAGGTGGAGACCGACATCCGGCCATTTCACGATGTGCTGCTGGGCCTGTTTTTCATCACCATCGGCATGATGCTGGACTGGCGCATTCTGGTCGAGCGCTGGCCACTGGTGCTGCTCCTGCTGTCCTTGTCCATCGGCTTCAAGCTGGTGATGATCACCGGACTGGCGCGGCTGTTCGGCGCCTCGAACGGGGTGGCCTTGCGGGTCGGCCTGTACCTGGCGCAGGCGGGCGAGTTCGGGCTGGTGCTGCTGGCGCTGGCGGGCCAGCACAACCTGGTGCCGCCCGAGCTGTTCAACCCCATCCTGGCGTCCATGGTCTTGTCCATGTTGTTCACGCCTTTTGTCATCATGTACGCCAATCCCATCGTTACCCGGCTGGTGGGCAGCGACTGGCTGATGCAGTCGGTGCAGATGACCAGCATCGCGCGCAAGTCCATCAGCGCCGACAAACACGTCATCATCTGCGGCTATGGCCGTTGCGGGCAGAACCTGGCGCGTTTGCTGGAAGGCGAAGGCATTCCCTACATGGCGCTGGACCTCGACCCCGACCGCGTGCGCCAGGCCGCCGCTGCCGGCCAGAGTGTGGTGTTTGGTGACGCCTCCCGCCTGCAGGCCCTGATGGCTGCCGGCCTGCACCGCGCCAGCGCGGTGGTGGTGACCTACCTGGACACCCCCAGCGCCGTCAAAGTGTTGGCAAGTGCCCGAGAGCATGCGCCGCAGGTGCCGGTGGTGGTGCGCACGGTCGATGACCGCGATCTGGCCAAGCTGCAACAAGCCGGTGCCACCGAGGTGGTGCCCGAGGCCATCGAGGCCAGCCTGATGCTGGCCAGCCACGCCCTCGCCCTGGTGGGCGTGCCCATGCGGCGGGTGATCCGGGTGGTGCAGGAACAGCGCGACGCCCGTTATGGCCTGCTGCGTGGCTACTTTCACGGCGCCGACGACAGCGACAGCGACGATGTGGATCAGGAGCGCCTGACCACCGTGGCCTTGCCCCTGGCGGGCCGGATGCACGGCAAGTTGCTCAGTGCGCTGGCGCTGCACGCCACGGGCGTTCAGGTCATCAGCGTGCGACGCGCCAATGGCAAGCCGGCGGCTGTTGACGACACGCTGTTGCTGCAGGGCGGCGACACCCTGGTGCTGTCGGGCAAACCCACGGCGCTGGCGCTGGCCGAGTCGCAGTTGCTGGCCGGCTGACGGACGGATGCAAAAACCTGACCCACGGGTCAACTATTGAACTGGTTCGTTCAGTTCAGGGGCTGGGGCCGTTAATCTTCAAGCCGTTCGCCCCCCAACC
This sequence comes from Hydrogenophaga atypica, assembly GCF_042665215.1. Classification (NCBI taxonomy): domain Bacteria; kingdom Pseudomonadati; phylum Pseudomonadota; class Betaproteobacteria; order Burkholderiales; family Comamonadaceae; genus Hydrogenophaga; species Hydrogenophaga atypica. The sequence goes on from NZ_JBHTCA010000001.1 coordinate 357,681, forward strand.
CTTTGCTTCTGGAGACTTTCGACCATGGACAGACGACATTTTCTGGGCGCCGGCATCGCCGGTGCGACCGGGCTGACTTTCTCCTCCGTTTGGTCGCAGGCTGCGCCCAATTTTGGGGCGCCTACGCTGCCTGCCACTGGCTACAAGCGTTTGAAGGTGGGGGCCATGGAAGTCATCGCCCTCAACGACGGTGCCTTGCGCCGGCCGCTGGGCGAAGAGTTTGTGCGCAACGCGCCACTGGAACAGGTCAAGGCCATGCTGGCCTCGCAAAACCTGCCCACCGACTACGTGGACATTCCCTTCACGCCCTACCTCATCGTCAGCGGCAACACCAAGTTCCTCATCGACACGGGTTTCGCCGACAACGGCCCGCCCACCACCGGCCGCTTGACCGTCAACCTGGCGGCGGCCGGCTACAAACCCGAGGACATCGACCACGTCATCATCAGCCACTACCACGGTGATCACATCAACGGCCTGCGCAAGAAGGATGGTTCGGCCATGTTCCCCAAGGCCAAACTGCACGTGCCGGCGCCCGAACACGCTTTCTGGTTCGACGACACCAAGATGAATGCTGCGCCGCCAGCGGCCAAAGGCGCGTTTGAAAACGCTCGCCGGGTGATGGGCAGTTTTGCCGCCGACCAGATCGTGCGCTTCGAGCCTGGCGCCGAGCTGGCCCCCGGCATCCGTGCCGAGGCCGCGTTTGGCCACACGCCGGGCATGTGTGTGTTCCGCGTCAGCTCGCAGGACCAGCATTTTGTGTATGTGGCCGACGTGACCAACATCCCCTCGCTGTTTGCCCGCAGCCCCGACTGGGCCGTCGCCTTCGACATGGACGCCGAGATGGCGCGCCAGACGCGCCGTCGCGTGTTTGACATGTTGGTCAAAGACAAGACCACCATGGGCGGCTTCCACTTCCCCGCGCCCGCCATGGGCACCCTGGAAGCGGCGGGCAGTGGTTACCAATTCAAGCCGCTGGCCTGAAAAAACCCTTGCCTGCTTGAGCCCGGCCCGGTTTTGGTGCCGGGCTTTTTGTTGGCCGTCGGCCGCAGCGCGGCGCCGATAATGCCGCCATGGACACCTCCGCCTACCTCCGCTCCCACATCCGCACCGTGCCCGACTGGCCGGCCCCCGGCGTGCAGTTCCGCGACATCACGCCGCTGCTGCAGGACCCCAAGGTGTTCCGGGTGTTGATCGACACCTTTGTGCACCGCTACATGGATCCGGCCCTGCGCCCCGACGTGGTGGCGGGTCTGGACGCGCGCGGTTTCATCATCGGCTCGGTGCTGGCCTACGAGCTGGGCGTGGGCTTCGTGCCCATCCGAAAGAAAGGCAAGCTGCCGTTCACCACGGTGGAAGAAACCTACGAACTGGAATACGGCAGCGCCACGGTGGAACTGCACACCGACGCGGTAAAAGCCGGCGACCGCGTGTTGCTGATCGATGACCTGATCGCCACCGGTGGCACCATGATGGCGGGGCGCAAGCTGCTTGAAAAGTTGGGCGCCCAGGTCGTTGAGGGGGCTGCCATTGTCGACCTGCCCGAGCTGGGCGGCTCCCAGCGCCTGACGGACAGCGGCCTGTCGCTGTTCACCCTGGTGGACTTCGCCGGCCACTGAGGGCCAGGGCTTGAGCCTCAGTTCAGCTTGCCGTACTGCGTTTCGCTGAGGGCGCCAAACTCGGTCCCGGCGTGCCCCTCGGTGTTGATGGTGGGCTCGAAGTCCGGGGTGTCCGGCAAGGGCGCCAGGGCGGCGGGGCGTGTGGCACGTGAGGGGGGCGTTGGCGGCGTGCTGGCGCCCGCCTGACGCAAAGCGGCCTGCAAGGCCATCAGTTCGTCGTCAGACACCTGCTCCTCGTGGTGTGTCGCCTGGGCGTCCTTTGGTGCGGCGGCTGGGGTGGGCACAGAGGCGGGGTTGGGGCGCGCGGTGCGGGGGGGCGACAGGGCGGCGGCGGTCACGCCCGCCTCAACGTGGCCGCGCCAGTACACCGCCTTCACCTTGAAGCCTTGCTTGCGCTCCGTCAGCAGGAGCTGCAGCCCAGCCTCGAACTGTTTTTCGAACACCGGGTCGGCCCCCAGCGCTCCGGGTTGCCAGTCCACCATGACGATGAACTGCTCGCCCGCTGGGTCCAGCGTCAGCACCTTGAACTTGTAGTGGCTGCTGAGCACCCCCATGCGGATCATGTTCTCGCGCACCAGCGCGAACAGCTGCTCACGCCGGCCCGCCCGTTGCTGGCGCAAGCCACTGGCATGGGGGCCGGCGTTGCCAGTGCCTACCGCTTGGGGGCCGGCCGTGTTGGGCGGGGTACCGCCGGAAATCCAGCGCCGCAGGCGGTCGAGGGCAGAAGGGGATGACATCGGCCAAGTATCACAAAAGGGCAAGCCGGACGCCAGCGCCATTCGCCGGACGTGCTGGGCAGGCGGGGGCGGGCCGTTGCCGATATATGCTCGGGCCAGCATGTTGACCCCAACCTCTCCGCCTGCGACCTGGGCTGCCCGCGTGTTCGGCGCCTGGGTGTTGCAACTCTCCCCCGCCGCCCTGCGCGCCGATGTGCTGGCGGGGCTGCTGGGCACCGTGTTGGCGTTGCCTCAGGGCATTGCCTTTGCGACGCTCGCCGGCCTGCCCATCGAAATGGGCATTTATTCGGCCATCGTGCCCACCATCGTGGCGGCGTTGTTTGGCTCCAGCTGGCATGTGGTGTCTGGGCCCACCAACGCCTTGTCGCTGGCGCTGCTGAGCATGCTGGCGCCCCTGGCCCTGACCGGCAGCGCCGCCTTTGTGCAACTGGCATTGGCCGTGACCCTGCTGGTGGGGCTCATGCAGTGGCTGATCGGCGCGCTGCGCCTGGGTGCGCTGGCCAATTTCATTTCGCCCACGGCCTTGTTTGGCTTCACGGCCGGCGCGGCGCTGTTGATCGCGGTCTACGCGCTGGTCGATGCCCTGGGCCTGGACGCCGCCGGCGTGCGTGGTGCGCCAGCGGTGTTGTCGTTTGTGTTGACGCACCTGGGCGATGTGGGCTGGGCGGCGCCCACCGTGGCGGTGTGCACACTGGCATTGGCCTGGGGCTTGCGGTGGCGCTGGCCTCGTTCGCCCAGCATGTTGCTGGCGCTGGTGGCGGGCACGGTGCTGGCGGTGCTGCTGTCGCAGCAGACCACGCCGGGTGCGGCGGTGCTCAAGCAAGTGGGCGCCATGCCCTCCCCGTGGCCGCAGCCCAGCCTGCCCCAGCTCGACTGGGCGCGCCTGCCTGAACTGCTGAGCCTGGCGCTGGCCATGACCATCGTGGCGCTGGGGCAGACCATCTCCATTGCCAAGGCGGTGGCCGCGCGCAGCGGCCAGCGCATCGACGCCAACCGCGAGTTCATGGGCCAGGGCCTGGCCAACGTGGTGGGTTCGTTCTTCTCTTGTTATGTGTCGTGTGGCTCGCTCAACCGCTCGGTGCCCAACCTGCAGGCCGGCGCCCGCACGCCGCTGGCGGCGGTGTTTGCCGGGGTGTTCATGCTGGTGCTGGTCGGCGCGGTTTCAGGCTGGCTGGCGCGCATCCCCATGGCAGCCATCGCCGCCTTGCTGATGCTGGTGGCCTGGAGCTTGTTCGATGTGGCGCGTTGGCGCGAGTTGTGGCGCGTGAGCCGGCGCGATTTCTGGATTGCCGGCGCCACGCTGGTGGCCACCGTCACGCTGCGGCTGGAAATGGCCATTGTGCTGGGCACGCTGTTGTCGCTGATGGTGTTTTTGTACCGCACCTCCAAGCCGGCCATGCGCAGCATGGGGTTCGACACCTCCCCCGAACTGCCGACCGCGCAGCGGCCGTTTGTGGTGGTGGACAGCACCCCCGGCGCTTTGCCCGAGTGCCCGCAACTCAAGCTGTTGCGCATGGAAGGGGAGGTGTATTTTGGTGCGCTGCAGCACGTGGCCGACACCTTGCACGCGTTGCGGCAAGCCCCGGGCGCACCCCGTCACCTGCTGGTGATGTCCAAAAGCATGAACTTCATCGATCTGGCCGGGGCAGAGCTGTGGGCAGAAGAACTGAAGGCGCGCCGTGCCATGGGCGGTGATGTGTACTTCCACCGGCCACGGCCCGAGGTCATCGCCATCTGGCGGCGCACCGGGTTTGACCAGGCCTTGGGCGCAGACCACCTGTTTCCCGACAAGGGGGCCGCCATCGCGGCCATCGTGCCCCGGTTGGATGGTGATATTTGTGCGAAATGCGGCGCAAGAATTTTCAAAGAATGCAAAAGTCGCCCCAAGCTGGCCCACAATGGTGCCCTGTCTTGACAGAAACAAGGGCTTGCGAGAGGCTCAAGGCCTGAGTTTGGGGTCGAAGACGGTCGACTGACATTCACACCACGAGACGAGGAGTTCGCATGAACACACAAACACAGGGAATGGGCATGGCAGGCGCGCGTGGTCGGGCCAGCGCAGACGACGCGGGTGGCCACAAAGTCACTTCGGAGTACCTGACGTTCCGGCTGGGTGCCGAGGAGTACGGCATCGACATCCTGCGTGTGCAGGAAATCCGTTCCTACGAAGAGCCCACCCGCATCGCCAATTCGCCTCATTTCATCAAAGGCGTGGTCAACCTGCGCGGCGTTATCGTGCCGGTGGTGGATTTGCGCATCAAGCTCGGTTGTGAATCGGTCGAATACAACGGCTTCACCGTGGTCATCGTGCTCAACGTCAAAGGCCGGGTGGTCGGTGCGGTGGTCGATTCGGTGTCGGACGTGCTGGAGTTGGCCAAGGACCAGATCAACCAGGCGCCCGAGATGAGCACCACGGTGGACACCACCTTCATCACCGGCATTGCCAGCGTGGGCGAACGTATGCTCATCCTGATGGACATCGAGTCCCTGATGAGCAGCGCCGACATGGGGCTGATCGACAGCGCCATCGCCTGACGCCAGCGCATCTTGGCGCCGGTGACCGTGCGCCCGGTGCCACCACAAGCCGGCGCGGGTTGGGGCGTTCTTGCCTGCCCGCCTCTGAGGGAGACGACACATGGGTTTGATGACTTTGATGCGGCGATTTTCGATTCGCCTTCGCATGATTTCCGCCATTGGGGTGGTGCTGTGCCTGCTGCTGATGGTGGGGGGCGCCGGCGTGTGGGGCATGCAGCGCCTGCAGGACTTGAACCACGAGTTTTCCGAACATGTGTTCGCGGAAACCGTGGCGCTGACACAAATCCATGTCGCGTTGGGGCAGTTGCGTCGCTACGAGCGCGACATGATCGTCAACTACGAGAAGCCGGCGAACATCCAGAAAGCCAAAGCCGAGTGGGACACCGCGCGCCAGAAGCTGGACACACAGATCAAAGCCATGCTGGTGGGTGAAGAAGACGAGGACAACGCCAAGCTGCGCAAGATGTCCGAATTGCTGGCGGTGTATTACAAGGCCGTGGAGCCGGTGTCCAAAGCCCTGGCCAATGGCGACTACGACTCGGCCACCGTGGCCAACACCGTGCTGCGGGCCGCGCATTCCTCGTTCGAGCAGGTGGACGCGGTGATGGTGGAGCTGGAGGCCGTGCTCAACGACGAGGCCAAAGAGGTGGCGGAACACGGTGTGTCGGCCAGCACCCAGACCCTGCTGGTGTTTGGTGTGGCACTGGCGGTGGCCGCCTTGGTGGTCGTGCCCACCACCTTGGCCAACATGCACAGCATTTGTGCCCCCCTGGAGCAGGCACAGCGTTTTGCCCAGTCGGTGGCGGCCGGCGACCTGACCCAGCAGGCCGACCGCTCGGGGCAGGATGAGCTGACCGATTTGTTGGGCGCACTGGGCGACATGCAGGCGTCTATTGCCCGCATCGTGGGCGAAGTGCGCAGCGCCACCGACAGCCTGGGCACCGCCAGTGCCGAAATTGCCAGCGGCAACCTGGACCTGAGCCACCGCACCGAGCAGGCGGCGAGCAACCTGGAGGAAACCGCGTCCAGCATGGAAGAGCTCACCTCCAGCGTCGCGCAGTCGGCCGAGGCCGCGCGCCAGGCCAGCGACATGGCGACCGGCAACGCCACCGTGGCCGAGCAGGGCGGCCAGATGGTGGCACAGGTGGTCAGCACCATGGAAGAAATCCACACCAGCAGCCGCAAGATCAACGACATCATCGGGGTCATCGACGGCATCGCCTTCCAGACCAACATCCTGGCCTTGAACGCGGCGGTGGAAGCGGCACGCGCGGGTGAACAAGGCCGTGGTTTTGCGGTGGTGGCCGGCGAGGTGCGCACCCTGGCCCAACGCAGCGCCCAGGCCGCGCGCGAAATCAAGACCCTCATTGGCAACAGCGTGGACAAGGTCGAGGTGGGCACCGCCCAGGTGCACCAGGCCGGCACCACCATTGGCGACATCGTGGCCAACGCGCAGAAGATCTCCAGTTTCATCGGTGCGGTCACGGCATCGGCCAACGAGCAGTCCGAAGGCATCGCGCAGATCAACGCCGCCATCGCCCAGTTGGACCAGGGCACCCAGCAGAACGCCGCGCTGGTGGAGCAGAGTGCGGCCGCCGCCGACAGCCTGCGCGAGCAGGCACAGCGCCTGAGTGAGGTGGTGGCGGTGTTCCGCCTCAGGGCCTGAGAACTCCCAAGCCCCGCAAGGTGGGGCGCAACCAAAACGACACGAGACAAACGAGGGCACACCATGAAACTCGACAACATGAAAATTGCCGCCCGGCTGGGCCTGGGTTTTGGCATGGTGATGCTGCTGGCAGTACTGCTGGCCGGCATTGGCATTTACAGCATCCAGAGCACGCAGGCCAACCTGCAGCAGGCCAAACAACGAGCCCAGTTGGTGGGGGTGGCGCAGGAGTGGGTGGCCAGCACGCGCCTGAACATCAACCGCGCGCTGGCGCTGGCCAAGTCGCGTAACGATCCGGCGGTGGATGCGCACTTCTCCCCGCTGATCACCCAGACCACCCAACGCATCAACGAACTGCAGAAGACGTTGGAGGCGGCCCTGCCCCAAGGCGAAGGCAAGGCCTTGCTGGAAACCATTGGCAAGCGGCGCAGCGAATACGTGTCGCTGCGCGGTGGCTATTTCACTGCCCTCAAGAACGGCGACCCCAACGCCGACGCCATGCTCACCGAGAAGGTGTTGCCGGCCTCCGAAAGTTACCTGGCCGCCATGATGGAGCTGCTCAAATTCGGTGAGCGTGTGACCACCGCCTCTGACACGCAGTTGGCCGCAGGCCTCAAAAACGCCATGATTCTGCTGGCGACGATGGCCGCGCTGGCGGTGGTGTCGGGGCTGCTGTTCGCCTACCTGATCACCCGCAGCGTGACCCAGCCTGTCACGCGCGCCGTGGCGGTGACGCGCCAGATTGCGGGGGGTGACCTCACCGCGAGTGTGAGCACCGACCGCCGCGACGAGCTGGGGGACATGCTGCGCGCGCTGGGCGAGATGCGCGAGGCCTTGGTGCGTTCGGTGTCGCAGATTCGCCAAAGCGCCGACAGCATAGGCACGGCCAGCGCCGAAATTGCCAGTGGCAACCAGGACCTGAGCGGCCGCACCGAACAGGCCGCGAGCAACCTGGAGGAAACCGCCAGCAGCATGGAAGAGCTGACCGCCACCGTGCGCCAGAGCGCCGACGCCGCGCGCCAGGCCAACCAGTTGGCCAGCACCGCTGCCCAGGTGGCGCAAAAAGGCGGCGCCGTGGTGGGGCAGGTGGTCACCACCATGGACGACATCAGCCACAGCAGCAAAAAGATCGCCGACATCATTGGTGTCATCGACGGCATCGCCTTCCAGACCAATATCCTGGCGCTCAACGCGGCGGTGGAAGCGGCCCGCGCGGGCGAACAAGGCCGGGGTTTTGCGGTGGTGGCCGGCGAGGTGCGCAACCTGGCCCAGCGCAGCGCGCAGGCGGCCAAGGAAATCAAGGACCTGATCGGCACCAGCGTGCAAAAAGTGGGCGAAGGCAGCGCGCTGGTGCAGACGGCCGGCAGCACCATGCAGGAGATCGTGCAAAGCGTGCAGCGGGTCAGCGACATCATTGGCGAGATCACGGCCGCGTCCAGCGAGCAGAGCGATGGCATCGGCCAGATCAACGTGGCCGTCAACCAGCTCGATCAGATGACCCAGCAGAACGCGGCCTTGGTGGAGCAAAGCTCCGCCGCAGCCGAGAGCCTGCGCGAACAGGCCGCACGCCTGACCGAGGTGGTGACCAGCTTCAAGCTCAACGAAGGCGCGGCGCCCATGCTGGCCGCAGCGCGTGCGCCCGCACCCCGTGCGCCCAGCCCGCGCGCGCCAGCGCCTCGGCCGCCTGCCGCACCCAGCAAGCTGTCGCCACCCAAGGCGGCGGCACCGGCCAAGGGCATTGCGGCCCGCCCGGCCGCTGCTGCGGCACCGGCAGCAGCGCCTGCGGCGCCACTGCTGACCCGTCAAGCGCCGGTGCGCGCGGCCAAGCCGGCCTCGGGCGACGAGGGCGATTGGGAAACCTTCTGACCCAGCCGGTGACCAGGCTCCACCGGTCCGTACCACCGACATGAGGCCGCCGCCACCCGGACACCCCAGCGCATTGCCTTCGGAGGGCGCGCCGGTGTCGGGTGCTGCCCAGAGCGCTTTGGGCAATTTGCCCAGACGTTTCATGTACGGGTTGGGCAGGGGGCTGGATCAGATCAGCGAGATGGTGATGGTCACCGAATCGGGGCCTCACGAAGGTGGCGAAAGCCGCATTGTTTTTGTCAACCAGGCCTTTGTCCGCCACACCGGCTTCGCCATCGATGAGCTGGTGGGGCATTCGCCCAGGGTTTTGCACGGCGCGCGCACCGACCCCGACGCGGTGGCCCGCATCCGACGCGCCTTGGCGCAGCGCCAGGCGGTCCGGGTGGACATCACCTACCACACCCGCACGGGGCAGCCGTATTGTGTCGATGTCGAAGTGGTGCCCATCGCCGATGCGCGTGGGCAGGTGACCCACTTCCTCTCCTTGCACCGCGACATCACCGACCGGGTGGAAATCGACGCCGCGCTGCGCGACAGCGAAGAGCGTTTTCGTGGCCTGACCGAACTGTCGTCCGACTGGTACTGGGAAAGCGACGAAAACTTTCGTTTCACACGGTTCGACGGCAACCTGCCAGAGCGGTTTGTGCACGCCCGCAGCCTGGGCCGACGGCCTTGGGAACTGCCCGCTCTGAACATGGACGCTGCCGCTTGGGCGACGCACCGCGCCGATCTGGAAGCGCACCGGCCGTTTCGCAACCTGGAGGTGCAGCGGGTGCACGCCGACGGTGGCGGCGAGTGGGTGGCCATCAGCGGCGAGCCCATGTTCGACACCGAGGGGCACTTTCGCGGCTACCGAGGTGTGGGCTCGTACATCGGCGCGCGCAAACATGCGGAGGACGCGCTGCAAAAGGCCAACGAGTTGCTCCGCGTGGCGTTGGAAAACGTGCCGCTCGGGGTGGTCAAGGTGGACGCCGATGGCACGGTGAGCTTCTACAACCGCCGTTTTCTGGAGCTGTTGAAACTGCCCGAAGCCTTGATGCAGGCGCGGCCCACGGCGCTGCAGGTGCGGGCCTACCAGCAGCAGCGGGGCGACGTGACACCGCTGGAGCTCAGCGATGACCGCGTCATGCGCGAGTTGTGCGACCAGGGCCACAGCGCCACACGCGAGCATGTGTTTGTGCGCAAAACGCCCGACGGGCAAATCCTGCAGATCCACACCCGCATGCTGGACGGTGGCGGTTGGGTGCGCACCTACGCCGACCTCACCGAACACCTGAGTGCGCAGGAGGCCTTGCGTGAAAGCGAGGCCCGCTTTCGCAGCCTCACCCAGCTCTCCACCGACTGGTACTGGGAGCAGGACGAACAGTACCGCTACACCCGCATCGAAGGCCGTTCGGTTCAGCAGTGGTACCCCGAGGCCTACGAAGGCAAGACATTGTGGGAGCTGCCCAACCACAACCTGAGCGAAGCCGAGTGGGCAGCGTTTCGCGCCCTGCTGGAGCGGCGCGAGGAGTTTCGGCGTTTTGAGGTGTTGCGCCGCTGGCCGGACGGGCGCGACTACTGGATTGCCGTCAGTGGGGCGCCCATTTTTGACGCCAACGGGGTGTTCCGTGGCTACCGGGGCGTGGGGCGCGACATCACGAAACGCAAGGCCGCCGAACGCGACACGCTGGACCGCCTGGCTTTCAGCCAGCGGCTCACCCACAACGTGCCGGGCATGGTCTACCAGATGCGCATGGGGGCCGACGGCGGGTTCAGTTTCCCCTTCATCAGCGACGGCGCGCTGGAGGTGTTTGAACTCAGCTCGCGCCAGATTCAGGGCAATGCCAACGTGTTGTATGCCCGCATTCACCCGGACGACCGCGCCGTGGTGCGGGCCTCGGCACTGGCCTCCGCCGACGCACTCAGTGCGTGGGAGGTGGAGTACCGCGTGCTGCTGCCGGTGGCCGGCGAACGCTGGCACACCACACGGGGCCGCCCCGAACGCCAGACCGACGGGGCGGTGCTGTGGTATGGCTTCACCAACGACATCACCGAGCAGCGCCGCAGCCGCGATGCGATGAACCAGCTGCTGGCGCAGCAACAGGCCATTCTGCAGGCCATTCCCGACATCCTGATCGAGATGGACCGCGAGGGCCGCTACCTGTCCATCCATGCGCCGGACGAAAGCATGCTGGTGATGCCCGTGGCCGAGCAACTGAACCGCCATGTGAGCGAGGTGTTGCCGCCCGATGCCGCCCGGGTGGTGCTCGATGCACTCGCACAGGCCGCTGCGCACGAGGTGGTGGCTGCGCGCGAGTACGCGCTGGACATTCCCGGGCGAGGCCAGCATTGGTTCGAGCTGTCGGTCTCGCTCAAGGGCGGCCACGGGGCGCAAAGCAGCCCGGACGAGCGCTTCATCCTGCTGGCGCGCAACATCACCGAGCGGGTCACGACCGCGCGCCAACTGCGCGAAGCCAATGCGTTGCTGACTGGTCGCACCGACTTGCTGGAAGTCACGCTGTCCAGCCTGAGCCAAGGCGTGGTCATGTACGAGGCCAACGGGCGGGCGGTGTTCTACAACGAGCGCTTCTTGCAGATGATGGACTTGCCCGCGTCGCTCATGTCGCGGCAGCCCACGCTGGACGAGATCGTCGATTACCAGTTCGCCCAAGGGGCCTTCCCGGCGGGCATGAGCCGCAAGGATGTGTCCAGCGCTTACGGTTACACGGTGGGTGGGCGCTACCTGGTCACGCCGGGCCAGTACCTGCGTGAGGCGCCTGGCAACCGCGTGCTGGAGGTCAAGACCAGCACGCTGCCCTCGGGCGGCTGGGTGCGCACCTACGCCGACGTGACCGATTACGTGGCCACCCAACGGGCACTCAAGCAAAGCGAGGAGCGGCTCAACCTGGTGCTGCAAGGTTCAAACGACGGCGCCTGGGACTGGAACTTGGTGACCCGCGAGGTGTACTTCTCGCAGCGCTGGTGGGCCATGCTCGGCTACGAGACCGATGAGCTGCCGGCCACACCCAAACTCTGGCTGACCCTCACCCACCCGCTGGACAGCCTGCGCGTGAGCGCCGAGTTCGACGCCGTGCTGGCCGACAGCAGCACCAGCTTCGAGCTGGAGTTCCGCATGCTGCACAAGCAAGGCCACGAGATCACGGTGCTGGACCGTGGCTACGTGTCGCGCGACGAACAGGGCCGGGCCGTGCGCCTGGCCGGCACCCTGACCGACATCACCGCACGCAAGCAGCTTGAACTGCGGTTGGAGCGCAGCGAAGCCCGGCTGAGCGCCTTCTTCGAGGCCATTCCCGACAGCGTCTGGCTCAAGGACGCGGAAGGCCGCTACGTGCTGGCCAACCCGGTCAAGGCGCGCATGTACGGCCGCGCCGTTGACCAGATGCTGGGCAAGACGGAAGCGGAGCTGGTGCCGCCGGCGCAGGCCCAGGGTTACCGCGAAAGCGACGAGCGCGCGCTGCGCACGGGCGAATCGCTGGTGTACGAGGAGGAGGCGCTGATGGACGGTCAGCGCCGCGTGCTCGAAGTGGTCAAGCGCGCGGTGCACGACCACGGCGGGCAGGCGTTTGGTGTGCTGGGCGTGGCCCGTGACATCACCGAACGCAAGCTGGCCGAGGCCCAGATCGAGCGGCTGGCCTTCTACGATCCCCTCACCCACCTGTGCAACCGCCGCCTGTTTCAGGACCGGCTGGAGCAGGCCCAGGCGGCCAGCGTGCGCAACGGGCAATGGGCGGCGGTGTGTTTCATCGACCTCGACAACTTCAAGGACCTCAACGACACCCTGGGCCACGACACGGGTGACCAACTGTTGCAGCAGGTGGGGCAGCGCTTGCAGCAGGTGGTGCGCGAGGAAGACACCGTGGCGCGCCTGGGGGGCGACGAGTTTGTGGTGTTGTTTGAACAGCTGGGCACCGAAGCCGATGTGGCCGCGCTGTACGCCAACAACGTGGGTCAGAAAATCCTGAGCGCGCTCAACGAGCCCTACCGCCTTTCGGGCGCTTTGCACCACAACACGCCCAGCATCGGCCTGACGCTGTTTCGCGACCACGACGAACGTGTCGAAGACATCCTCAAGCGCGCCGATCTGGCGATGTACCAGTCCAAGTCGGCCGGGCGCAACACGGTGCGGTTTTTTGACCCCAACATGCAGGCCGTGGTGATGGCGCGCTCGGCCCTGGAGCGCGACCTGCGACAGGCGCTGGCCGAGGAGGCGCTGGCGCTGTTCTACCAGCCGGTGGTCAACACCGAGCGGCGGGTGACGGGCTATGAGGCGTTGGTGCGCTGGAAACACCCACAACGTGGCATGGTGTCCCCGGCCGAATTCATCCCGGTGGCCGAGCAGACCGGTTTGATCCTGCCCATCGGTGGCTGGGTGTTGCGCACCGCGTGCGAGCAACTCGCAGCCTGGTCACACGACCCGGACAAGCAGGGCCTCACACTGGCCGTCAACCTCAGCGCACGCCAACTGCGCCACGCCGAATTCGTGCCCGAGGTGCTGGGGCTGCTGGCGTCCACCGGGGCGCCGCCGCAGCGGCTCAAGCTCGAACTCACCGAAAGCCTGCTGCTGCACGACATCGAGGAAACCATCCTCAAAATGCAGCAGTTGGCCGAGCGCGGCATCTGTTTTGCGCTGGATGACTTCGGCACCGGCTATTCGTCACTGAGCTACCTCAAGCGCCTGCCGCTGTCACAGCTCAAGATCGATCAGAGTTTTGTGCGCGACCTGCTCACCGACCCGAACGACGCGGCCATCGCCCGCACCATTCTGCAACTGGCACAAAGCCTGGACCTGGACGTGGTGGCCGAAGGTGTGGAGACCGAGGGGCAGCGCCAGTTCCTGCAGCTCATGGGTTGCAAGGCCTTCCAAGGCTACCTGTTCGGACGGCCCGGGCCTTTGGAATAATGTCTTTTTGCGCCCTGTGCGCCCCGCCCTTTTTGGAGACCGCCATGAACGCACGTGTGCCCCTGTCCAGCGCCGACACCGATGCCTTGTTGTCCCACGTCAGCGACAGCTGGACGCAGCGCATCGTGCCCGAGCTCAAGTCCTACATCGAGATTCCGGCGAAGTCGCCGTCGTTTGATGCCGACTGGGCGGCCAACGGCCACCTCGAGCGTGTGTTGCAGCGCGCCGCCGACTGGGTGCGCGAGCAAAAGGTCGAAGGCTTGACGCTGGAGATCGTGCGGCTGAAAAACGCGCACGGCCAGGACCGCACGCCGGTGATGTTTTTCGAGTTGCCCGCCAGCGCCGGCAAGGATGGCACACCTGCTCCCACATCGGGCCAGTCGGTGCTGATGTACGGCCACCTGGATAAACAGCCCGAATTCAACGGCTGGCGCAGCGACCTGGGCCCCTGGACACCCAAGATCGATGACGGCAAGTTGTACGGCCGCGGCGGTGCCGACGACGGTTACGCGGTCTACGCCAGCATTGCCGCGGTGCAGGCCTTGAAGGCCCAGGGCGTGGCCCACCCGCGCATCGTGGGGCTGATTGAGACCTGTGAGGAAAGTGGTTCGCACGACCTGCTGCCTTACGTGGACGCGTTGCGCCCGCGCCTGGGTGACGTGGGCCTGGTGATCTGCCTGGACAGCGGCGCCGGCAACTACGACCAGCTGTGGCTCACCACCAGCCTGCGTGGCATGGCCAGCGGCGTGCTCAAGGTGCAGGTGCTGACCGAAGGCATCCACTCGGGTGATGCCTCGGGCCTGGTGCCGTCGAGCTTTCGCATCATGCGCCAGGTGCTGGACCGCCTGGAAGACAGCGCCACTGGCCGCCTGCTGCCCGACATTTTCCATTGCGAGGTGCCGGCCGAACGTGTGGAACAGGCCCGCGCCACCGCCGCCATCTTGGGCGAAGAGGTCTACAAACGGTTCCCCTGGGCGCACCACGACTGCGGCGGCTCCAGCGTGTTCGCCCTGCCCACCACCACCGATCCGGTGGAGGCGCTGCTCAACCGCACCTGGCGGCCCACGTTGTCGGTCACGGGGGCCGATGGCTTCCCCGAACTGAAAAACGCCGGCAATGTGCTGCGCCCCTACACCGCCTTCAAGCTCAGCCTGCGCCTGCCGCCGCTGGTGGATGCGCCCACGGCCGTGCAGCAGCTCAAGGCCTTGCTGGAAGACAACGCGCCCTACCAAGCGAAGGTGACCTTCGAGACCGAAGGTGGTGCCACCGGATGGAATGCCCCGGCCATCACGCCCTGGTTCGACCAGGCCTTGCGCGACGCCTCGCAGGCCGCCTATGGTGCCGGTTACGGCACCATCGGTCAGGGCGGAACCATTCCGCTGATGAACATGCTGAGCCAAGGTTTCCCCACTGCGCAGATGATGGTGTGTGGTGTGCTCGGCCCCAAGAGCAACGCCCACGGACCCAACGAGTTTTTGCACCTCGACTACGCGCGCCGCCTCACCGCCGCCGTGGCGCAGGTGATTGCCCGCATGCCCTGAGCGCCGGATGGTGTCCACCACCCAGGCCCCGTTTACCCTGCGGGACGGCGAAAACCTCGCGGTCTACGACTGGCCGCTGCACCCGGCCCAGCGGCCGCGCGCGGTGGTGCTCATCGTGCATGGCCTGGGAGAACACGCCTGGCGCTACGACCACGTGGCCCGGCGCCTCAATGCCTGGGGATTTCAGGTGCGGGCCTACGATCAGCGCGGTCACGGTGAATCGGGTGGCGCGCGGGGCGTGTTGCCCGCCGATCACGCGCTGTTGGCCGACCTGGCCGAGGTGGTGGACGACACGCGTGAGAACCTCTGCAACCCTTGGGCCTGCCCCATGGTGCTGCTGGGCCACAGCATGGGCGGGCTGGTGGCGGCGCGGTTTGTGGCCGAACGCCTGCGGCCGGTGGAAGGCCTGGTGTTGTCGTCTCCCGCGCTTGACCCGGGCCTCTCGGGTTGGCAAAAGGCGTTGATTGCGGTGCTGTACCGGCTGGCGCCCAACCTGGCGGTGGGCAATGGGCTGGATGCGACCCAGCTGTCCCACGATCCGGCGGTGGCACCGGCCTACCTGGCGGACCCGCGCAACCACGACCGCATCAGCGCCCGGCTGGCGCGCTTCATTGAGCGCGAAAGTGCGTTCACCGTGGCTGCCGCGCCGCGCTGGACCTTGCCCACGCTCCTGATGTACGCGGGCGCCGATGCCCTGGTGCATCCGCGTGGCAGCCGCCAATTTGCAGCGGCGGCGCCCCCCGAGGTGGTGCACAGCCGTTGCTTCGATGGGCTGTACCACGAGCTCTTCAACGAGCGCGATGCCGACCCGGTTTTCGAGACCCTTGAACACTGGCTGGACCAGGGTTTTTGAGCCGTGCACAATGGGTTCATGGTGTCCTCCAAGTTGCGGCTGTTGCATGCCTGTTTCGCGCTGGTTTGTGCCGGCGTGACCGGCCTGGCTGGCGCCGCGCCCGTCCTGGGCACGCAAGATCAGCCGCTGCGTCTGCTCTACCAGGAGCGCCCCCCTTACACCACCCTCAAGCCCGACACAACGGTGGAGGGCCTGGTGGCCACGCCGGTCCAGCAGGCGCTGGCGCGGGCGGGGATTGTGGCGCGCTGGGAGTTGACGCCCAGCCAGCGGCAGTTGCTGCTGGTGCAGTCCGGGCAGGAGCCCGTGTGTGCGCTGGGCTGGTTCCGGAATCCGGAACGCGAAAAACTCGGGCTGTTCAGCCGCCCGCTGTACCGCGATCTGCCCATGGGTGGGCTGGTGCGCACCGATGCGACCTTGGCCGATGGCCAGTCCTTGCAGGCCACGCTGGCCTCGCCGCAGTTCACCGTTTTGACGAAAGAGGGGTATTCGTACGGCGCTGACATCGACCGCTGGTTGACCCAGCTGCCTGGCAGGCGGGCCAGCACGGGCAGCGAGCCCTTGCAGCTGGTGCGCATGTTGTTGGCCAGGCGTGCCGACCTGTTGCTGGTGGCGCCCGAGGAAGGGCAGTTGCTGATTGGCCTCGCCGCATCCGACCAGCTGCGCCTGGTGCGTTTTTCCGACATTGGCCCCGGGCTGGATCGCCATCTGTACTGCAACTTCAGTGTGGGCACCGATCTGCTGCGCCGCATCGACCGTGAGCTGGAGCGCCTGGCGCCGCGCTGAGCCATGTCCGCGCCTGTGCCGCCACCAGACGATTCACCTGCCGCACCGCAGACGCCCGCTCCCTGGGGACGTCTTCAACAGTGGTGGGCCGGCCTGAGCCTGCGCGCCAGCCTGCTGTGGGTGCTGGGTGTGACCCTGGTCACCCCGGCCCTGTTGCTGCTGGTGGTGGGCCAGCGCATTGCCCAAACCCAGCAGCAGACCTTGTTGGCCGAGGCCATGCAGTCCGTCATGGTGGTCGGGTCGGCCTCGCTGGGCGACCCGATGTGGGCCATCGACACCCCCGCCATCGAGGCCGCCATGCGCCGCCTGCTCGACAACCCGGCGGTGGTGGGGGTCCGGGTGCGCGAGGAGCGGCCCGATGCACAGGCCATCGAGATGGGTTCGCCTACCATGTTGGCGCGCTTGCAGCGTGGTGAGGCGGTGGACGGTGTGGTGGTGCGGCGCGAGGAGATCTTCCGCGAGGGCCTGCTGCTCGGCTCGCTGCAGGTGTGGTTCGACACCCGCCTCCAGTCCCCGGCGGTGCGGCAGGGGCAATGGCAACTGGTGGCCCTGGTGCTGCTGCAAATGTGTGCTTCGTTGCTGGTGCTCAGCGTGTTCCTGACCCGCCGTGTGGCGCGGCCGGTCGAACGCCTCAAAGCGTTGGCCAGTGCCATGGTTGCACATGGCGCCGAACCTTCAGCCAGGACGGAGCGGCGCCGTCTGGACGAACTGGGGCAACTCGGTCGCCTCATGTTTGAGGTGCAGCAGCAGTTGCAGGACAGTTTTGGCGCGCTCGAAGAGAAAAATCGTCAGCTGCAGCACATGGCCTTGTACGACGCCCTCACCGGTCTGCCCAACCGCAACCTCTTCCGTGAGTTGGTGGAACATGACATCGGCCAGGCGCAGCGGGCTGGCGGGCGCTTTGGCTTGCTGTTCGTGGACCTGGACCGTTTCAAGACCATCAACGATGCGCTGGGACACGCCATGGGCGACCAGCTCTTGATCGAAGTGGCGCACCGCCTGCGCAGCACCTTGCGCGAGGCCGACGTGGCCTGCCGCCAGAGTGGCGACGAGTTCATGGTGCTGGCCCGTCAGGTGGTTGATTGGCAGGAGTTGGCCACACTGAGCGAACGCCTGCTGCAAGCATTGGCTCGGCCGGTGTTGTTGGGCAACACGCCGGCGCGGGTGTCGGGCAGCATAGGCATTGCCATGTTTCCGGACGACGCCAGCGACTTCGAAACCCTGGTCAAACACGCCGATGTGGCCATGTACCAGGCCAAGTCCCTGGGCCGAGCGCGCTACAGCTTTTTCCTGCCCGAATTCAACACCCGCCGCCAGGCCAGCGTGGCGCTGGAGCAGCAGCTCAGCGAGGCCATAGAGCGGCGCGAGTTTGTGTTGCACTACCAGCCGCAGGTGCACGCGCAGCACGGCCACATGGTCGGCTGCGAAGCCTTGCTGCGCTGGCGCCATCCCGCGCGGGGGTTGCTCGCGCCGGGTGAGTTCATCACCATGGCGGAAGAGTCGGGGTTGATCGCCGAGATGGGCCTGTGGGTGCGCGATGAAGCTTGCGCCCAGTTGGCGCGCTGGAAAGCCGAGGGCCTGCGTCCGGGCGTGATGGCCATCAACGTGTCGGCGCTGGAGTTTCGCGACCACCGCTTGGTGGACAGCCTGCGCGACGCCATGATGCGTCACGACATCGCGCCGCAGGAGGTGGAGGTGGAGCTGACCGAAAGCGCGCTCATGGCCGACAGCGACACCTCGCTGCGCATCATCGACCGGCTGGTGGAGCTGGGCGTGCGCCTGGCCATCGATGACTTTGGTACCGGTTACTCCAGCCTGGCCTACCTCAAGCGTTTGCGGCCGCATCAGCTCAAGATCGACCGCTCGTTTGTGCGCGACATCGCCACCGATGCCGACGACCGTGCGATCGTGAAAGGCGTGATCGGGCTGGCGAGCACCCTGGGCATGGATGTGACGGCTGAGGGTGTGGAAGACGAAGGCCAGCGCAGCTTTCTGTGCCAGGAGGGATGCACCTACCTGCAGGGCTATGGCATCGCGCGGCCCATGCCGGCGGAGGACGTGGCGCGGTGGATGCGGGAGCGGGTGGTTTCTCCGGTTTGAGTTGCGTTTGTGTTGGATCGGGGCGGTGGGGCGCTCTGCGACGCTCGTGTCCCCCGCCGGCTGCGCCGGCTGCTCCTTTACCTCGCTCTGCAGAACGCCCCACCACCCCGATCTGCAACGATGTGGTTGCGCCCACGTTGGTCTGCCAACACGGTGGTTGCCTGAGGGCATGGGGTGCCTGGCGCAGCGGCATAAAGGGGGAAAACCGGCGAAGCCGGTTTGGAGGACAGCCGCGGAGCCTGGTGCCCCATGTCCTCAGGCGTGAGCAGCAAGTGAAGCGCGAGCAGCCGATCAAACCGCCGCCCGCACCTCTCGCCGCCGCACCGAAGCCAGCCACAACAAGGCCACGCCCGTGAGTGCCACCGGCACCAGCGAGCCCAGGTTCAGCCACTGCCAGCCTTGTGTGGTGACCAGCGCCCCCGACGCAAACGAAGTGAAGGCCATGGTGGCGAACACGCAGAAATTGATGGCCGCTTGCGCACGGTCTTTTTCCTCCGGTCGGTAGGCGGTCATGGCCAGGGTGGTGCTGCCGGTGAACAGGAAATTCCAACCTACGCCCAGCAGAAACAGCGCGATCAGGAACTGGTGCAGGTCCACGCCCGACAACGCAATCGCAATACACAGCGCATTGAGCAGCACACCCACACCCATGATGGGCAGCGTGCCAAACCGTTTGATCAGGTGGCCGGTGAAAAAACCCGGCGCAAACATGCCGATCACATGCCACTCCAGCACCAGCGCCGCGTCTTTGAAGGCGTAGCCACACACCTGCATGGCCAAGGGCGTGGCCGCCATCAGCAGGTTCATCACGCCGTAGCCTAGGGCCGCGCCCACGGCGGCCACGATGAACACCGGCTGGCGCATGATCTCGCCCAGGGGGCGGCCCTGGTCTGCGCCGGCCACCTTGGGCGGCACGGGAGGGAATTCGATGACGGCCATCAGCCCCATTGACACGATGGCCACCACCGCCAGCGATAGGTAGGCGCCGGCAAACGGCACCGCCGTCAGGTCTTGGGTGCGACTGGCCAGGTTGGGGCCCACCACGGCGCCAATCAGGCCGCCGGCCATCACCAGCGACACCGCCTTTTCGCGAAAGCTGGCGCTGGCCAGCTCGGCGGCGGCAAAACGGTACAGCTGCCCATTGGCGCTGTAGTAGCCCGCGAACATGGTGCTGGCCACCAGCAGCCAGAATTGCGTGTGTGTGACGGCCCAGGCGCACAACAACGCAGAGGTGAAGGCCACCACCAGCCCGAGCTGGAACGACACCTTGCGTCCCCACTTCGCCTGCGTCTTGGCCACCAGCCCGGTGGAGATGGCGCCGCCCACCACATAGCCCATCACCGGCAGTGTGGCCATCCAGCCCAGAGGCGCCAGCGCCAGGCCCACCAGGCCGTTGATGGCGATGAAGACCACGTTGTTGGTCAGGAACAGGCCTTGGGCGGCGGCCAGCAGCCAGAGATTTTTATTCATAAGCTGTTGTTTATATCCGAGTCGCTGCGGCGACGCCGGTCGCCCTTGCGATGGGCGCTTTCGCCCCCATGTGCTGCGGCTTCTAGAATTGTCAAACCCTCCCCCTCAGAAGGCCACCCATGGTCCCCCACCTCGTCACCGCACTCACTGGCCCCATCAATGAGCTGGAGCAGCGCATCCTCGAATCCACGCCGGTGATCGAACGCTGGTTCCGCCTGGAGTGGATGGAGCACACGCCGCCGTTTTATTCGGCGGTGGACGTGCGCAACGCGGGCTTCAAGTTGGCGCCGGTGGACACCAACCTCTACCCCGGCGGCTGGAACCACCTCACGCCCGAGATGCTGCCACTGGCGGTGCAGGCCGCCATGGCCGCCATCGAAAAGATCTGTCCCGAGGCCAAAAACCTGCTGCTGGTGCCCGAGAACCGCCGCGATATCTCCTACCTGAGCAACCTCGCGCAACTGCAGCGGCTGTTCTACATGGCCGGCCTCAACGTGCGCCTGGGCTCGCTGTCCAACGACATCAAGGACCCCACCACCATCGAACTGCCGGGTGGCGACAAGGTGACGCTGGAGCCGTTGATCCGCAGCAAGCGCCGCCTGGGCCTGAAAAACTTCGACCCCTGCACCATCCTGCTCAACAACGACTTGCGCGCCGGCGTGCCGGGCATTCTGGAAGACCTGCACGAGCAGTACCTGCTGCCGCCGCTGCACGCGGGCTGGGCCACACGGCGCAAAAGCCAGCACTTCAAGGCCTACGAAGAGGTGTCCAAGCGCTTCGGCAAGCTGCTGGGCATGGACCCCTGGCTGATCAACCCGCTCTACAACCAGTGTGGCGAGGTGGATTTTGCACAAGGCACCGGCCTGGAGTGCCTGCGCAGCAACGTGGACGCGCTGCTGACCAAGGTGCGTCGCAAGTACAAGGAATACGGCATCAACGAGAAGCCGTTTGTGGTGGTCAAGGCCGATGACAGCCACCCCGGTTTTGGCCTGCTGTCGGTGCGCGACGTGAAAGACCTCGACGTGTTGGTGGCCAAGACCCAGAAGGCCATGGTGGCTGCCGGTGGGGCGACCGTGGCACCCGATGTGATCATCCAGGAAGGGGTGTTGACCCACGAGCGCATCAACGACGCGGTGGCCGAGCCGGTGGTCTACATGATGGACCGCTATGTGGTGGGCGGCTTCTACCGTGTGCACGCCGAGCGCGGCGAAGAGGAAAGCCTGAGCGCGCCGGGCGCCCGATTTGTGCCCCTGGCTTTCGAGAAAAGCGCCATCATGCCCCAGCCCGGTCAGAAGCCCGGCGCCAGCGCGCCCAACCGCTTCTACATGTACGGTGTGATCGGTCGCCTGGCCATGCTGGCGGCCAGCTACGAACTCGAAGCCACCGACCCGGACGCCGAGACCTACGACTGAAAGTTGTTGCAGCGCAACATGCGCGGTCACGCGGGTGTGGTTTAGACGCCATACCCGGTTGGCAGGGTGGGGCCGCAGGCGCAGAATCGGCCACCTTGCAACAGCGCGGCAGCGGCATTGAGCCGGCGCCGGTTTTTTGTGGCTGCATCCAAATCCTCACTCGCGGCGCTCACCCTGGGCGCCATCGGCGTGGTCTATGGCGACATCGGCACCAGCGTGCTGTACGCCGTCAAGGAGGTCTTCGGCTCGGGGCATGTGCCCTTCACCCACGACAACGTGTACGGGGTGTTGTCCATTGTGTTCTGGACGCTGACCGTCATCGTCTCGCTCAAGTACGTGGTGCTGGTGCTGCGGGCCGACAACGCGGGCGAGGGCGGCCTGATCGCCATGCTGGCGCTGGCCTCACAGGCCGTCAAAGACAAACCCGAACTTCGCCGCGTGCTGTTGGTCATCGGCATTTTCGGCACCTCGCTGTTTTATGGCGATGGTGTCATCACCCCCGCCATTTCGGTGCTGTCGGCGGTGGAGGGCCTGGAGGTCGTGTCGCCCGCCTTCCGGCAATACGTCGTGCCCATCACCCTGGTGGTGCTGTTTGTGCTGTTTGCGGTGCAAAAACGCGGCACCGGCGGCATCGGCAAATTTTTTGGCCCCATCACCCTGGTGTGGTTCTTCACCATCGCCGCGCTGGGGGTCTCGCACATCATCGGCCACCCCGAAATCCTGGGGGCGCTCAGCCCGCACCATGCCCTGCGTTTCATGTGGCAGCAGCCGGGCACCACGTTCATCATCCTGGGCGCGGTGGTGTTGTGTGTGACGGGTGGCGAGGCGCTGTACGCCGACATGGGGCACTTCGGCAAAAAGCCCATTCGGCTGGCTTGGTTTTCCGTGGTCATGCCCTGCCTGACGCTCAACTACTTTGGCCAGGGCGCCTTGTTGCTGGAAGACCCCGAGGCGGTCAAGAACCCCTTCTTCAACATGGCACCCGACTGGTTGTTGCTGCCCCTGGTGGGCCTGGCCACCATGGCCACCGTCATCGCGTCGCAGGCCCTGATTTCGGGGGCCTTCAGCGTCACCAAACAAGCCATTCAGATGGGCTACTTGCCGCGCCTGGGCATACAACACACCAGCGTGCGTGACACGGGTCAGATCTACATCCCCTTCGTCAACTGGGGACTGTTTGCCGCCATCGTGCTGGCCGTGGTCATGTTCAAGTCGTCCAGCAACTTGGCGGCGGCCTACGGCATCGCGGTCACGCTGGACATGCTGATCACCACCGTGCTGACCTTCTTTGTCATCCGCTACGGCTGGAAGTACCCGCTCTGGTTGTGCCTGGCCGCCACCGGCTGGTTTTTTGTGGTGGACATCCTGTTCTTCTCGTCCAACCTGCTCAAGCTGTTTGCCGGCGGCTGGTTCCCGCTTTTGATTGGCGGTGTGGTGTTCGCCCTGATGATGACCTGGAAACAAGGCCGCGCCTTGTTGACCGAGGCCCACATGGCCGAAGCCATCGACCTGTCGAGTTTCCTGGAGGCGGTGTTCGTGAGCCCGCCGCTGCGGGTGGCGGGCACGGCGGTGTTCTTGACCGCCGAGAAGGGGGCGGTGCCCAACGCTTTGCTGCACAACCTCAAGCACAACAAGGTGCTGCACGAGCAAAACCTGTTCGTGACCGTGCGCAACCACGAGGTGCCCTGGATTGGCCTGGACAAGCGGCTGGAGGTGGAGCCGCTGGGCCACGACTGCTGGCAGGTGGTGATCCACTACGGTTTCAAGAACGACCCCGACGTGCCCAAGGCCTTGCAGTTGCTGCGTGGCCGTGGCTGTGAGCTGGAGGCCATGACGACCAGCTACTTCCTGTCGCGCGACACGGTCATCCCCTCGCTGGGCAGTGGCATGGCGCCCTGGCGCGAAAAGCTGTTCGCGCAGATGCACCACAACGCGGGCGCGGCTGCCGACTTTTTGAATCTGCCCAGCAACGCCGTCATCGAGCTCGGCTCCAAAATCGAAATCTGACCTTCAGGCCTACGGTGGGGCATGGCGTTAAGATGCGCCACTTGACGTTAACGTAAACGTCAAAGTAAAACCCACCCATGGCCACGAACCCGACCTACACCATCAGCGACCTGGCGCGGGAGTTCGACCTCACGACCCGCGCGATTCGTTTCTACGAAGACATGGGCCTGCTGCAGCCGCAGCGCGGAGGCCCCGGCGGGCGCAACCGGGTGTATTCGTCGCGTGACCGCACCCGCCTCAAACTCACACTGCGCGCCAAGCGTCTGGGTTTTTCGCTCACCGAGGCCAAGGACATCATCGAGATGTACGACAGCCCGCGCGACACGGGGCCGCAGTTGCGCAAGTTTTTGCAGGTGTTGGCCGCGCACCGCCAGCAGATCGAAGACCAGCTGGCCGACTTGCAGGCCAACCTCGACGAAGTCAAGGTGCACGAAAAGGAGGCGCGTAGCCTCCTGGCCAAGGTTGAAAAGACGGAAAAAACCGAAAAGGCTTGAGCCGGGTGGTCAGCCCAGCAGGCCTTCGGCGCGCATCGCGGCCTGCACACCGGGGCGTGCGGCGACCCGGGCCGAGAAGGCCTGTATGTTCGTGTGGGCCGACAAATCCACACCCACACGCGGCGCCCAGGAACACACCACAAACAGGTAGCCGTCGGCCACGGTGAACTGTTCACCCATCAAAAACGACTTGTCTTCGAGTTGGCTGTTGACCCACTTCAAGCGGCCTTGCAGGCGTTCGGTGGTGGCGGCCTTCACCTCGGCGGGCGTGGCGGGGTTGAACAAGGGGCTGAAGCCACCCTTGTGCACTTCGGTGGCAATCAGGTTGAGCCAAGCCTGCAGCTGGTAGCGCGCCACGGTGCCGTTGGTGGGCGCCAGCTGTTTGGCGGGGGCCTGGTCGGCGATGAACTGCATGATGGCCGGACCTTCGGTCAGCTTGGTGCCGTCGTCCAGTTGCAGCAGCGGCACATAGCCCAGCGGGTTGATGGTGTAGTAATCGGTGCCGTCGGGCAGCTGGTGCGTTTTGGTGGGTGCCGGAATGCCTTCATAGGCCAAGCCGGCTTCTTCGATGGCGATGTGGCTGGCCAGGGAGCAGGCGCCGGGCGAGTAATAGAGCTTCATGTGCGAACGGTTCAAAGGTGAAAGTGACAGAACCGGCATCGTAGCCGGGCGGGCGTAACCCCGTGCGCCGACGGGCTTGTGGCAAACCCCAGTTGGCAGCCTGGGTTGGGCTGGGTCATAATTGACGTTTACGTAAACGTCAATTGCCAGTGCTTGCATGACCCAGCCCACCTTTGTGCCCGCCGTGCCCGAATTTGCCGACCGCGTCCGGGGCAGTTTTGCCCGCCAGGGCGCTATGGACACCCTGGGTGCGCGGCTGGAGGAAGTGGCGCCAGGGCGGGTGGTCATCGCCTTCGACTGGGCGCAAGGGCTGACACAGCAGCACGGCTTCATCCACGCCGGCCTGGTGTCCACCGCGCTCGATTCCGCTTGTGGCTACGCTGGCTTCAGCCTCATGCCGGCTGACGCGGCGGTGCTCACCATCGAGTTCAAGATCAACCTGCTGGCACCCGCCAAGGGTCAACATTTCCGTGCCGTCGGCACGGTGGTCAAACCAGGGCGCACCATCACCGTGTGCGAGGGGCACTTTTTCGCCATCGATGGCGGCCGTGAAAAACTGGCCGCCACCATGGGCTGCACCTTGATGGCCGTGACCGGCCGCGAGAACATCCAATCCTGATTGTCTGGAGACACAAACATGAACCTGCCTGGCCTGAATTTCCAACTCGGTGAAGACATCGATGCCTTGCGCGACGCGGTGCGCGACTTTGCCCAAGCCGAGATCGCCCCGCGCGCGGCCGAGATCGACCGCAACGACCAATTCCCCATGGACCTGTGGCCCAAGATGGGCGAGCTGGGTGTGCTGGGCATCACCGTGCCCGAGCAGTACGGCGGCGCCAACATGGGCTACCTGGCGCACATGATCGCCATGGAGGAAATCTCGCGCGCCTCGGCCAGCGTGGGCCTGAGCTATGGCGCGCACTCCAACCTGTGTGTCAACCAGATCAAGCGCAACGGCAACGACGCGCAAAAGCAGAAGTACCTGCCCAAGCTCATCAGCGGCGAACACGTGGGCGCGCTGGCCATGAGCGAGCCGGGCGCCGGCTCCGATGTCATCAGCATGAAGCTCAAGGCCGAAGACAAAGGCGGCTACTACCTGCTCAACGGCAGCAAGATGTGGATCACCAACGGCCCCGATGCCGACACCATGGTGGTCTATGCCAAGACAGAGCCCGAGATGGGCGCACGCGGCGTGACGGCCTTCATCGTCGAGAAGGGCATGAAGGGCTTTTTCACCGCCCAGAAGCTGGACAAGCTGGGCATGCGCGGCAGCCACACCGGCGAGATGGTGTTCCAGAACGTAGAGGTGCCGGCCGAAAACATCCTGGGCGGTCTCAACATGGGCGCCAAGGTGCTGATGAGTGGCCTGGACTACGAGCGCGCCGTGCTGGCCGCCGGTCCCATCGGCATCATGCAGGCCGTCATGGACAACGTGGTGCCCTACATCCATGACCGCAAGCAGTTCGGCCAGAGCATCGGTGAGTTCCAACTGGTGCAGGGCAAGGTCGCCGACATGTACACCGTGCTGCAGGCCGGTCGCGCCTTCTGCTACCAGATCGGCAAGAACCTGGACAGCCTGGGCGCTGAACACGTGCGCCAGGTGCGCAAGGACTGCGCCTCGGTCATCCTGTGGTGCGCCGAAGAGGCCACCAAGATGGCCGGCAACGGCATCCAGCTGTTCGGCGGCAACGGCTACATCAACGAATACCCGCTGGGCCGCCTGTGGCGCGATGCCAAGCTGTACGAGATCGGTGCGGGAACGAGCGAAATCCGCCGCATGCTGATCGGCCGCGAGCTGTTTGCCGAAACGATGTGATGTCTTCGAAACCCCCACGCTCCACCGCTGCGCGGGTCGCTGCCCCACCAAGGGGTTGTCCCGCCTTGGGACGGCCCGGCGGCGGAACGCGCCTCGGTAACATCGGCGCATGACCTCCTCCATCCAGACCCTCATCGACAACAACCGCCGCTGGGCGGCCGAGACCGAGCGCACCCGCCCGGGCTATTTCACCCAGCTCGCGCAGCAGCAAAGCCCCAAGTACCTGTGGATCGGTTGCTCCGACAGCCGCGTGCCGGCCAACCAGATCACCGGGCTGGAGCCGGGCGAGGTGTTCGTGCACCGCAACGTGGCCAATGTGGTGGTGCACTCCGACCTCAACGCGCTGTCGGTCATCCAGTTCGCGGTGGAGTACCTCAAGGTCGAACACATCCTGGTGGTGGGCCACTACGGCTGTGGCGGCGTGTTGGCCACGTTGCGTGGCATGCGCGTTGGCCTGGCGGACAACTGGTTGCGCCACGTCTACGACGTGAAAATGCGCCACCGCAAACGCCTGGACCACCTGCCCGAAGCGGTGCAGGAGGACGTGTTGTGCGAGATGAACGTCATCGAGCAGGTGGGCAATGTGGCCTGGACCAACGTGTTGCAGGACGCCTGGGCGCGTGGCCAGAATGTCACCGTGCACGGCTGGTGTTATGGCCTCAAAGACGGGCTGGTGAAAGACCTGGGTGTGAGCATGAGCCGCCCCGGCGAGGTGATGTCCACCTTCCGCAACGCCCTCAAACGTTACCCCAGGCAAGACGCCTGAGGGCGGTCCCGGCGATGTTCCCCCAGCGGCTGGACTCCACCGTCGCCTATGGCATCGCCCGGGCCATGATGGACGGGTTCAACCGCCATTACCGCCTGTTCCGCGCCGAATCCGCGCGTGCCAAACACCGCTTCGAAACCGCCGACTGGCACGCCCAGCAACGCGGCCAGCGCGAGCGCATCGAGTTCTACGACCTGCGCGTGAAGGAATGTGTGATGCGGCTGGAGAAGGAGTTCCAGGCCAGCCAGCAACCCATGGACGTGTGGCAGCAGGTCAAGCTGCATTACATCGGCCTGCTGGTCAACCACCTGCAGCCCGAGCTGGCCGAAACCTTCTTCAATTCGGTCACCACCAAAATCCTGCACCGCACCTACTTTCAGAACGATTTCATCTTCGTTCGGCCCGCGGTCAGCACCGAATACATCGAAGACGAGGCCGTCGGCACGCGGCCGACCTACCGCAGCTACTACCCCCGGCGCGACACCCTGGCGACCGAGCTGCAGCGCGTGGTGACCGACTTCGACTTGCACGTGCCCTTTGTGGACCTGGAGCGCGACATCGAGCGCGTCCACCAAGCCATGCTGCGCCACTTCGACCACGTCAAGCTGCGTTCCAACTTCCAGTTGCAGGTGCTGGCCAGCCTGTTCTTTCGCAACAAGGGCGCCTACGTGGTCGGCAAAATCATCAACGGCTTCCAGGAAGTGCCGTTTGCCTTGCCCATCGTGCACCAGCGCCGCGCCCAGCTGGTCATCGACGCCGCCTTGTTCGGTGAGGACGACCTGCAACTCCTGTTCAGTTTTGCGCGTGCCTATTTCATGGTGGACATGGCCGTGCCCAGCGCCTACGTGCAGTTCCTGCGCAGCCTCATGCCACGCAAACCGCGTGCCGAGTTCTACAACGCACTCGGCTTGGCCAAGCAGGGCAAGACGCTGTTCTACCGCGACTTCCTGCACCACATGCGCCACAGCTCCGACCGCCTGCGCATCGCGCCCGGCATCAAGGGCATGGTCATGCTGGTGTTCGATCTGCCCAGCTTTCCGTTTGTGTTCAAGGTCATCAAAGACCACTTCCCGCACCAGAAGGACACCACCCGCGAACAGGTGCGCGCCAAGTACCAGCTCGTCAAACAGCACGACCGCGTGGGCCGCATGGCCGACACGCTGGAGTTCTCGCTGGTGGCGTTTCCGCGTGATCGCTTCGAGGACGAACTGATCGAAGAGCTGCAGAGATTCGCGCCCAGCCAAGTCGAAATCTCCGACCGCGACGGCGACGGCCAGCTGGAGGTCATCCTCAAGCACTGCTACATCGAGCGGCGCATGATCCCGCTCAACCTCTACCTGCAAGAGGCTTTTGACACCGGGCTGGACAACCCGCGCGCGCACCAGCAAATGGCGCATGCCGTGATCGAGTATGGCAACGCCATCCGCGACCTGGTGTCGGCCAACATCTTCCCGGGCGACATGTTGTGGAAAAACTTTGGCATCACCCGCCAGGGCAAGGTGGTGTTTTACGACTACGACGAAATCGAATACCTGACCGACTGCAACTTCCGCCGCGTGCCACCGCCGCGCAATGAGGAGGACGAGCTGTCGGGCGAGGTCTGGTACGCGGTGGCGAAGAACGACGTGTTCCCCGAAACCTTCGCCCCCTTTTTGTTGGGCCACCCGGCGGTGCGCGAGGTGTTTTTGCAGCACCACGCCGAGCTGTTGGACGTGGTCTTCTGGCAGGCGCACAAAGACCACATCCTCGCTGGCCACATGCACGACGTGTTCCCTTACGAACAGGCCCGGCGCTTCCAGGCGCCCGTGCCCGCTGAATCGATTTGATCCTTCCCTTTGCTTCGTTTTTTCACAGGAGTTTTGCCATGTCCACAACCGATCCCATCGTCATCGTTGGCGCTGCCCGCACCCCCATGGGTGCTTTCCAGAGCGACTTCGCCTCGCTGGCCGCTCACGACCTCGGGGGTGTTGCCATCCGTGCCGCCGTGGAGCGTTCCGGCGTGGACAAGGCCTTGGTGGACGAGGTGCTGTTTGGCAACTGCTTGATGGCCGGCCAGGGCCAAGCGCCCGCGCGCCAGGCGCTGCTCAAGGGCGGGTTGCCGCTGTCGGCCGGCGCCGTTACCCTGTCCAAAATGTGTGGCTCGGGCATGAAGGCCACCATGTTGGCGCACGACATGCTACTGGCCGGCAGCGCCACCGTGATGGTGGCCGGCGGCATGGAGAGCATGACCAACGCGCCCTACCTGCTGCAAAAAGGCCGGGGTGGCTACCGCATGGGCCACGACAAAATTTTCGACCACATGATGCTCGACGGCCTGGAAGACGCCTACGAACCCGGCCGCAGCATGGGCACCTTCGGTGAGGACTGCGCTGCCAAGTACAGCTTCACCCGCGAACAGCAGGACGCCTTCGCCATTGCCTCGGTGACCCGTGCCAAGGCCGCCACCGAGAGTGGCGCTTTCGCCAAGGAAATCGCTTCCGTCACCGTGAAAGACCGCAGCGGCGAGCGCGTGGTGTCGGTCGACGAAGGCCCGGGCAAGGTCAAGCTCGACAAGATCCCATCGCTCAAGCCCGCCTTCAAGAAAGACGGCACCATCACCGCCGCCAGCAGCTCGTCCATCAACGACGGCGCCGCCGCCCTGGTGCTGATGCGCCAGAGCACGGCGCAGGCGCAAGGCCTCAAGCCGCTGGCCCGTATCGTGGCCCACACCACCCACGCGCAAGAGCCCAACTGGTTTGCCACCGCACCCGTGGGAGCCACCCAAAAGCTGCTGGCCAAAACCGGCTGGAGCGTGGCCGATGTGGACCTGTGGGAAATCAACGAAGCCTTTGCCGTGGTGCCCATGGCGCTGATGGCGGAGCTGAGCATTCCGCACGACAAGGTGAACGTGAACGGCGGCGCCTGCGCCCTGGGCCACCCCATCGGCGCCAGTGGCGCGCGCATCCTGGTCACGCTGCTGCACGCCTTGCAGGCACGTGGTGGCAAAAAAGGCGTGGCCACGTTGTGCATCGGCGGCGGCGAGGCCACGGCCATGGCGATCGAGCTGGTCTGATCTGAGCGAGGCTGGGCTGGCGTCTTGAGTGGAAATTGACTAAAATTCGTCGAAATTTCGTCTAATCAAATCCTATGGACCCCATCCTCTCCAACACCAGTGTGGGCATATCCGAGCTGCGCGAGGCGCCCGCGCGCGTGTTCGAGCGCGCGGGCGACGAAGCGCTGGTGGTGCTCAACCACAACAAGCCGGCCGGCTACATCGTCTCCACCGCCTGGATGCAGCGTGTGCTGGATCAGCTGGCCGACCGGGTGGTGAGCGACAAGGCCGTTGCGCGGCTGGGCGAACTCGATCGCGCCCGCCTGATCGACCCGTCCGACCTGTGAAATGCCGTACCAGTTGGCTATCCATCCCGACGCCGAGCGGGAGTGGGCGAAGTTGGACGAAAGCATCAAAACCCGTTTCCGCAAGAAGTTGTTGGGTGAGCGCCTGATTCGGCCACGCGTGACCAAGGATGCCTTGCATGGCGCGCCTGATCTGTACCGCATCAAGATCAGCACGCCTCAATACCGACTGGCCTACCACGTGAACGACACCGACCACATCGTCACTGTCCTCGCCATCAGCACCCGCAACGACGTCTACGCCTTGCTGCAAGGGCGCCTTTGAACAGCTGACCTTTCCCATGAACACTGTGCTTGTCATTGGCGCCTCGCGCGGCATCGGCCTGGAGCTGGTGCGTCAGTACCGCGAGGCAGGCGACCGCGTGATTGCCACTGCACGCGACGACGCGGGGCTGGCCACCTTGCGCAACCTGGGCGCCCAGGCGCTCAGGGTGGATGTGGCCGACCCGGCGAGTGTGAGCGGTTTTTCGTGGTTGCTGGATGGCGAGAAGTTGGACGTCGCTTGGTATGTGGCGGGCGTGGGTGATCGGGCCACCACAGCCTCGCCGCCCACGCGCGAAAAGTTCGACCAACTCATGCACACCAACGCCATGGGGCCGATGATGGTTCTGCCTCAAATCGCGCCCATGCTGGCTGAGCGTGCGGGCGTCTTTGCGGCCATCAGCAGTCACTTCGGCAGTTTCGCTCTCACCGAAACAGGCATGGCCGCTCTGTATCGCATGTCTAAAACTGCGCTCAACATGTACATCCGTTGCGCGCAGCACGACTTTCCAGAGGTCACCTGCCTGGCCCTGCATCCCGGGTGGGTGCAGACTGAGATGGGCGGGCCACAGGCGCCCACGTCGGTGGCGCAAAGCGTTGCCAGCCTGCGCAGCACCGTGACGCGTGCGCCCAGTACTCCCGCGTGGCGAGGCGCTTTCCTCAACCACGATGGCACCCCGTTGCCTTGGTAAACACATTCATTGAGACTCACACCATGTTGCTGACCCCCGACCAAGAAGCCATCCGCGACGCCGTGCGCGCCTTTGCACAAGCCGAGCTGTGGCCCCACGCCGCCAAGTGGGACAAGGAGCGCCACTTTCCCAAAGACGTGCACCAGGGCCTGGCCGAGTTGGGTGCCTACGGCATTTGCGTGCCCGAGGCGCTGGGCGGCGCCGGCTTGGACTACCTGACGCTGGCCCTGGTGCTGGAAGAAATTGCCGCCGGTGATGGCGGCACCAGCACGGCAATTTCCGTGACCAACTGCCCCGTCAACGCCATCCTCATGCGCTACGGCAATGCCGCGCAGCAAGCGCAATGGTTGCGCCCGCTGGCCGCCGGCCAGATGCTGGGCGCCTTCTGTCTGACTGAGCCCCACGTCGGATCGGACGCTTCGGCGCTGCGCACCACGGCCGTCAAACAGGGGGACGAATACGTCATCAACGGCGTCAAACAGTTCATCACCAGCGGCAAAAACGGCCACGTGGCGGTGGTGATTGCCGTGACCGACAAGGCCGCCGGCAAGAAGGGCATGAGTGCCTTCCTTGTGCCCACCAGCGCGCCGGGTTATGTGGTGGCGCGCCTGGAAGACAAGCTGGGCCAGCACAGCAGCGACACCGCGCAGATCAACTTCGACAACTGCCGCATCCCGGCCGAGAACCTGATCGGCGCCGAGGGCGAGGGCTACAAGATTGCCCTCTCCGCGCTCGAAGGCGGGCGCATCGGCATCGCCGCGCAGAGCGTGGGCATGGCCCGCAGCGCGCTGGAGGTGGCCATCGACTACGCCAAGCAGCGCGAGAGCTTCGGCCAGCCCATCTTCAACCACCAGGCCGTGGGTTTCCGCCTGGCCGATTGCGCCACGCAGCTCGAAGCCGCGCGCCAGTTGATCTGGCACGCCGCCGCCTTGCGTGACGCCGGCCGGCCCTGCCTGAAAGAGGCCGCCATGGCCAAACTGTTTGCCAGCGAAACCGCCGAACGTGTGTGTTCGGTGGCCATCCAGACCCTGGGTGGCTACGGCGTGGTGAACGACTTCCCGGTCGAGCGCATCTACCGCGATGTGCGCGTGTGCCAGATTTATGAGGGCACCAGCGACGTGCAAAAGATCATCATCCAGCGCGCGCTGTAAACGCTTCGCCGCTGGCGGGGCGGTAACATCCAGGCCATGAACATCATCATCCTGGGAGCCGGCAGGGTAGGGGAGAGCGTGGCCGAGAGCCTGGTGTCGGAGCAGAACGACATCACCGTGATCGACCACGACCCGGAGCGGCTGCGCCTGCTCGAAGAACGGCTGGACCTGCGCGGTGTGGTGGGCAACGGCATCCAGCCCTCGGTGCTGCGCGATGCGGGCGCCCAGGACGCCGACATGCTGATCGCTTGCGCGGCCGCCGATGAATCCAACCTGGTGGTCTGCAAGGTGGCACACGACGTGTTCAATGTGCCGACCACCATCGCCCGCCTGCGTTCGCCCGAGTTCGCCGAAGGCGACGAGCTGATGTCCAAGACCGGCTTTGCGGTGGACCACGTGATCTGCCCCGAAGAGTCGGTCACGCGTTACATCCACCAGCTCATCGACTACCCCGAGGCCTTGCAGGTGCTGGAGTTTGCCGACGGCCGCGCCTGCCTGATCGCAGTGCGTGCGGTGCACGGTGGCGCGCTGGTGGGCCACACCCTGGCCGACATCCGCGAACGCCTGCCCAACGTGGACATGCGGGTGGTGGCTATCTACCGCCAGGACGCCGAGGTGGACCCTGGCCCACAGACGCGCATCTTGGCCGGTGACGAGGTGTTTGTGCTGGCCGACAAGACCAAGATCCGCCAGGTGTTGGCCGCCATTCACCGCGCCGACCAGTCCGTGCGTCGCGTCATGATTGCCGGCGGCGGCAAGGTCGGTCTGCGGCTGGCGCGCAGCCTGGTGGGGCAGTGCCAGGTCAAGCTGATCGAGCGCGATCGCAAACGCTGCGACTACCTCGCCGGCCAGTTGCCCTCCAGCATGTTGGTGTTGCACGGCGACGGCACCGACGAAGACCTGCTGCAGGACGAACAGGTGGGCGAGATGGACCTGTTCCTGGCGCTGTCCAGCGACGACGAAGACAACATCCTGGCCGCCATGCTGGCCAAACGCCTGGGCGCCAACCGGGTGATCTCGCTGATCAACCGCCGCGCCTACGCCGACATGATGCAGGGCAGCACCATCGACATCGCCATCTCGCCGTCGCACACCGTCATCGGCGAGTTGCTCGCGCATTTGCGCCGGGGCGACGTGGCCCAGGTGCACAGCCTGCGCCGCGGGGCGGCCGAAGCGCTGGAGGGCATCGCACGCGGCGACGTCAAGACATCCAAGCTGGTGGGGCGCCGGGTGGAGGAAATCAAACTGCCTCAGGGCGCGCGCATCGGCTGCATCGTGCGTGGCGAGGGCAGCGATTCGCAGGTGCTGATGCCCCACCACGACACCCTGATCGAGGCCGATGACCACATCGTCATCTTCATCCCGCACAAACGCATGGTGCGCGAGGTGGAACGCCTGTTCCAGGTCAGTGCCACCTTCTTCTGAGCGGCGTTTCACCCATGTTTTTGCCCGTACTTGCCGTGATGGCGCGTGTCCAGGTCGCGTTTTCGGCGGCCTTTTTGGTGCCATTGGGCTGGGCCCGTTTCCATGACAGCGTGGCGGTGCAGTGGGTGTGGCTGGGCAGCTTTCTGCTGTCGCTTTTGTCGGGCCTGGTGCTATGGCAAGCCACGCGCCACCACCGGCGCGAGCTGATGGCACGCGATGGCTTTTTGCTGGTCAACCTGGTTTGGGTCGTGTTGCCCGCGTTTGCCGCCGTGCCGCTGATGTTCACTGTGCCCGACATCACCTGGACCAAGGCCTACTTTGAGGCCATGAGCGGACTGACCGCCACAGGGGCCACTGCGCTGGCCGGGCTGGACCAGTTGCCCGTGGCGGTCAACATCTGGCGCTGTTTTCTGCAGTTGATCGGTGGCCTGGGCATCATGCTGCTGGTGGTGGCGGTGTTGCCTTTGCTGGGCCTGGGTGGCGTGCAGCTCTACAAGGCCGAAACGCCCGGCCCCATGAAAGACACCAAGTTCACCCCCCGCATTGCCGAAACCGCGCGTGGGCTGTGGGGTGTGTACTTCGTGTTGTCCGGTCTGTGCATGCTGGCCTACCGCTGGGCCGGCATGAGCTGGCCCGACGCCTTCATGCACATGTGCACCACCATGGGGTTGGGCGGTTCCTCGTCACACGATGCCAGCTTTGGTCATTGGGATTCGCCGCTCATCGAAGCGGTGGCGGTGGTGTTCATGACCCTGGCGGGTATCAGCTTTTTGCGCTACTTCATGGTGTTGCGCACGCGCTCGTTGCGCCCCATCCTGGGCGACCGCGAGATCCGCACCTACCTTTTGGTGCTGCTGGCTTCCATCGCGTTGCTGACCCTGCTGCTCATGGCGCGCGGCGTGTACACCGACTTCCTGGCCGCCCTGCGGGCCAGCGCGTTCCATGTGGTGTCGGTGGCCACCACCACCGGCTACGCATCCACCGACTACGCGCAATGGCCGGCCTTCGCGCCCATCTGGCTGATTTTTCTGGGCTGTTTTGTGTCCTGTGCCGGCTCCACCGGCGGTGGCATCAAAATGGTTCGCATGGTGCTGCTGGTCAAACAGGCCCGGCGCGAGCTGGTGCGCATCATCCACCCCCGCGTGGTCAACCCCGTCACGCTCGGGCGCGGCGTGGTGCCGCCCACCGTGATGACCGCGGTGCTGGGCTTCATGCTCATTTACGGCGCCTGCACCATGGGCCTGACCATGCTGTTGCTGTTCTCAGGCCTGGACATCGTGACCGCCTTTTCCGCCGTGGTGGCCACGCTCAACAACATCGGCCCCGGTCTGGGCGACGTGGGACCTGCGGGTAACTTCAGTGGCCTGACCGCGTTTCAAACGTGGATTTGCACTTTCGCCATGCTCTTGGGCCGGTTGGAACTTTTGAGTGTGCTGGTGCTGTTCACCGGCCATTTCTGGAGAAAGTGAAGGAAACCCCCATGCCCATCACCAAAGGATTCCGCGCGCTGGTGGACGAAGCCACGGCGCAGATCACCACCTACACCGTGGCCGAGGTGGCCGAGCGGCTGACAAGCGGCGACGCCCGCCTGCAACTGGTGGACATCCGCGACGTGCGCGAACTGGAGCGCGAGGGCACGGCCCCCAGTGCCCTGCACGCGCCGCGTGGCATGCTCGAATTCTGGGTCGATCCCGATTCGCCGTATTTCAAGCCCGCGTTCGGCGATGAGAGCAAGGAGTTCGTGCTGTTTTGCGGTGCGGGTTGGCGCAGCGCCCTGGCCACCAAGGCCTTGCGCGACATGGGCATGACCAACGTGGCGCACATCGATGGGGGCTTTGGCGCCTGGGTCAAGGCCGGTGCACCGACCGAAACGCTGGAGCAGCACAAGGCGCGCACGGCCAGCCGCAAGACCGCCTCCTCGTGACGACCGTGGCCGATGCATGCCCTTGTGGCCGCCTGGATGCGCGCGGCCGACCGCTGCCCTACGCCGCCTGCTGTCAGCCCTGCCATGACGGCCAGCCCGCGCCCGATGCAGAAGCCCTGATGCGCTCACGTTACAGCGCCTTTGTGCGCCAGAACGCGGCCTACCTGCTCGCCACCTGGCACCCGACCACACGGCCTGCCACCTTGGATTTTGAGCCGGCACAACGTTGGTTGGGACTCGATGTTCGCGCACATCGGCGCACGGACGGGACCCACGCCGAGGTCGAATTCGTGGCGCGCTCGCGGGTGGCGGGCCGCGGCCAGCGCCTGCACGAACGCAGCCGCTTTGTGTGCGAGGCCGGACACTGGTTCTACGTGGACGGAGACATGTTGTGACCGCACCGCGTTTTGAGGCCGTGTTGTTCGACTGTGATGGCGTGCTGGTGGACAGCGAACCCATCGTCAACCGCGTGCTGTTGGGCATGTTGCAGGAGCTGGACTGGGTGGACACCCCGCTCACCCGCGAGGCCATCGACCACCACTTCACCGGCTGCACCATCCGCGACGTGATGACCGCCTGGGCGGCCGAGCGTGGCCACGCACTGCCGGCCGACTGGATGGAGCGCTTCCTGGAGCGCCGCAACGCGGCGCTTGCGGCCGAGTTGCTGGCGGTGGACGGCATACACGACACCGTGGCGGCATTGCATGCGGGACATCAGGGGCGCATCGCCTGTGCGTCGGGTGCCGACCGCTTCAAAGTGGAAATGCAGCTGCGACAGGTCGGCCTCCTGCGCTGGTTCGAAGGCCGCGTCTTCAGCGGCCACGAGATGCCGGCCTCCAAACCCGAACCCCACGTTTATCTGGCCGCCGCCGCGCATTTGGGGGTGGCGCCCGAACGTTGCCTGGTGATCGAAGACAGCGCCGTGGGCGCGCGCGCCGGCCTAGCCGCTGGGGCGACGGTGTGGGGCTACTGCCCGCAGGGGCACGGGCGGGCGTTTGCCGGGTTGCCGGTGCAGCAGGTGTTTTCACACATGGGCGCGTTGCCGGGCTTGCTCAAGGCTTGAGTGATTGGCGAAATTCGGCCGGTCCCAGGCCGGTCCAGGATCGGAAGGCGCGCGAAAAACTTTTTTCGTTGCGAAAGCCGGCCGCTTGCGCGACCTGTTTGATCGGGCGGTCGGTGCGCAGCAGCGCTTCGGTGGCCACCGTGCGGCGCACCTCGTCTTTCAGCGCCTGCAACGTGGCGCCTTCCTCTTTGAGCTGGCGGTGCAAGGTGCGCGCCGAAACGTGCAACAACTCGGCCAGGGCCTCGGCGCTGTGGCTGTGCTGCGGCTGGTGCTGCAGCGCCTGGCGCACACGCTCCACCAGCAAGCGGTCGCGGTGGTATTGGCGCACCGTCAAGGGCAGCGCGCGTTTAAGCATCTGGTTCATGGCCGCTTCGTCTCGGCGCAGGGCTTGTGCCAGGTAGCGGGCGTCAAAACACAGGCGGGCCGGACCGTCGTTGAAATGTGTCTCTCCACCAGGGAACAGCACGCGATAGACCTCGCCGTGGGCCGGCCGCGCAAACGGGAAGTGGGCCGACAACAGGGGCAGGCGCGAAGCGATGAACCAGCAGGCCAGGCCGTGGGCGTTGCGCAGCACCGACACCAGGCAGAACTCGCGCAGCGCGCCCAGGTCGCGCCGCTCTTCCAGCGCCAGGGTGGCCACGCCATCGGCTTCGGTCAGCGTCAGGGCGATGTCGTCGGTGAGCAGGCTGTGGTGGCGGCACCAGCGTTTCATGGCCCGGCCCAGGTTGGGTGCGCCCAGCGAGGCGCGCGCGAGCATGCCGTAGCTGCCCCAGGGCAGGCGGCGCGAGAACCAGCCCAGGGCCTCGTCGTCCAGCTCGCGCATCGCCGCCTCGGACAACCATTCCATCTGGCCGGCGGTGATGTGGGCGCCGTCTTGTTGCACCAGCGTTGGCGCAATCTGTGCTCGCGCCAACGCGCCGTCAGGCGACATTCCCCGCCGGTTGTAGGCCAGGCAAATGGCACGCACAAAGGCGATCGGTGTAGCGGCGGTTCCTTGGGAAAGTGGGTGGTCAGGTGATGGCACGATTTGCAACCTCCCTGTCCAGTGTAAACCCGGCTTTGTGCCTAAGCTGTGTGCCACTACATTGAGTGTCCGTGCGCCCGATCCCGGGCGCGGGCC
Organism: Hydrogenophaga atypica; assembly: GCF_042665215.1. NCBI lineage: Bacteria > Pseudomonadati > Pseudomonadota > Betaproteobacteria > Burkholderiales > Comamonadaceae > Hydrogenophaga > Hydrogenophaga atypica. The sequence continues at coordinate 395,902 of NZ_JBHTCA010000001.1, forward strand.
GCTACCCATCGAGAGACTTTCCATGCCCCAGCTCGACACCCAACTCAACGTCCGTTCGGCCGAGTTCCAGGCCAATGCCCTGGCCATGCGCGCCGTGGTGGATGACCTCAAGGCTCAGGTGGCGCGCGTGGCGGCCGGTGGCGGCGAGGCCGCACGTGCCAAACACACGGCGCGCGGCAAGCTGCTGCCGCGCGACCGCGTGCAAATGCTGCTCGATCCCGGCACGCCCTTTCTGGAGCTGGCGCCGCTCGCCGCCCTGGGCATGTACAACGACGACGCGCCCTGCGCCGGCATCGTGGCCGGCATTGGCCGCGTGAGCGGCACCGACTGCCTGATCGTCTGCAACGACGCCACCGTCAAGGGCGGCACCTACTACCCCATGACGGTGAAAAAGCACCTGCGGGCGCAGGAGATCGCGCGTGAAAACCGCCTGCCCTGCATTTACCTGGTGGACTCGGGCGGCGCCAACCTGCCCAACCAGGACGAGGTCTTTCCCGACCGCGAGCACTTTGGCCGCATCTTCTACAACCAGGCCAACATGAGCGCGCAGGGCATCGCGCAGATCGCGGTGGTCATGGGCAGTTGCACCGCCGGTGGCGCCTACGTGCCCGCCATGAGCGACGAGACCATCATCGTCAAGAACCAGGGCACCATCTTCCTGGGCGGCCCGCCGCTGGTGAAGGCCGCCACTGGCGAGGTGGTGAGCGCCGAAGACCTGGGCGGCGGCGACGTGCACACCCGCCTGAGCGGTGTGGCCGACCACCTGGCACAGAACGACATGCACGCGCTGGCGCTGGCCCGCCAGATCGTGAAGAACCTCAACGTGGCCAAACGTCCCAACATCGCCATCCACGCGCCGGTGCCGCCGCGTTTCGCGGCCGAGGAGTTGTACGGTGTCATTCCCACCGACACCCGCAAGCCGTTTGATGTGCGCGAGATCATCGCCCGCATCGTGGACGACAGCGACTTCGACGAATTCAAGGCCCGTTTCGGCAGCACGCTGGTGTGCGGCTTCGCCCGCATCGAAGGCATTCCCGTGGGCATCATTGCCAACAACGGCATCCTGTTTTCCGAGTCGGCGCTCAAGGGTGCCCACTTCATCGAGCTGTGCTGCCAGCGCAAGATCCCGCTGGTCTTCTTGCAGAACATCACCGGCTTCATGGTCGGGCGCAAGTACGAAAACGAGGGCATTGCCCGCAACGGCGCCAAGCTGGTCACCGCCGTGGCCACGGCCGCTGTCCCGAAGTTCACCGTCATCATCGGCGGCAGCTTTGGCGCCGGCAACTACGGCATGTGTGGCCGCGCGTACAGCCCGCGTTTCCTGTGGATGTGGCCCAACGCGCGCATCTCGGTCATGGGTGGCGAGCAGGCCGCCAGCGTGCTGGCCACGGTCAAGCGCGATGGCATCGAGGCCAAGGGCGGGCAGTGGAGCATGGAAGAGGAAGAGGCCTTCAAGGCACCCATCCGCCGCCAGTACGAAGACCAGGGCCACCCCTACTACGCCACGGCCCGCCTGTGGGACGACGGCGTCATCGACCCGGCCGACACCCGCCGCGTGCTGGCGCTGGGCCTGAGCGCTTCGCTCAACGCGCCCATCCCCGACACCAAGTTCGGCCTCTTCCGCATGTGAGGTCGGTGTGAACCCGCACACCCATTTTCTGCAACTGGCCCGCTACAACGTGTGGGCCACACGCCGCCTGCTCGACGCGGTGACCCAGGTGCCCGAGGCCGACTACCGGCGCGACGTCGGTCTGTTTTTCAAGAGCATCCATGGCACGCTCAACCACCTGCTGGTGGGTGAGCATTTCCTGTGGTTCTCGCGTTTCGCCAAGGGTGCATCGCCCACCGTGGCGCTGGACAGCGAGGTGGAGCCCGACCGTGAGCGCCTTGCTCAGGCACTCAAAGGCGGTGCAGCCAACTGGCTGCCGCTGATCGAAAGCTGGCCGGCCGAGCGTTTTGATGGCGTGCTCAGCTACACCACCATGCGCGGTCAGCCGGCCACCTTGCCGTTTGCTGCCACGCTGGCCCACGTGTTCAACCACGGCACCCACCACCGGGGGCAGATCACGGCCGCGTTGACCGCGTTGGGTCGGTCTTGCCCCGAACTCGACCTGGTGTACTGCCTGCAAGAGGAGGCCCGCGCATGAATTCACCGACAAAGGCCCTGACCCTGGACGTGCAGACAGGCGTGGCCCGCATCACGTTGAGTCGCCCCGAGGTGCGCAACGCTTTCAACGACGAAGTGATCGCCGAGCTCACGCAGGTGTTCACGGAAGTGGGCCAGCGCGACGACGTGCGGGCGGTGGTGCTGGCGGCACAAGGCCCGGCCTTTTGTGCCGGTGCCGACCTGAACTGGATGCGCCGCATGGCCGACTACACGCGCGAAGAAAACCTGGCGGACGCCGGCGCGCTGGCGGCCATGCTGCGTGCGATTTACGAATGCCCCCAACCCACCATCGCCCGCGTGCAGGGCGATGTGTACGCCGGTGGCATGGGCCTGGTAGCCGCGTGCGACATGGCGGTGGCGGTGCACACGGCGGGCTTTTGCCTGAGCGAGGTCAAGCTGGGCCTGATCCCGGCCACCATCAGCCCTTACGTCATCCGCGCCATGGGCGCGCGGGCCGCGCACCGTTACTTTTTGACGGCCGAGCGTTTCGGCGCCGTCGAGGCCCACCGCATAGGTTTTGTCCACGAGGTGGTGGCGGCTGGTGAACTAGATGCGCGTGTGGACGCACTGGCGCAGGCGCTGGTAAATGCGGGCCCCGCTGCGGTGAAGGCCTGCAAACGTCTGGTGCGCGATGTGGCCGAGCGCGAAATCCACGACACGCTGATCGCGACCACCGTGGACGGCATCGCCGACATCCGCGCCAGCGCCGAAGGGCGCGAAGGTGTGTCGTCCTTTCTGCAAAAACGCAAGCCCAATTGGTTGCTGCCATGATGTGCCAAACATCAGGGAGCCCACATGGATCACACACTTCACACCGTCTGGCAACAACTCACGCTGTGGTGGCAGGCCGCGTTCGGCCCGGTCGCCGGCACGCTGGGCAGCGCCACCGCGCACCTCGACATGACCAGCCTGCTGGCGCTGGCGGCGGCCCTCGGTTGGGCCAGCGGGCTGCGGCTGTACCTGGTGGTGTTTGTGGTGGGCTTGAGTGGTGCGCTGGGGCTGTGGGCCTTGCCCGGCGGCTTGCAGGTGTTGCAGCACCCGGCGCTGCTGGTGGTCAGCGGCGGGCTGCTGTTCGTGGAGTTTTTTGCCGACAAGATTCCCGGCCTCGATTCGCTGTGGGACCTGCTCAACAGCGTGTTGCGGGTGCCTGCGGGTGCGGCCTTGGCGGCTGGGGTGTTTGGTGCCGACAGCGCCACCATGGCCCTGGTGGCCGCCTTGCTGGGCGGCACGCTGGCGGCCAGCAGCCAGGTGGCCAAGACCACCACCCGCGCGGCCATCAACACCTCGCCCGAACCGTTTTCCAACGTGCTCGCCAGTCTGGTCGAGGACGGGTTGGTGCTGGGCGCCCTGTGGCTGGCCACGAACCACCCGCTGGTCTTTGCGGGCGTGTTGACGGTGGTGGTGGTCCTCGCCGCGTGGATCACCTGGGTGTTGCTGAGTTTTCTGCGGGCCGCATGGCACCGCTTGTCCCGACTGTTTTCCGCTTCTGAAAAGGTGGCTTAGATGTTCTCCAAGATTTTGATTGCCAACCGCGGCGAGATCGCCTGCCGCGTGGCCGCCACCGCACGCCGCCTGGGCGTGCGCACCGTGGCCGTGTGCTCCGACGTCGATGCCCACGCCAAACACGTGGCCCTGTGCGACGAGGTGGTCAACCTCGGCGGCGCCGCGCCCAAGGACAGCTACCTCAAGTGGCAAGCCATCATCGACGCCGCCCGCGCCACCGGCGCGCAGGCCGTGCACCCCGGCTACGGCTTTCTGAGCGAGAACGAGGCGTTTGCCGACGCCTGCACCCAGGCCGGCCTGGTCTTCATCGGCCCGCCCTCATCGGCCATCCTGGCCATGGGCCTCAAGGCCGAGTCCAAGCAGCTGATGGAGAAGGCCGGTGTGCCCCTGGTGCCGGGTTACCACGGCAGCAACCAGGACCCGGTCCTGCTCAAGGCCGAGGCCGAGCGCATCGGTTACCCCGTGCTCATCAAGGCCAGTGCGGGTGGCGGCGGCAAGGGCATGCGCGCGGTGGACAAGGCCGAAGACTTCGAGGCCGCGCTGGCATCGTGCAAACGCGAAGCCATCAACAGCTTTGGCAGCGACGCGGTGCTGATCGAAAAATACGTGCAGCGCCCGCGCCACATCGAGATCCAGGTGTTTTGCGACACCCACGGCAACGGTGTGTACCTGTTCGAGCGCGACTGCTCGGTGCAGCGCCGCCACCAGAAGGTGCTGGAAGAAGCACCCGCGCCTGGCCTCTCGCCCGAGATGCGCCAGCAGATGGGCCTGGCGGCCGTGGCCGCCGCGCGTGCGGTGAACTACGTGGGCGCCGGCACGGTGGAGTTCATCGTGGAGCAGCGCGATGATCCGAGCGCTGCGCCGGGCCGCCCCAAGCAAGCGAGCACCCCCTCGGGGGGCAGCGAACCACACGAAGTGGGAAGCGTGGGGGGCAACAAGCCCGTCATGAACTTCTTCTTCATGGAGATGAACACCCGCCTGCAGGTGGAGCACCCCGTGACCGAGGCCATCACCGGCCTCGATCTGGTGGAGTGGCAGCTGCGCGTGGCCTCGGGCGAGCCGCTGCCGCTCAAGCAGGACGAGCTGCGCATGCACGGCCACGCCATCGAAGCGCGCATCTGCGCCGAGAACCCCGACAAGCAGTTTCTGCCCGCCACCGGCACCTTGCGTGTGTACCGCAAACCCGACGCCAGCGCCTTCACCCATGGGGCCGTGCGTGTGGACGATGGCGTGCGCCCCGGCGACACCATCAGCCCCTACTACGACAGCATGATCGCCAAGCTCATCGTGCACGGCGACACCCGCGAACAGGCCCTGGCCCGGCTTGATGTGGCCCTGGCCCAGACCCACATCGTGGGCGTGGCCAACAACGTGCAGTTCCTGCGCCATGTGGTGCGCAGCCCGTCGTTTGCACAAGCCCAACTGGACACCGCGCTCATCCCGCGCGAGGCCGCCGTGTTGTTCAAGCAGGAGCCGCTGGGCCTGGCGCTGGCGGCGGCGGCGGCCGTGTCGCAAACCTTGCACGATGAGGCGCAACAGGCCGGCAGCGACCCGTTCAGCCGCCGCGACGGCTGGCGCTCACACGGCGAGTTCGTGCGCCGTTTCGCTTTTGTGTTTGGTGGCGAAACGGTGCAGGCCCAACTGCGCTACGCCCACGATGGCGCCCTGGCCCTGACGGTCGGCGAGGGCGAAACCGCCGTGACCGGCCCGCTGGTATGGCGTGTGACCGGTGCTGGCCTTGAAGTCGCCTTCAACGGCCAGCGCACCGAACTGCGGGTGGACTGGCAGGGCGAAACCGCCCATGTGTTTGCGGCGCAGGGCGCCACCCAGATTGTCGAGATCGATCTGCTGGCCCACGCGGGCGAGGCGGCCAGCGAGGGCGGGCGCCTTACCGCGCCCATGCCGGGCAAGGTGGTGTCGTTTGCGGTGAAAGCGGGTGACAGCGTCAAGAAGGGCCAGGCCCTGGCGGTGCTGGAGGCCATGAAGATGGAACACACCATCGCCGCCCCCGGTGATGGGCAGGTGGCCGAACTGCTGTACGCCCCCGGCGATCAGGTGGCCGAAGGGGCCGAGCTGATCAAGTTGACCCCGGCATGACCGGGGCATGGCGACGGTGTGTGGGGCGTGCCCAGCGCAGCGGCCGATAATCGCGGATCGATCATCCCGCGTTGCCGATAGCCCCCATGGACGTCACCTACATCAGTTTCTGTTGCACCGACACCAAACCCGAGCCCTGGCTCAGTGGCTTGCGCGCGGCCATCCCGCGCGCGCTGGTGGACGTGTGGCAGCCCGGTGCGCCCCGCGCCGATTACGCGGTGGTGTGGTCGCCACCCCAGCAGTTCATCGACGAGCAGATCCGCCTCAAGGCCATGTTCAACATCGGTGCGGGGGTGGATGGTCTGCTCAAACTGAAGTTGCCGAGCGAGCTGGCGGTGGTGCGCTTGGACGACGCCGGCATGTCGGTGCAAATGGCCGAGTACGTGTGCCATGCGCTCATCCGCCACTTCCGCGAATTCGACGGCTACGAGGCCGATGTGGCCGAGGGCAAATGGTCGTACCGCAAACCCCGCAGCCGCGCCGATTTTCCCGTGGGCATTTTGGGCCTGGGCGTGTTGGGCCAGCGCGTGGCCCAGGCCGTGGCCCAGTTTGATTTTCCGGTGCGTGGCTGGAGCCGCACGCCGCACAAGATGCCGGGTGTCACCACCTTCAGTGGCGAAGCCGAGTTCAATGAGTTCCTGGCCGGCACACGGGTGCTGGTCAACCTGTTGCCGCTCACGCCGCAGACCGAAAACATCCTGCGCCGCGACACCCTGCAGCGCCTGCTGCCCGGGGCTTACCTCATCAACGTGGCGCGCGGCGCCCACCTGGTGGACGACGACCTGCTGGCCTTGCTCGACATGGGGCACCTGGCCGGTGCCACGCTCGACGTGTTCCGCACCGAGCCCTTGCCGGCAGGCCACCCTTTCTGGAAACACCGCCGCATCACCGTCACACCCCACACTTCGGCGCGCACCCTGCGCGACGAATCCATTGCCCAGATTGCCGCCAAGATCGAGCGACTGCGCGCCGGCGAAGCGCCCAGCGTGCTGCCGGGGTTTGTGGACCCGGCGCGCGGGTATTGACAACGTGTGGCTCAGCGGAACTCAGTCCACCCTTGCTGGTTTGGTGCTCGCGGTTCCCAAGGTCGACATCGCTGAAGCATTGCCATGAGTTACCCCAAACCCTGGCTCACTTTGGAGCAGCAGCTGGAAAAGCTGCGGTCGCGAGGCATGCACGTCTCCGATCCGGCCAAGGCCTTGACCTATTTGCACCGCATTGGCTATTACCGCCTTAGCGGGTATTGGTTTGCCTTTCGCGAGCGCTCGATGCCTTGCTGTGTGTGGGATCCGCGGAACGACAGACGGCAAGGCAAGGTGGAGACGTTGGCGCTGGACGGTTTCAAACCCGGCACGACGTTTCAGAACGCGGTCGATCTGTATGTGTTCGACAAGGAATTGCGCCTGCTCGTGTTGGACGCGCTGGAGCGTGTGGAGATTGCGCTGCGGGTGGACGTGTCCCACATGCTGGGCCAACTGGATGCTTTTGCGTATCTGCGTCCCGCTCTCTTTCACCACACATTCAGCCAGGAGCTGAACCGAGACACCGGCGTGACCCGGCATCACGAGTGGCTGACCAAACATGCGCAGCTGATCCAGCGGTCGAAAGAAGAGTTTGTGACCCACAACCGCGCCAAATACGGCTTGCCGCTGGCCATGTGGGTGGCTTGTGAGGTGTGGGACTTCGGCACACTTTCCACCTTGTTCGGGGGCATGCGCGAGGCGGAGCAGGATGCGATTGCGGCGAAATATGGGGTGCGCAACGGGCGGGTGTTTGCCACCTGGCTGCGAAGCTTGAACTATTTGCGCAATGTCTGCGCCCACCACAGCCGTCTGTGGAACCGCAACATCGTTGACCAACCCAGACTGCCGTCGGAGGCGGAGATGCCTTGGGTTGCTGGCTTTGAGGGCAACCCTCATGCGTTGGCCAGGTGTTTCCTGCTGCTGCGGATACTCCGGCAGTTGTTGGGGGTGATCAATCCCACGTCGTCATGGCCGGACCGCATGCGCGAACATCTGGCGTCGTTTCCAGAGCTTGGGCACTTGGGGCTCAACGTGGCTGGCATGGGAGCGCCCATGGATTGGCCGGCCACTTGGGCGTGACGTAAACAAACGATCGGCAATAAAAAACCCCCAAGCAACTTGGCTGCCGAGGCAGTTGCGTTGAAGGGGGCCGTGTTGCACGAATATTAGCAGAAAGAGGCAAAGCAGTGACCACCAACAACATCCCCACCCGCGTCAAACTCATCGACGTCGGCCCCCGCGACGGGCTGCAGAACGAAAAACAGCCGGTGCCGGCGGCGGTCAAGATCGAGCTGGTGCACCGCTTGCAGGCCGCTGGCCTGAAAGAGATAGAGGTCACGTCCTACGTGAGCCCGAAGTGGGTGCCGCAGATGGCCGACAACCACGAAGTCATGGCCGGCATGACGCGCCAGCCCGGTGTGCGCTACAGCGTACTCACGCCCAACATGAAGGGATTCGAGGCCGCGCTGCTGGACCAGCCCGACGAGGTTGTCGTCTTTGGCGCCGCCAGCGAGGCCTTCAGCCAGAAGAACATCAACTGCAGCATCGCCGAAAGCATCGAGCGTTTTGCCCCCGTGGTGCAAGCCGCGCTGGCGGCCGGTATTGCGGTGCGCGGCGCCATGAGCTGCACCGTGGGTTGCCCTTACGAAGGCGAGGTGGCGCCCGAGCGTGTGACCATGCTGGCGCGGCTCATGAAAGGCATTGGCGTGCAGCGTGTGGACGTGGCCGACACCATCGGTGTGGGCACGCCGCTGAAGGTGCAGCGCGCCATCGAGGCGACGCTGCCGCATTTCGACATCGACCACATCTGCGGTCATTTCCACGACACCTACGGTCAGGCCTTGTCCAACACCTACGCCGCTTTGCAGATGGGCGTGTGGAATTTCCAGTCCTCCGTGGCCGGGCTGGGCGGTTGTCCTTACGCCAAGGGTGCCACCGGCAACGTGTCCACCGAAGATGTGGTCTACCTGCTGCAAGGTCTGGACATTGACACCGGCATTGACCTCGATGCCCTGGTCGATGCCGGTGCGTTTATCAGCAGCGCGCTTGGCCGCAAACCCAACTCGCGTGTGGCCACGGCCCTTCTCAACAAACGGGTAGGCTGATAAAATCCTTACAAAATTAGTTTTTGTAAGGGATTCCGCCGTGCACAACGCCACCGTCACCAGCAAAGGCCAGACCACCATCCCCAAAGAAGTGCGGGATGGACTGGGCCTGCAGCCGCAAGACAAGCTCAACTTCACGCTCTTGCCCGACGGCACGGTGATCATGCGGGCCAAGAAGCGGCAATTGGCCGATCTGCAAGGCATAGCGGGCTACACAGGGCCGGCCATTCCCGTGGAAGAGATGAAAGCCTGGAAGTGACCGAACGCTTGGGGCTGGACACCAATGTGGTGGCGCGGCTGGTGCTGGCCGACGACCCGACCCAAACCGACCAGGCGGCGGCGTTGATCCGTGGCGCGCGCAGCGCTGGCCGGCAACTGGTGTTGGGCCTGCCCACGGTGCTGGAGCTGGAATGGGTGCTGCGCAGCCGCGCACGCCTGGACAAGGCGGCGGTGCTGCGGGTGGTCAAGGGTTTGCTGGAATCGCAAGACTTGGAAATCGACAACGAACACACGCTGGAGCAGGCGGTTTACCACTACGAGAATGGCAGCGCCGATTTTGCCGACTGCCTGTTTGCGGCACACTACCGCGCCCTCGGGTGCACCGCCATGTTGACCTTCGACCGCCAAGCGGGCCATCTGCCCGGTGCCCAGTGGCTGGGCCCGGCATCACCGGAAACACATTGAACGCCATGGAATTACAAACCTGGATCGCCTATTTCGTGGCCTCTTGGGCCATAGCTTTGTCGCCCGGCTCGGGGGCGGTGTTGTCCATGAGCCATGGCCTCGCCTATGGCGTGAAAAAGACCACGGCCACCATCTTTGGGCTCCAACTGGGGCTGTCCGTCATCCTGCTGGTGGCCGGCATGGGCGTGGGGGCCTTGCTGCTGGCGTCGGCCACGGCCTTTCTGGTGGTCAAGGTGCTGGGCGCGGGCTACCTGATCTGGCTGGGCTGGTCGCAGTGGCGCGCGCCGGTGGCCGCCCAGACCGATGCGACGCTGCTGCCCAATGCCGACCTCAGCGTGCGTCAACGGGTCACGCGCGGTTTCATCACCAACGTCACCAACCCGAAAGGCATTGTGTTCATGGTGGCGGTGCTGCCGCAGTTCATCGACCCCCAACGCCCCATGGGCTTGCAGCTGCTGATCTTGCTGGTCACCACCGTGGCGGTTGATCTGGTGGTGATGCACGGCTACGCCTGGCTGGCCTCCAGCCTGCAGGCCTGGATGCGTGGTGCCCGTGCGCGGCTGCTGCAGAACCGTGTGTTCGGCGGTGTGTTGATGGCCATGGGCGCCAGTTTGTTGATGGTGCGCCGGGGCGCCAGCGCCGCCGCTTGAAGAGACGTTTCCCATGAGTGAAAAAAACCTGCCTGAGGGTGTGTTGCGCGTGACCGCCGAGTTGGCGCGTCTGGGCCACCCGCACGCGCCCGTGATGCTGGACGACGCGGCACGCACCGCCCAACAGGCCGCTGACGCCCTGGGGGTGGGCCTGGGCCAGATCGCCAAGAGCATCGTGTTCAAACGCAAACCCGATGGCGCGGCGGTGCTGGTGGTCACCTCGGGCGACAAACGCGTGGACGAAAAAAAGGTGCAGGCGCTGGTGTGTGCCGAAGGTCAGAAGCTGGGCCGCGCCGATGCCGACTTCGTCAAGACCAGCACCGGGTTCTCCATCGGCGGGGTGTCGCCCGTGGCCCATGCCCAGGCGCCCGTGCTGCTGGTGGACCGCGAGCTGTTCCGGTTCGAAGTCATCTGGGCGGCAGCGGGCCACCCGCACGGCGTGTTCCGCCTGGCACCGCAGGACCTGGGGGTTTTGACCGGTGCGCCGGTGGCCGATGTCGCTCTCGACTAAGCTGCCAACGTGATCCACCCGACAACACCCCTGACCCTGGCCCGTGCGCGCAAAACCGCGGCCGTGCCTTCGCCTTGTGTGGGCGTGTGCCGCATGGTGCCTGCCACCGGTTTGTGCGAAGGCTGCTGGCGCAACATCGACGAGATAGTTGCCTGGGGCCGCGCCAGCGACACCGAACGGCTGCGCATTTGGGGCTTGATCGAGGCCCGTCAGGCCGAGGCCGTTTCGGGCTCGTAAAACGCGAATCCGCTGTGCGCCTGTTTGGCGCGGTACATGGCGGCGTCGGCATGGCGCAGCAGTTCGGTCAGCGTCCGCCCGTGTTCCGGGCACCGCGCGATGCCGATGCTGGCGTCCACGCTGATGAGATGCCCGGCGTGCAGCAAAGGCTGTTGCACCGCCTCGCACAGGCGTTGGGCCATGGCCGCGAGTTGTGCCGGTGTCTGACGTCCACCCAGCAGCACCACGAACTCGTCGCCACCGAGCCGCGCCACCAGGTCGCCCTCGCGCATTTGGCTTTGCAGGCGCCGCGCCACCTCGATCAGCAGGCGGTCGCCCACTTCGTGGCCGTAGGTGTCGTTCACGGGCTTGAAGCGGTCCAAGTCGAGCAACATCACCGCGTGGGCTTGTTGGTCGGCGTCCAGCTGTTCGGCGCGTTGGCTCAGGCCCACACGGTTGGCCAAACCCGTCAACGCGTCGGTGGCCACGGCCTCGGCCAGGTGGTCGGCCTCGCGGCGCAGCTCGGTCTGGCGTTGGCGCAGCAGGCGCACACGCGCACTGAGGGCGTAGGCAAACACCAGCATCTCGGCCACCACACCGATCTGCAGGCCGTTGGCCAACAAAAATGGCGCGTTGATGATGCCCCAGTTGACGCCGACCACCACCAACACAGAGAGGAACAACAGGGCTTGCCCACACAGGTACCAGGCGGCGGGCGCAAAGCCTTGGCGCCACACGCGAACCGCCGCCCAGGCGGCGAGCAAGGTGCCCGCAGCGGCACAGAATTCCACCATTTGTTGCGCCCAGGCGGTGTGGCCTGCCAGCGCCAGCAACGCAGCCATGACCGCTGCGGCGATCACCCCCCACACCAGGCGGTTGGCCCAGAGCAACCGTCTGGGCAGTTCCAGAAAGCCCCGGCACAGCAGTGCGCCAAACAGAATCCACAGTGCCGAACCCAGCGTGTTGCTGCGCTGCTGTCCCCAGGGCCAATCGCCCAGCAGGTAGTGGGCCACGTGGCCATTGAAGCTGGCCAAGGTGAAGAGGGCGGCGGCGCAAGTGAGCACGTACAACCCGTAGCTGTCGTGCCGGAACACATAGGCCAGCACCAGGTTGTAGACCAGCAGCGCAAACAGGATGCCATAGACGATGCCATCGAACAGGCGTTTGTGCTGGCGCGATTGCAGGTAGGTCACGGTGTCCCAGGCCGACACCTCCAGTGTCTGTGATGAGCGTGATTGCAGCCGCATGAACACCACGTAGCGGCCCGCCTGCTCCAGTTGCAGCCGCATGGCCGGTCTTTCGTTCGCCACCGGCCGGGTGGCGTAGGCCTGCACCAGGCCGGTCAGCACGGGGGGTGCCAGCGCCTGGCCGCGCGCGTCAAAGGGGCCAAAAAAGCGCACGTCGTCGATGGCGGTGGTGTGCAGGGCCAGCACCCAGTCGCCGTGGTGGCGGGCCTGTTCCACTTCCATGCGCAACCAATGAACCTGTTCATCCTGCCCGCTGCGTGTGCCGGGCACCATGGGCTCAAAACGGCCCGCCGCATGGGCGGCTTGTGCGCCAGCCAGATCGGCGTCGCCCGAGGTGTCCACCCAGTGCAGCGCCTGGGCGCCCACGGGCTGACCACGGCCTTCGGCGCGATCCAGCAGCACGGCGGCAGGCGCCAGCGTTTGCCAGCACAACAGGCAGAGGCACAACGCTGCCCGCCACAGCCCGCGCCAGGCGCAGGGTAGGGGGGTCATTGTTTTTGTTTCAGAATGGCCATGGCTCAACTGTACCCATGACGCGGTGTCCTGGGCGGGGCCTCCACCTTTGTTGCCGTGAAGACCATCACTTTTTTCTACGACGTGATTTCGCCTTATGCCCACCTGGCCTTTAAGGCCTGGCCGCAGGCCATGGCGGGCGTGGGCCATCGGGTGCGCCATGTGCCGGTGTTGTTTGCGGGTGTGCTGGCCCACCACGGCCAGTTGGGCCCGGCCGAGATCGCGCCCAAGCGCGACTGGACCTACCGCCAGGTGGCCTGGCTGGCGCACCGCGCCGGTGTGCGCCTGGACATGCCGGTGCACCACCCCTTCAACCCGCTGGCGTTGTTGCGCCTGGCGGCTGCGTGCGCCCTGTCGCCTGCTGCCCAGGGTGGCACCAACCGCTTCGTGACAGAGGCCTTGTTTCACCACGTGTGGCACGGTGGTGGCGATCCCAACGACCCGGTCCGGCTGGCTGGCTTGCAGCAGCGTCTGGCCGAGCACATGGCCGAGTGTGGTCACCCCATGTCCGAGCCCGACAGCCCCGAGGTGAAACAGCGCCTGCGCGCCAACACCGAGGCGGCCATCGCGGCGGGGGTGTTCGGTGTGCCCACGTTCGAGGTCGACGGGCGCCTGTTCTGGGGGCAGGACGCCTTGCCCATGCTGCGCGCGTATCTGGAGGGCGATGCGTGGTTCAGCAGCGGGGCATGGGAGGCGGCCGCCCAGGTGGGGGCCGGGGTGGCGCGGGCGCGTTGAGGCGGGCGGCTCAGTCCGGAAAGGCGTCGCTCAAGGCCAGGGCCGTGCCCGTGCCACTGGCGTCGTAGCCACTCAGGGCCGCCACGCGGGCGCGGAAGGCCGGGGACTGCAACACGGACAGGACCGGCGGCAGCTCACCTTGCGCGAGCGGGTTGGTGGCCAGCGCAAAGAAGTAGCGTTCGCGTTGCAAAGGGATGAAATGCAGGCCGAAGCGCTGGGCCGCCGTCTGCACGCCCAGGCCCACGTCGGCCATGCCACTGGCCACAAAGGCGGCCACGGCCGCGTGGGTCAGTTCGGTCGTGTTGTAGCCGGTGATGGCTGCGGGCGCGATGCCGTGGCGGCGCAGCAGCAGCTCGGTCAGCATGCGGGTGCCCGAACCCTCGGGGCGGTTGACGAAGCGCACGCCCGCCCGGGTCAGGTCGGCCAGGCCGCGCACGCCCAGCGGGTTGCCCGGCGCCAGAAACAGCCCCTGGGTGCGCACCGCCAGCAGCACCAGGCGGTGCCGCTCGGGCTTGAGCCATTGCAGGTAGCGCTGCGCGGCTTCGTGCTGCAGTTCGCCCAGCGGCACGTGAAAGCCCGCCAGATCACATTCGCCACGCGCCAACGCCGCCACCGCTTCCAGGCTGTTGCGGTAGCGCAGATCGATGGGCACGCGCCGCGCGGTCAGCAGCTCGTGCAGGGCCGCCACCGCAAAGCCGTGGCTGGCGTGAAGACGGCACACGGGCCTTTGCCGGCGTTGGGCGCCCGCCAGTTCGCCACCCATCTCGGAACCCATCGAGGCCAGCAAGGGTTGCAGGCGTGCGGCAATCCGCGCATCGGCCCAAACCATCCGCTGGGCGGCATCGCTCAGGTGGGAGCCCCGTCCTCGTTCGCGGCTCACCAGGGATTGCCCCAACAGCCGTTCTCCCTCACACACCAGCCCCCAGGCCTTGCGATAAGACAAGCCAATGTCGCGGCCCGCCTGCGCGATGCTGCCACTGTCCTGCACCGCCGCGAGCAGGGTCAGCAACGTGCTCACATCCAGCGTGTCGCCGGCCTCGCGCTCGAGGTGCCATTGGGGTTGGAGGGTGAAACGCAGCATCGTTCAATTATGCAATGGTGTGCATATTAAAACGCGGAGGCGGTGCTACGCTGCCTGGATGAACGAGACAACCACACCATCCAACGGGCGCCTGACTGGCGTGCAAGCGGTGCCCCTGCGCCGCATGGATTTGCCGGGCAAAGGCCGGCTGCGAAACACCCCCAAGGGCCGGCAGGTGGCCCCCGCCGACCGCGCCCGCGTGGCGGCTTTGTGTGACGGCCTGGCGCCGCGCGCCGATCTGCTGATCGAACACCTGCACCGCCTCAACGACACCGAAGGTGCCCTGCGCAAAGGCCAACTGGCCGCGCTGGCCGAGCACCTGCGGCTGAGCCAGGTCGAGGTGTTCGAGGTCGCCAGCTTCTACCACCACTTCCAGATCGTGGACGACGACGCGGCGGTGCCGCGCACCACGGTGCGGGTGTGCACCAGCCTGTCGTGTTCCATGGCCGGGGCTTCATCGCTGCTGCATGGGTTGCAGGCCAAGCTGGCGGGCGATGCGTCGGTGCAGGTGATCGAAGCACCTTGCATTGGGCAGTGCCACCAGGCGCCCGCCGCCTGCGTGGGCCAGCACCAGGTGCCGCAGGCCAGCGTGGCCTGTGTGACCGACCTGCTGGCGCGGGGCGAGACCGCGCCGCGTGTGCTGGTGCCGTCTGACGCCGACAGCGACTACACCCAGCTGCGCCGCCTGCTGGGCGGCGCACTCACGCCCGACCAGGTGCTGGCCGAACTCAAGGCATCTCAGCTGCGTGGCCTGGGCGGGGCGGGTTTTCCGTCCTGGCGCAAGTGGGAAACGGTGCGTGCCCAGCCCGGCCGCAAGGCCATGGTGGTCAACATCGATGAGGGCGAGGTCGGCACCTTCAAGGACTGGCAGGTGCTCACCACCACGCCACACCGGGTGCTGGAGGGCCTGTTGATCGCTGCGCTCACCGTGGGCGCCGAGGATGTGTGGCTCTACCTGCGCGACGAATACCACGACGGCCGCGTGATCCTGACCCAGGCGATCGAAGCCTTGAAGCAGCGCCTGCCCGCCTGGCAGCACAAGTACCCCGGCTGGACCTGGCCGGCCATCGAGCTGCGGCGCGGCGCTGGCGCTTACGTGTGCGGCGAGGAATCGGCCCTGATCGAATCGGTGGAAGGCAAACGCGGCATGCCACGCCTCAAGCCGCCCATCGTCGCGGTCAACGGGGTGTTTGGCCGGCCCACGCTGGCCCACAACCTGGAGACGCTGTGGTGGCTGCCCGAAATTCTTGACAAAGGCGGTGCCTGGCTGGCCGGCCAGGGCCGGCGCGGGCGCAGCGGGCTGCGGCGCTTCAGCGTGTCGGGCCGGGTCAACCGGCCAGGTGTTTATCTGGCGCCAGCCGGCATCACGCTCAACGAACTGGTGGCGGAATACGCGGGCGGCCTGCCCGCCGGCCACACCCTCAAGGCCTACTTGCCGGGCGGCGCGTCGGGCGGCATCCTGCCGGCGGCGCTGGCCGACGTGCCCTTGGACTTCGACACCCTGGCCGAACACGGCGCCTTTGTCGGCTCCATGGCGGTGGTGGTGCTGAGTCAGCACGACAGCGTGCGCGACGCGGCACTGAACCTCATGCGCTTCTTCGAGCACGAGTCCTGCGGGCAGTGCACACCTTGCCGTGCCGGCACGGTGCAGTCGGTGCAACTGATGACCGAACCCACCTGGGACACGGAACGCCTGGCCGAGCTGTCGCAGGTCATGCGCGACGCGTCCATTTGTGGCCTGGGCCAGGCCGCGCCCAACCCCTTCGATTCGGTGTTGCGATTTTTCCCTGAGGAGGTGCAATGATGAGCGCCAACGATTTGCCCAAAACCGATTTCACGCTCAACGGCCAAGCCGTGCAGGCCCTGCCCGGTGAGTCCATCTGGCAGGTGGCCCAGCGTGTGGGCGTGGACATCCCGCACCTGTGCCACAAACCCGGCCTGCCCAGCGCGGGCAACTGCCGCGCCTGTGTGGTGGAGGTGGCTGGTGAGCGGGTGCTGGCGGCCTCGTGCTGCCGCGCGCCGCAGGCCGGCATGGTGGTGCGCTCCGACAGCGAACGCGCGCAGCGCTCGCAAAAAACCGTGCTGGAACTGCTGCTGGCCGATGCCGGCGACAACACCTCCGCGCTCAAACAGAACAGCGAACTGGCGCGCTGGGGCGAGGCCGTGGGCGCCGATGCACAACGCTACCAGCGCCGCGCGCCAGCCTGCAGCGACGCCAGCCACCCGGCCATGCACGTCAACCTCGACGCCTGCATCCAGTGCACCCGCTGCATCCGCGCCTGCCGCGACATCCAGGGCAACGACGTGCTGGGCCTCGCCTTCCGGGGCGGCCACGCGCAAATCATCTTTGACCAGGCCGACCCCATGGGCCACAGCACCTGCGTGGCTTGTGGCGAATGTGTGCAGGCTTGCCCCACCGGCGCCATCGCACCGGCCAACGGCAGCTACGCCCGCGTGGCCGACAAAACGGTCGATTCGGTCTGCCCCTACTGCGGCGTGGGCTGCCAACTGACCTACCACGTCAAGGACGGCAAGATAGACCACGTGGAAGGCAAACAAGGCCCGGCCAACGAAGGTCGGTTGTGTGTGAAAGGCCGCTTTGGCTTCGACTACGCCCACAGCCCGGACCGCCTCACGCGGCCGCTGATCCGCCGCGCCGACGCGCCCAAGGACGCGACCAACGTGATGCGCCGTGATTGGAAAGAGCTTTTCCGCGAAGCCACCTGGGACGAGGCGCTCGACGCCGCTGCCGCCGGCTTTCAAAAGGCACTGGCCAGCACGCCGGAGCGTGGTCGCGCGAGCCCGGTGTCGGGCTTCGGTTCGGCAAAGGGCACGAACGAAGAGGCCTACCTGTTCCAGAAGCTCATCCGCACCGCATTTGCCACTCACAACGTCGACCACTGCACCCGCTTGTGCCACGCCTCCAGCGTGGCCGCGCTGATGGAAGGTGTGGGCTCGGGTGTGGTGAGTAACCCGCTGCGCGACGTGGAACATGCCGAGCTGATCTTCGTCATCGGCGCCAACCCGGCCCAAAACCACCCGGTGGGCGCGAGCTGGATGAAAAACGCCGTAAAGCGCGGCGCCAAGCTGGTGCTGGCCGACCCGCGACGCACCGAGCTGGCCCGCCATGCCTGGAAGTTCCTGGGCTTCACGCCGGGCAGCGACGTGGCCTTGCTCAACGGCATGCTGCACGTCATCGTCACCGAGGGGCTGACCGACGCCGCTTTTGTGCGCGACCGCACGCTGGACTTTGAACAGCTCAAGGCCCACGTGGCCGACTTTGCGCCCGAGGTGGTGGCGCCCGTGTGTGGCATTGATGCCAACACCATCCGCGAGGTGGCGCGCGCGTTTGCCACGTCCAAGGCCAGCATCATTTTGTGGGGCATGGGTGTGAGCCAGCACAGCCACGGCACCGACAACGCGCGTTGCCTGATCGCACTGTCCATGGTCACCGGCCAGATCGGCCGCCCGGGCACCGGCCTGCACCCCCTGCGCGGGCAGAACAACGTGCAGGGCGCCAGCGACGCCGGCCTTATCCCCATGGTCTTCCCTGACTACCGGTCGGTGAGCGACGCCGCGGCCCGCGCCCACGCCGAAGAAGTGTGGCGCCTCTCCCCAGGCACGCTGGGCGCGCAGCCCGGCCTCACGGTGGTGGAAATCATCAACGCCGCCTACGACCGTCAGATCCGCGCCATGCTCATCCAGGGCGAAAACCCGGCCATGAGCGACCCCGACGCCGGCCACGCCCGCGAGGCCCTGGCCCGGCTGGACCACCTGGTGGTGCAGGACATCTTCCTGACCGAAACCGCCAGCCTGGCCGACGTGGTGTTGCCCGCCACCGCCTGGCCCGAAAAAACCGGCAGCGTGACCAACACCGACCGCTGCGTGCAGATCGGCCACAAGGCGCTGAACGCGCCGGGCGAAGCCCGCGCCGACGCTTGGATCACCGAGCAGATCGCACGCCGGCTGGGGCAGGACTGGCGCTACGACATCCACGCCGACGGTACCGCCAGCGACAACCCGGCGCAGGGCATTGGTGCGGTGTTCGAGGAAATGCGCGCCCTCATGCCCAGCATCGCCGGCCTGTCGTGGCCGCGCCTGTGGCGCGAGCAGGCGGTGGTCTACCCCGTGCACGACCTGGGCGACCCCGGCCAGGCGGTGGTGTTCACCGACCACTTTCCCACCCCCACCGGCCGCGCCCGCTTGGTACCCGCCACGCCCACGCCACCGGCCGAAGTGCCCGATGCCGACTACCCCCTGGTGCTCATCACCGGCCGCCAGCTGGAGCACTGGCACACCGGCAGCATGACGCGCCGCGCCAGCGTGCTCGACGCGTTGGAACCCTTGCCCAGCGTGAGCCTGCACCCCACCACCGCTGCCAAGCTGGGGCTGCTGGCGGGTGGGCAGGCGCGGGTGCGTTCGCGGCGGGGTGTTGTCACGCTCAGCGTGCGGGTGGACGATGGCATGCCGCTGGACACCGCCTTCATCCCCTTCGCCTACGCCGAAGCCGCGGCCAACCTGCTGACCAACCCGGCACTCGACCCGGCGGCCAAAATCGCCGAGGTCAAGTACTGTGCGGTGGCCATCGAGGCGGTGGAGGGGGCGGCGGTGGCCGAGGCTTGATCTGACGCAAGGGACGCGGTTCACAATTGACCGATACTGACGTTTTCTGAAAAAGGAGACCCCTCATGTTCAAGAAAGTCCTCGTGCCCTCCGACGGTTCCGACCTGGCCCACAAGGCCGCCGAGTTCGCCGCCGACCTGGCCAAGGTGCACGGCGCCGAAGTGATTGGCGTGTACGTGATCGACCCCTTCCCCTACATCGGCATCGGCGACGCCTCGGCCGTGGGCTTGCAGGCCTACCTGAGCGAGGCCAAGCAGGCCGCCAACCGCTCGCTCGAAGTGCTGGCCGACAGCTGCAAGCAGCGCGGCGTGGCCTTCGCGGGCGACACCATCGAACGCTCGGTGGTCTATGAGGGCATCACCGAAACCGCCAAGGCCGAAGGCTGCGATCTGATCGTCATGGGCTCGCACGGCCGCAAGGGCATGGAAGCGCTGTTCCTGGGCAGCGTGGCCCAGAAGGTGCTGACCCACGCCAAGGTGCCGGTGCTGATCGTCAAGTGACACCCGTCACGCCCCGCGTGCGGCAAAGCCCCGCAACCCCGCTGCGGGGCGGATCGCCTCCTAGAATGTTCGCCTCCCACCAGGCGAACCCATGTCATCACCCGAATCCCCCCGCGGCCTGATCCGCCTTCACGGCGCCCGCCAGCACAACCTCAAGAACCTCGACGTCGATTTCCGCACGGGTGAGCTGACGGTGGTCACCGGCCCCAGCGGGTCGGGCAAGTCCAGCCTGGTGTTCGACACGTTGTACGCCGAGGGCCAGCGCCGCTACGTCGAGACCTTCAGCGCCTACGCGCGCCAGTTTCTGGACCGCATGGACAAGCCGGCGGTGGACAAGGTGGAAGGCGTGCCGCCGGCCATTGCCATCGACCAGACCAACCCGGTGCGCAGTTCGCGCTCCACGGTCGGCACGATGACGGAGCTGAACGACCACCTGAAGCTGTTGTTTGCGCGTGCCGGCCATTTGTTCGATCGCCAGACCGCCTTGCCAGTGCGGCACGATTCCACCGAGTCTGTTTATGCGGAATTGCAGCGCCGCTGTGCGGAGGCGGACGACCCGCGCATCGTGCTGACCTTTCCGGTGGAACTGCCGGCGGGCACATCGGCGGAAGAAGTGGCGCAGTGGCTGTCGGCCAGCGGTTTCACCAAGGTGCAAGCCGAACGCGAGGTGGCCACCGTCACCGGGCCGCGTAAGCTGCTGGACGTGGTGGCGGATCGCTTTCGCATGGGCAACGCGGAAAAGGCGCGTGTCGTCGAAGCCATCGAGGTGGGTCTCAAGCGGGGCAGTGGACGCCTCACCGTCTACAAGCTCAACGACGAGGCCGAGCCCGAGCTGTGGAAGTTCTCCACCGGCCTGCACTGCCCGGAAAGCGACATCCGCTACGCCGAGCCGCTGCCCTCCATGTTCTCGTTCAACTCGGCGGTGGGTGCGTGCGAGGCTTGCCGGGGTTTTGGCCGTGTGATTGGGGTGGACTATGGGCTGGTCATTCCCGACGCCAAGCTCACCCTGCGCGCGGGCGCCATCAAGCCCTTCCAGACGCCAGCCTGGTCGGAGTGCCAGGACGACCTGATGCGCCACGCCGAGGCCCACGGCATCCCGCGCGACACGGCCTGGAACAAGCTCTCACCCGAGCAGCAGCACTGGGTTATCCACGGCGAGGCCGGCTACAAGGACGGGCAGTGGGGCAAACGCTGGTACGGCGTGAAACGTTTCTTTGAGTACCTGGAGAGCAAGTCCTACAAGATGCACATCCGCGTGCTCTTGTCCAAGTACCGCAGCTATACGCCTTGTGAAACCTGCGGCGGCGCGCGCCTCAAGCTCGAAAGCCTGCTGTGGCGCATCGGCTCCAAGGTGGCGGCCGACGATGTGCTGCCCACCGATCGGCGCTTCTTGCCACGCGGCGTGGGCTGGAGCCGCGCGCAGCTCGAAGCCCTGCCGGGCCTGAGCCTGCACGACCTGATGCTGATGCCGATCGCGCGTCTGCGGCGCTTTTTTGACCTCATCAGTGCCGACGTGCTGGGCGGTGCGCGCGACGCCGAATCGCAGGCCCAGCGTCTGCTGTTTGAGGAAATCACCACCCGCCTCAAGTACCTGTGCGACGTGGGCATTGGCTACCTCACGCTGGACCGGCAGAGCCGCACCCTCAGCGGTGGCGAGGTGCAGCGCATCAACCTCACCACCGCCCTGGGCACCTCGCTGGTGAACACGCTGTTCGTGCTGGACGAACCCAGCATCGGCCTGCACCCGCGCGACATGGACCGCATCAACCAGGCCATGCTGCGCCTGCGCGACGCTGGCAACACCTTGGTGGTGGTGGAGCACGACCCGGCGGTGATGATGGCCGCCGACCGCGTGATCGACATGGGCCCCGGCCCCGGCGAGCGCGGCGGGCAGATCGTCTTCGACGGCCCGGTGGCCGCGCTGCGTCAGGCCGACACGTTGACCGGTGCCTACCTGGGCGGGCGCAAGCAAATCGGCATGGGCTTCAAGCGCATGGTGACCGACAACACGCCGCGCCTCATTCTTGAAGGGGCTCGCGAGCACAACCTGCAGAATGTGTCGGTGGACATCCCGCTGCAGCGCCTGGTGGTGGTGACGGGTGTGAGCGGCTCCGGCAAGTCCACGCTGATACAGGACGTGCTGGCGCCGGCGCTGATGCGCCACTTTGGCCGCGCCACCGAATCGCCTGGCGCACACGACCGCTTGTTGGGCGCCGATTTGCTGGCCGACGTGGTCTACGTGGACCAGTCGCCCATCGGGAAAACGGCGCGCTCCAACCCGGTCAGTTACGTGGGCGCCTGGGACGCGATCCGCAGCCTCTTTGCCGATGCGCCGGTGTCGCGCCAGCGCGGCTACACGCCGGCCAAGTTCAGCTTCAACAGCGGCGACGGGCGCTGCCCCACCTGCGGTGGCTCGGGTTTCGAGCACGTGGAAATGCAGTTCTTGAGCGACGTGTACCTGCGTTGCCCCGACTGCGACGGCAAGCGCTACCGGCCCGAGATTCTGGAGATCAAGATCGAGCGTGGCGGGCGTTTCATCAACGTGGCCGACGTGCTGGAGCTGACGGTGAGCGAGGCGGCCAGCGTGTTCCACCACGACCGCGAGGTGATCCGCGCGCTGCAGCCCATCGTGGACGTGGGCCTGGAATACGTGCGCCTGGGTCAGCCCGTGCCCACGCTGTCGGGCGGCGAGGCGCAGCGCCTCAAGCTTGCCGGTTTCCTGGCCGAGGCCGCCAAGACCGCGTCCAAGAGCCGCCAGCCGGTGGCGAAGAAGGGCACGCTGTTCCTGTTCGACGAGCCCACCACCGGCCTGCACTTCGACGACATCGCCAAGCTCATGCGCGCGCTGCGCAAGCTGCTGGACGCTGGCCATTCGCTGGTGGTGATCGAGCACAACCTGGACGTGATGCGCGCGGCCGACTGGTTGATCGACCTCGGCCCTGAGGGCGGCGACGGCGGCGGCCTCATCGTGGCCGAGGGCACACCCGAAGACGTGCGCGAACACGCCGACACCCACACCGCGCGCGCGCTGCGTGAGTACGCGGCGGCCATGACGCCGGTGGTGGCGGTGGCCGAGCAGGCGGCGGTGTACGCCGCCCCACGCGCGCCCACGGGCCCCGACAGCATTCAGATCGTCAATGCCCGTGAGCACAACCTCAAGGGTCTGAGCGTGGACATCCCGCGTGGCAAGTTCAACGTCATCACCGGCGTCAGCGGCTCGGGCAAAAGCACACTGGCCTTCGACATCCTGTTCAACGAAGGCCAGCGCCGCTACCTCGAATCGCTCAACGCCTACGCGCGCAGCATCGTGCAGCCGGCCGGCCGGCCCGAGGTGGACGCGGTCTACGGCATACCGCCCACCGTGGCCATCGAACAGCGGCTGTCACGCGGCGGGCGCAAGTCCACCGTCGGCACCACCACCGAGGTCTGGCACTTCCTGCGCCTGCTTTACGTGAAGCTGGGCACACAGCACTGTGTGCACGATGGCGCGGCGGTGCAGCCGCAGACGGCCGACCGCATTGCCGCCCAGTTGCTCACCCAGTACCGGGGGCAGCACATCGGCCTGTTGTCGCCGCTGGTGGTCAACCGCAAGGGCGTCTACACCGAGCTGGCCGACTGGGCCCGCCCGCGCGGCTACACGCATTTGCGCGTGGACGGCGAGTTCCTGCCCACCACCGGTTTTCCGCGCATCGACCGCTTCAAGGAACACAGCATCGAGCTGCCTGTGGCCAGCCTGGACGTGAGCCCCGAAAATGAGGATTTGCTGCGCGAGAAACTGGCGCTGACGCTGGAACATGGCAAGGGTGTTCTGACGGTGCTCAGCGGCATCACCACACTGGCCGACGCCATGCGCGGTGGCCATTCCACGGCGGGCATTGGCCACACCGAAACCTTCTCCACGCTGCGGGCCTGCCCGGTGTGTGCCACCTCGTATGCCGAACTGGACCCGCGTCTGTTCTCCTACAACAGCAAACACGGCTGGTGCCCCGATTGCGTGGGCACCGGTGTGAAGCTGAGCAAGGAGCAGCGCAAGGCCATGGACGACTCGGTGCGCGACGACAAGGAAAAAGGCCGCGAACAGACCTTTGCCGAGCCTGAGCTGGAAGACGTGGCCGACGTGGCCTGCCCCAGCTGCGAAGGCACGCGCCTGAACACCACCGCGCGCGCGGTGAAGTTTGCGGGCGTCGGTATCACCGACATCGCGCGGCTGTCGGTGCTGGACGTGCGGCGGTGGGTGGAGTCTCTGTCGCTCGAAGGTGCGATGAGCGACCGCGAAATCGGCATCGCGCGCGATCTGATTCCCGAGATCAAGGGGCGGCTGGAGTTCCTCGAAGAGGTGGGCCTGGGCTACCTCACGCTGGACCGGGGCGCGCCCACGCTCAGCGGCGGCGAGGCGCAGCGCATCCGCCTGGCCGCGCAACTGGGCAGCAACCTGCAGGGCGTGTGTTACGTGCTGGACGAGCCCACCATTGGCCTGCACGCGCGCGACAACCAGATCCTGCTGGGCGCCCTGCACAAGCTGGGCGACATGGGCAACACCCTGGTGGTGGTGGAGCACGACGAAGACACCATACGCCGCGCCGACCACATCATCGACATCGGGCCCAGCGCCGGCAAGCGTGGTGGGCGGGTGGTGGCGCAGGGATCGGCGCAAGACCTGTCGGATGCCGCCGAATCGGTGACCGGGCGCTACCTGCTCAACGCCATCCGCCACCCGCTGCATCCCAGGCGCGAGGTGAATCCCGCGCAAGGCCCGTGGCTGGCGGTCCACGGCGCACAGCTGCACAACCTGCAGCGGGTGGACGCGGCGGTGCCGCTCAAGCGCCTGGTGGCCGTGACCGGCGTCAGCGGCTCCGGCAAATCCACGCTGGCACGTGATGTGTTGCTGGCCAACGTGTCGGCCGCCGTGTCACAGGCGTCCACCAAGGCCGGGCGCGACGCGCTTGCCGCCGGCAAGGTCCAGCTGTGGACGGGTTGCGCATCGGTCGAGGGATGGGGCTTTGTGGACCGCGTGCTCGAAGTCGACCAAACCCCCATTGGCAAAACACCGCGCAGCTGCCCCGCCACCTACATCGGCTTTTGGGACACGGTGCGCAAGCTGTTTGCCGACACGCTGGAGGCCAAGGCGCGTGGCTATGGTCCGGGCCGCTTCAGCTTCAACACCGGCGAAGGCCGCTGCCCCAGCTGCGAAGGCCAGGGCGTGCGCACCATCGAGATGAGTTTCCTGCCCGACGTGAAGGTGCCCTGCGAGGCCTGCCACGGCGCCCGCTTCAACCCCGAGACCCTGGCCGTCACCTGGCGCGGCAAAAGCATTGGCGACGTGCTGCAGATGGAGGTGGACGAAGCGGTGGACTTCTTCGCAGCCATGCCCGCCATCGCCCACCCGTTGCAACTGCTCAAAGACGTGGGCCTGGGCTACCTCACCCTGGGCCAACCCAGCCCCACGCTCAGCGGTGGCGAGGCGCAGCGCATCAAGCTGGTGACCGAACTCAGCAAGGTGCGCGACGAGGTGGGGCGGCGCGGCCAGAAGGCGCCACACACGCTGTACGTGCTCGACGAACCCACCGTGGGCCTGCACATGGCCGACGTCGAAAAACTCATCCACGTGCTGCACCGCCTGGTCAACGGCGGCCACAGCGTGGTGGTGATCGAACACGACCTGGATGTGATTGCCGAAGCCGACTGGGTGCTGGACCTGGGTCCGGAAGGCGGCTCGGCCGGCGGTCAGATTGTGGCGGCCGGCACGCCGGAGCATCTGGTGGCGCTGGGCACACACACGGGGTTGGCGCTGGCGCCGGTGTTGGCGCGGGGGCGTTGATGCCGTTCAGCGTTTGAACAACAGGTGGTCCACCGACCACCTGCCACCGCCGTGTGCCAGCAAGTACAGCAGTGGTGCGGCCCAGCTCAGGTGGGTGGGCCAGGCGCTGGGGTAGACGAAGACCTGGATCACCGCCGTCATGCCGAGCAGGCCCAGGGCGCCCAGGCGCGTGCCCAGACCCAGGAACAACATCAGCGGCAGCAGGTGTTCGGCGTAGGTGGCCAGGTGGGCGGCCCACACCGGCGAAATCAGCGGCAGAGCGTAGTCCTGTTCGAACAGCAGCAGGGCGGTGTCGCTCACGTTCAGCCCACCGTCCACCTTGGTGCGGCCCGAAAGGAAAAAGATGCTGCCGACACCAAAGCGGCTGGCCAGGGCGATGAGGTCGTCGGGCACGGCGCGGGACAGCAGGGTGTTCAGGCGTGGGCGCCAGCCGGCGGCGGTGGGCAGGGTCTGGGTGGTCATGTGGGGTCCTCTGTAACTTCGGTGTGGGTGAATGCGCCTTGTGTCAGCAGCAGGGCCAGCGTGGCGGCCAGGTCCATCTCGGGTTCACGTGTCAGTGCGGTATGCACTGCGTCGGCGATGGTGTGGCCGGCCGCGCAGGCATCGAGCAGCGCACACCCGCCGGCCGACAGCGGCGCCCACAGCACCTGGTCGTGTGGGCGGGTCAACAGCGCCCCTTCGCCCACCCAGGCGGCGGGGTTGGGGTCGTCGTGTTGTTCGCGGGCGGCACGCCACAGGCTGAACAACGGCAGCTCGTCATGCCAGTGCCAGCGGGTGGCGGGGTGCAGGCGCAGTGTCGTGGTGTGCAAGGTGTTGGCGTCCCATGTGGCCATGGCATGGGGCGGCAGTGGCGCGGCGTCGGCGGCCACATGGGCCTGCGTCCACAGCCAGTCGAGCTGTGCCACACCCGCCAGGTAGGGCAGGCCAGCCGCAGGTGCGAAGGTCTGCAGAAAGGGTGGGAAGCCCGCGCCGTAGCGCAACAGGCGGCCATCTTGTGGCGGCTGGGCGCGCACGTGTTCGGTGGCGGCAGCCCGGAACCAGTCGTTGCCCACCAGCCGCAGCACGCTGGGGAATTGCGCGGCCAGCGCGTCCACACAGCCTTTGGTACACGTGTTGCGGTAGACGGCAAAGCCTGGCTGGTTCAGCCACTCGGCCCGTGGGGCATCGTGGGGAGCCAGCAGTGCCTGCCAGAAGGCGGGCATGAGCGCGAGGTTGGCGTCGGCGGTCATGCGGTCACCTCGTGTTCGGCCAGCAGCCGGTGGGCGCGGTTGCGCTCCCGCATCAAGGTGGCGAAGTCGGGCAACTGTTCGTCGCGCTCGATCAGCGTCGGGCGCGGGCCGATGTCGGTGATCAGGTCGGCGTAGAGCTGCCACACGGCCTCGCTCACGGGTGTGTCGTGTCCGTCGATCAACAGCTGGGCGCCCAGTTGGGGGTCGGTATGGTGGCCGGCCAGGTGGATTTCCATCACGGCATCTGCATCGTAGGCGCGCAGCATGCGTGCGGCGTCAAAACCCAGGTTGTGCGCCGACACGTACACGTTGTTCACGTCCAGCAGCAGGCCACAGCCGGTGCGGCGCACCAGCTCGTTCATGAAGTCGGGCTCGCGCCAGGTGTGGCCGGGCAGGGTGATGTAGTGCGAGGGGTTTTCGATGGCGATGCGCCTGCCCAGGGCTTGCTGCGCTTCATCGATGTGGGTGGCGGTGCGGGCCAGGGCCGCGTCGTCGCGCACAAACGGCAGCAGGTCGGGCAGCACCTGCCCCCCCCATGTGCACCAGGCCAGGTGTTCGGACACCAGGGCCGGGTTCAGTTGTTGCACCAGAGCGCTCAGGCGCAACAGGTGGCTGCGGTCGGGCCGGTCGAGGCCGGCCAGCGACATGGACACACCGTGCAGCGACAGCGGATGCCGTTCGCCCACGGCCTGCAACCACGCCAGGCGCGGACCGCCGTCCACGAGGTGGTTTTCGGGGTGCACCTCCAACCACAGGCCGGCCGACGTGTCGGCCAGGGCCTCGGCAAAGTGGGCGGGCTTGAGGCCCAGGCCGGCGGTCAGCATGACGCTGCTCTCCAGGCGTCAGGACTTGATGGGCATCAGCGAACCCATGCCGGTGGGCGTCTTCATGCTGGTGCAGGTGCCGGCGGGCACGTACTTCCAGGCATTGCCCTGGTAGTCCGTTTTGGATGTGCCGGCGCAGGTGGTGCCGGGGCCGGCGGCGCAGTCGTTCTTGCCAGCCATCGAGACGCCGTAGCAACGCTCCTTGGCGCCGGCTTTGGCGTCGGGCATGTTGGACTGGGCGAGGGCGGCGCCGGCGGTCAGGGCGGCGAGGGTGACCAGGGTCAGGCTCAGGGGACGGGTGTTCATGTTGGCTCCAGTGGGGACAAGGTTGAGGTGATGAACCGTAGGGTTCGGTGGTGAGTTCGTGGCGCCCGAGCGATTGGTTACAGCACAAGCGCACAATCTGCGAAATCTTTTTTTGCCCCAAGCTGTAACCTTTTCCACCCATGACGCGAACTGAACAGGCAAGCGCCATGGAACAAGAACTCAGAGGGCTATTGCTGGCGGGTCTGGACGGTGACGCGTCGGCCTATCGGGTGTTTCTGCAACGTCTGAGCACGTTGCTGCGGGGCTATTTCCGGCGCCGCTTGCAACGCCTGCCCGACGAGGTGGAAGACCTGGTGCAGGACACGCTGATGGCGGTGCACACGCAGCGTCACACCTATCGGCCGAGTGAACCGCTGACGGCCTGGGTGCATGCGCTGGCCCGCTACAAGCTGGTCGATTTGTGGCGAAGGCGCGCGCGCCACGAGGCCCTGAACGACCCGCTGGACGACCCCGACAACGATGCCGCCGACTGGCTGGTGGCGCCGGTGGACGAGGAAGCCGATTCGAAACGCGACATCGGCCGCTTGCTGGAGGCCTTGCCCGACCACCAGCGGCTGCCGATCCACCACACCAAGATCGAGGGCCTGTCGGTGGCCGAGACCGCGCGGCTGACCGGCATGTCGGAGTCGGCGGTGAAAGTGGGCGTGCACCGAGGTATCAAGGCGCTGGCGCGCTTGTGGAAGGAAGCAACGTGAAAACCGATGAATTGATTGGCCTGCTGGCCACTGACACGGCGCCCGTGCCGCGTCAGGTGGGTGAGCGCCGCCTGGTGGTGGCGCTCGGCGCGGGTGTGCTGCTGGGCGTGGCCTGGGTGTTGGCGCAGTTCGGGCTGCGGGGCGATCTGGCCCAGGTGGCGGGCACCGCGCCGTTTGCGCTCAAGGTGGCCATGCCGCTGGCGGTGGCCGCGTTGGGCGCGGCGGCGGTGTTCCGATTGGGCCATCCGGGCATGCGCCTGGGCGCGCTGGGTGTTGGGTTGGGCCTGCCGGTGTTGCTGTTGTGGTTGTGGGCCGTGTGGGTGTGGGCCGGCGCCGACCCCACACAGCGCGACAGCTTGCTGTGGGGCAGCACCTGGCGTGTGTGTTCGTCCAACGTGGCCATCACCGCGCTGCCCATGTTGGCCCTGGCCCTGTGGTACCTGCGGGGCCTGGCCCCCACACGCCCCGGCTGGGCCGGTGCGGCCGCTGGCTGGCTGGCTGGCGGCGTGGGGGCGGCCGCTTATGCGCTGCATTGCCCCGAGATGGATGCGCCCTTCCTGGCCGTCTGGTACGTGCTCGGTATGTTGGTGCCCACTGCGCTGGGGGCATTGATCGGCTCTCGGGTGTTGCGGTGGTGAATCTCGCCCATCGGGTGGTGATGATCCACCCCGACGCCCCGCCAAAACCCGCCTTGGGCGCGCCCTGCAACGGCTGCGGTGTGTGTTGCCTGAGTGAGCCTTGCCCGCTGGGCATGGTCTTGTCGGGCCGGCGCCGGGGCGCGTGTGCCGCGCTGCGCTGGAGCGATGTGACCGGCCGCTACCAGTGTGGTGCCCTGACCGAACCCGAGGCGGTGCTGCGCCCAGGCTGGCGCTGGGCCGCGCCCCTGATGCGCTGCCTAGCGCCACGTTGGATCGCGGCGGGTGTGGGTTGCGACGCTCACCTGGAGACGACGCCACATCCTTGATCGCGGTCAACACAGCGGCTTGCCAAAGTCTTAATATCAGCAATCAACGATATTTGAATTGAGGCAAGCCATGGATTGGACGGCGTGGATTGAGCGCTTCGGCGAACCGGCGGTGTTGGCCGTGTGTGGTGCGCTGGTGGGCGCCGGCTTTGGTTTTTTTGGTCAGCGCTCCAAATTCTGTCTGCGCGCGGCTGTCATCGAGTTCTGGCACCACAAGTTTGGCGACAAGCTGGCCGTGTGGCTGCTGGCGTTCTCCACCGCCGTGGTGGGTGTGCAATTGATGGTGTTGCTGGGTGGGCTGGATCTGAGCAGCGCGCGCCAGTTGTCGGCACGTGGCAGTTTGTCGGGTGCGCTGATCGGTGGGTTGATCTTTGGTGTGGGCATGGTCATGACACGCGGTTGCGCCAGCCGGCTGCTGGTGTTGTCGGCCAATGGCAACCTGCGCGCGTTGCTGTCGGGCCTGGTGTTTGCGGTGACAGCGCAGGCCGCGTTGGGCGGCATTCTGGCGCCGTGGCGCGAAGCCCTGTCGGCTCTGTGGACGGTGGAGGGGGGCGACAGCCGCAACCTGCTGGCGCTCACCGGTGTGGGGCCGTGGGGTGGCCTGGCTTTTGGTCTGGTGTGGCTGGCGGCGGCCTTGTTTTTTGCGGTGCGCAGCGGCTGGGGCTTCTGGAAATGGTTTGGTGGCCTGGGCACCGGTTTGATGGTGGCGCTGGCCTGGGCCGGCACCTACCAGGTCATGTCGCACTCTTTCGAGGTGGTGCAGATCCAGGGTTTGACCTTCAGCGGCCCATCGGCCGAATGGCTGATGCGGGTGCTGGGCGAGCCCAACGCGCCCTGGACGTTTGGGCTGGGTCTGATGCCCGGCGTGTTTGCCGGCTCGCTGATTGGTGCGTTGGTGGGCCGCGAATGGAAGCTCGAAGGTTTTGGTGGTGGCTACACCATGCCGCGCTACATCGGCGGTGCCGTGCTCATGGGCTTTGGCTCCATGCTGGCGGGCGGTTGTGCTGTGGGGGCGGGCATGACCGGTGGCGCCATCTTTGCCGTCACCGCCTGGCTCGCCTTGCTGGGCATGTGGGTGGGCGGTGGCCTGGCCGACCGCCTGCTGGACGCGCCGCACCACCACGCCACAGCAGCCAGTCCCGCCAACACCACGGGTGCGGTGGTGCCTTGAGCGGGAGGTGTGTGGCTTATCGCCGGAGCAACGCGTAACCCGCGCCCGCCACGATCAGCAACAAAGCCGGAAACCCCACCGTGGGCGACCATTGCAGCGCCGCCGCTCCCAGTGCGGGCGCCAACACCCCGCCCAGCGTGTAGCTCATCACCAGCACGGCCGTGCTGTTGACCAGGGTGTTGCCTGTTTCGCGCGAGCCGATGTCGATCATCACCAGCGTGTACAGGCTGCCACCGGCACCACCCCACACAAACGCCACGGGTGCGGCCAACCAGGGCGTGCCGGCCACAAAGGGAATCACCAGCGTGGCGGCCAGCGTCAGGCCGGCGCCGGCCCGCATCAGCCGGCGCCGGCTGTTTGCCGCGTCGCCCCAGCGTTGCTGCGGGTGGCGGGCCATGCGGTCGGCCAGTTCGCCGGCGGGCAACATCACCAGCGCGCTGCCCAGGCCACTGGCCGATACCAGCAGCGCCGCCGCCGTGGCGCCCAGGCCCAGCGCCAGGCCGTACAGCGGCAGCATGGCGGTGAGGCCACTTTCAAAAAAGCCACCAATGAAGCCGATGGCCATGACCATGGGGTGGGTGACCAGCGCGTGCCAGACGCCGCGCAGGCCAACATGGACATCGCCTTCGTCGTGGGCTGCCGGCATGGCAGGCACCGTCAGGCTGCCCAGCAGCCCCAGCGCCAGAAAACCGACCGCCCACCACACGGCCTGCGCATTCTGTGGGCCCACCCAGGCCAGCACGGCTGGGCCGATCACGAAGGTCGTGCCCACCATGGTCTCGAACAGGCCCACGTTGCGCCCGCGCAGGTGGCTGGGTGAAAACTCGGCCACGATGGCTTCGGCCAGCACCCAGCGCAGGCCGCCCGCCATGCCGGCCAGCAGGTACAGCACAAACCACAACGCCGGCTGATCGGTGAGGGCAAAGCCCAGGCCGGTCAGCACCGGCACCGCCGCCGACAGCCACAGCGCCGGCCGTCGCCCGATGCGCTGCGTGAGAGCCGAGGCCATGGGCGCCATACACAGGATGCCCACCCACACCGTGGCGGCAAACAGGCCGGCCACGGCGGTGGACATGCCGGCATCGGTGAGGCGCAGCAGCAGCAGGGGCGAGAGCATGAACACACCCACCAGTTCGCAAAACGTGGCGCCAAAAATCGCCACCAGCCCACGGCCTGCGTGGGCGGCCGGCGCTCCCGCTGCGCCGTGGGCGGGCAGAGGGTGTTCGCTCACGCGCGGACCTCCAGCACGGCCTGTGCCACCTGCGCAAAACCCTGCCCACGCTCGCCCGGTGTCACGTAACGGGGCAGGTGCTTGAGTTGCGGGACAAAACGCGCGATGTTGGCCACGCCCACACTGTGGGTGAAGTGGGCAAACATCACTTGGTCGTTGGTCGAATCGCCCACGTAGACCCAGCGGTCCAGCTCGGCGTCGAGGGCACGGCCCGCGTGGGCTTGCAGGATCCAGCGCGCGCCCACCAGCTTGTTGTGTTCACCCACCCAGCCGTTGATGTGGATGCTGCTGACCGTGGCGTTCAGACCTTCGGCGCGCATCAATGCCACCACCTGCTCGATGGCCGCTTCAGGCAGGTGGGTGAACTCGCTGTGGTCGATGGCGATGTCGGTCTCGCGCCCAGGGCTGTCGGTGGCACGCCGCGCGCCGGGCACCTCGCGCTCAATGCGTGCCAGCACTTGTTGCAGGTGGGCGAAGTTGGCGGCGCGGGTGGCGGCGTCCTGCAGGTACAGGCGACCACCGCCGGGCAGCAGGGCCACAGCGCCGTTTTCGGCCACGATGGCGTCCACCGGCCAGGGGGTGGCGCCATGCACAAATGGCAGGCTCCAGCCCACCGGCCGGCCGGTGATGGCGTAGACCACCAAGCCCGCACGCTTCAGCTCGGCAAGGGCTTGCAGCGCTTCGCGGGCGATGGCGCCATCGCAGGTGAGCGTGTCGTCGATGTCGGTGAACACGCCGTGGACAGGGGCGCGCGCGGCGGCGGGCCATTCAGACAAGGGCAGCATGGGCCGGGAGCATAGCCGAGGGCATTTTGCAATTTGTCACAAACTGATTTTTTCACTATGCTGCGGGTCCGTTCATCCACCGGAGCGCGACCTTATGAACCCACAGGCAATGGCATGGCTCAAGGCGGCCGCCGTGTATTTCGTGATCGGTGTTGGCATGGGCATTTACATGGGCGCCAGCCATGACCACACGCTCAAGCCCGTGCATGCCCACGTGAATTTGTTGGGTTGGGCGTCGATGGCGCTGATCGGCTTTTATGTGCTGCATTTTGGCGACCGCATGAGCCGCCGGCTGGAGCGCATCCAGTTCTGGCTGCACCAGGTGGGGGCGGTGATCTTGCTGGTGTCGCTGTCGCTGCTGGTGTTGGGCAACACCGCGGTGGAGCCGGTGGTGGGCGTCACGTCCATCGTCGTGGGGGCTTCTGTCCTGCTGTTTGCGGTGAACGTTTTCCGCAGCCTGCGGTAGAATTCGCGCTCTCCCGAGGAGCGTTGCAGCGTGGCCCAGTTGGCGCCGCGTGAGGCTCGGGGTTCAGATTCGCAACGACGCTCATCCACTTATCGTGTGGTGAGCGCTTTTCTCCCCCCGGCAAGTGGTTCTCAAACTTCGTTTTGGAGCACACCACATGAACGCACGCGTCCACGCCGTCAACACCGACTGCGTCATCACCGACATCACCCTGGCCGACTGGGGCCGCAAAGAAATCAAGATCGCCGAGACCGAGATGCCTGGCCTGATGGCCATCCGCGAAGAGTTCGCGGCCAAGCAGCCCTTGAAGGGCGCGCGCATCACCGGCTCGCTGCACATGACCATCCAGACGGCCGTGCTGATCGAAACCCTGCAGGCGCTGGGCGCACAGGTGCGCTGGGCCTCGTGCAACATCTTCAGCACGCAAGACCACGCCGCTGCGGCCATCGCCGCAGCCGGCACGCCGGTGTTCGCCGTCAAGGGTGAAACCCTGGTGGACTACTGGGACTACACCCACCGCATCTTCGACTTTGGCCCCAAGGGCACCGAGGGCGAAGGCCCCAACATGATCCTGGACGACGGGGGCGACGCCACACTGCTGATGCACCTGGGCAAGCTGGCTGAGAAGGATCAGGGCGTGCTGGCCAACCCGGGCAGCGACGAAGAAAAAATCCTGTTTGCCGCCATCAAGGCCAAGCTGGCCGAGGACAACACCTGGTACAGCCGCAAGAGCGCGCAGATCATTGGCGTGACCGAAGAGACCACCACCGGCGTGCACCGCCTGAAAGAAATGTCGGCCAAGGGCACGCTGATGTTCCGCGCCATCAACGTCAACGACTCGGTGACCAAGAGCAAGTTCGACAACCTCTATGGTTGCCGCGAATCGCTGGTGGACGGCATCAAGCGCGCCACCGACGTGATGATCGCCGGCAAGGTGGCGGTGGTGGCCGGTTACGGCGACGTGGGCAAAGGTTCGGCCCAGGCCTTGCGTGCGCTGAGCGCCCAGGTGTGGGTCACTGAAATCGACCCCATCAACGCCCTGCAGGCCGCCATGGAAGGCTACAAGGTCGTGACCATGGAGTGGGCCGCCGACAAGGCCGACATCTTCGTTACCACCACCGGCAACCGCGATGTCATCACCTTCGAGCACATGCAGGCCATGAAGGACCAGGCCATCGTCTGCAACATCGGTCACTTCGACAACGAGATCCAGGTGGCCAAGCTGGAAGCGAACTGCCAGTGGGAAGAGATCAAGCCCCAGGTAGACCACGTGATTTTCCCGGACGGCAAGAAGATCATCCTGCTGGCCAAGGGGCGGCTGGTGAACCTGGGTTGTGGCACCGGCCACCCCAGCTTTGTGATGTCGTCGAGCTTTGCCAACCAGACGATTGCGCAGATCGAATTGTTCAGCCACAGCGACGCCTACGACGTGGGCAAGGTGTATGTGCTGCCCAAGCACCTGGACGAAAAGGTGGCGCGCCTGCACCTCAAGAAGGTCGGCGCCATGCTGACCGAGCTGAGCGACGAGCAGGCCGCCTACATCGGCGTGCCCAAGCAGGGTCCGTACAAGCCCGATACCTACCGCTATTGAGCAGCCATGCGCGCTGACCAGTTGCTCGTCGAGCGCGGGTTGGCGGCTTCGCGCTCGCAAGCCCAGCGGCTGATCGCCGCGGGCGTTCGCTGGCGTCTGGGTGCAGGCGACTGGAAGCCCGTGGCCAAGAACGGCGACGAGTTGCGCGAGACGGTGGAGCTGCAACTGGTGGACAACGCCGAGTCGCGTTATGTGTCGCGTGGCGGTCTCAAGCTCGAAGGCGCGTTGCGCGAGGCCGGCTTGGGGGTCAGTGGTTGGCGCTGCCTTGACGTGGGCCAGAGCACCGGCGGCTTCACTGACTGCCTGTTGCAACACGGCGCGGCGCAGGTCACGGGCGTGGATGTGGGCCATGGCCAGTTGCATCCGGCGCTGCGCGTCGATGCAAGGGTGCGCTGCATCGAAAAATCCAACGCGCGCGAACTCACGGCCGAAGCGGTGGGCGCGGACTTTGACCTCGTGGTGGGCGATCTGTCCTTCATCTCGCTCACGCTGGTCTTGCCGGCGCTGGCGCCGTTGCTGCGCCCGGGTGGCCACCTGCTGATGCTGGTCAAGCCACAGTTCGAGTTGCAGCCGCAGCAGATCGGCAAAGGCGGCATCGTGCGCGATGTGGCCTGGTACGCGGTGGTCGAACAACGGCTCCGAGAGGCCTGTGCGGCCTTGCGCTTGCCGGTGCGCGGCTGGTTCGACAGCCCCATTGCCGGGGGTGACGGCAACCGCGAATTTTTTGTTTTTTGTTCCAAGGAATGACCATGGGCCTGCCCATCAGTCTCGAATTTTTCCCGCCCAAAACGCCCGAAGGCGCCGACAAGCTGCGTGCCGTGCGCCAGCAGTTGTACGCCCTCAAGCCCGAGTTCTGCTCGGTCACTTACGGCGCGGGCGGCTCCACCCAGGACGGCACCTTCAACACCGTGCGTGAGATCCTGGCCGAAGGGGTGGACGCGGCCTCGCACTTCTCGTGTATCGGTGCCACGCGCGAGAGCGTGCGCGCCCAGCTCGCGCAACTCAAGGCCATGGGTGTCAAGCGCATCGTCGCCTTGCGCGGCGATCTGCCCAGCGGCTATGGGTTGGGTGGCGAGTTTCATTACGCCAGCGACCTGGTGGCCTTCATGCGCGCCGAGACCGGCGACGATTTCCACATCGAGGTGGCGGCCTACCCCGAGGTGCACCCGCAGGCCAAATCGCCCGAGGCCGATTTGCGCGCGTTTGTCGCCAAGGCCCAGGCGGGCGCCAATTCGGCCATCACCCAGTATTTCTACAACAGCGACGCCTACTTCCGCTTCGTGGACGATGCGCACAAACTGGGCGTCGACATCCCGGTGGTGCCGGGCATCATGCCCATCACCAGTTCCACGCAGTTGATGCGCTTTTCCGATGCCTGTGGTGCCGAAATTCCGCGCTGGATACGCCTGCGCCTGCAAGCCTTTGGTGACGACACCGCGTCCATCAAGGCTTTTGGTCTGGACGTGGTGAGCGACCTGTGTGAGCAGCTCATCAACGGCGGCGTGCCCGCCATCCACTTCTACACCATGAACCAGAGCGCAGCCACGCTGGAAATCGTGCGCCGGCTGCCGCGCTGAACCGTTTTTTTCCACCCCAACGAGGAGACCCCGTGAAGCTTGAAACCCTGGCCGTGCATGCCGGCTACAGCCCCGACCCGACCACCAAAGCCGTGGCCGTGCCGATTTACCAGACGGTGGCCTACGCGTTTGACGACACCCAGCACGGTGCCGACCTGTTCGACCTGAAGGTCGCGGGCAACATCTACAGCCGCATCATGAACCCCACCAACGGTGTGCTCGAAGCCCGCCTGGCCGCGCTCGAAGGTGGCATTGGCGCGCTGGCCATGGCCTCCGGCATGGCGGCTATCACGGCGGCCATCCAGACCATTGCCGAAAGCGGCGACAACATCGTTTCGGCCTCCACCCTGTACGGCGGCACCTACAACCTGTTTGCCCACACCTTCCCGCAGCAAGGCATCACGGTGCGGTTTGCCGACCCGCGCGACCCGGCCGCCTTTGCCGCGCTGATCGACGAACGCACCAAGGCCATCTACTGCGAGTCCATCGGCAACCCGCTGGGCAACGTGACCGACATCGGCGCACTCGCCGCCGTGGCCCATGCAGCCGGTGTGCCCCTGATCGTCGACAACACCGTGACCAGCCCCTACCTGTGCCGCCCGTTCGAACACGGCGCCGACATCGTGGTGCACTCGCTCACCAAATACCTCGGTGGCCACGGCACCAGCATTGGTGGCGCCATCGTGGACAGTGGCAAGTTCCCGTGGGGCCAACACAAGACCCGCTTCAAGCGCCTGAACGAACCCGACGTGAGCTACCACGGCGTGGTCTACACCGAGGCTCTGGGCGCGGCGGCCTACATTGGCCGTGTGCGTGTGGTGCCGTTGCGCAACATGGGTGCTGCGCTCTCGCCCATGAACGCGTTCCAAATCCTCCAGGGCATCGAAACCCTGGCGCTGCGCATGGACCGCATCTGCGAAAACGCTGTCAAGGTGGCCACGCACCTGCAGAAGCACCCCAAGGTGGCCTGGGTCAACTACGCCGGGCTGCCCGACCACAAGGACCACGCGCTGGTGCAGCGGTACATGGGTGGGCGGGCCTCGGGCATCATCAGCTTTGGCTTGAATTCGGCCGACGCCATCGCTGCCGGCACGCGTTTTCAGGATGCGCTGCAGCTCTTCACCCGCCTGGTCAACATCGGCGACGCCAAGTCGCTGGCCTGCCACCCGGCCACCACCACCCACCGCCAGCTCAACGCCGAGGAGATGAAGAAGGCCGGTGTGAGTCCGGACATGGTCCGCCTGTCGATTGGCATCGAACACATCGACGATCTGATCGCCGATCTGGACCAGGCGCTGTCTAAGGTCTGAGCCGCAGCGCCGGCACGGCAGGGCGGTGTTTCTTCAGCCGCCGTGCTCCACCATCCAGCCCGCGCCCACCTTGCCCTTGAGGTGCGTCAGCACCACAGGCAAGGCCTCGCGCAGTTGGGCTGCCAGGGTAAACGGCGGGTTGATGATGTGCATGCCGCTGGCGCGCATTTGGGTGGCCGGGCGGGCGCCGGTCTTGACCGGTGTGCCATCGGGTGTGTGGCCCACGGCCAGTTCGGCCTGCACCCACGGGCGCTGGTGCTGGGTGCTCAGGGTCTTGAGTTTTTTGGCCATGGCGTGCGCCTCCGGCCGTGCGATCACCGGGTACCAGATGGCGAAGGTGCCGGTGGGGAAGCGCTTGAGCGCATCCAGCACACAGGCCACCACCGCCTCGTAGTCGGTCTTGAGTTCGTAGCTCGGGTCCATCAGCACCAGGCCACGTCGGCTGGGCGGTGGCAGCAGCGCTTTCAGGCTGTCAAAGCTGTTTTTGCGCAGCACCTCCACCTGTTTGCCCGCCCCCAGGCCTTCCACGTTGCGGGTCAGCAGCCGGCCATCGGTGGGGTGCACTTCGAACAGCTTGAGCTTGTCCTGCGGGCGCATCAGTGCGTGGGCAATCCAGGGTGATCCGGGGTAGTGCTTGAAGGGGCCGCCGTCGTTGAAGCTCGCCACCATCTCCAGGTAGTCGCGCAGGGCTTCGGGCAGGGTGGCGGGGTCGGTGCCGGCCAGGGCCGCGCGCAATTTGAGCACGCCGCCCGAGGCCTCGCCCGAGGTTTGTGCCTGGTCCTGGTCGAGCCGGTACAGACCGGCGCCGGCGTGGGTGTCCACCACGGTCAGTGCGGTGTCTTTCTGGCCCAGGTACTTCAGCGTGGCGACCAGCACCATGTGTTTGAGCACATCGGCGTGGTTGCCGGCGTGGAAGGCGTGTCGGTAACTGAACATGGGGCGATGGTAACCGCCACGGTCCGCCAGCGGAATTTGCGGCCCAGGCCAGGATTTCATATAATGGCAGGCTTCGCAGCGATTTTTGGGTCCCGCGGCGAAGTCAGAACGCAGGTTCTGTCTCCCACCTAAGAGGTTTCCTTCAGAGAAACACCGACCGTGGAAAAGGGCCCGCCAAACCTCACTCTGTAGCAACATGACCAAAACGTTCAGCGCCAAACCCGCTGACGTGGTGCACGAGTGGTTTGTGATTGACGCCACCGATAAGGTGCTCGGTCGGGTCGCCAGCGAAGTGGCCCTCCGTCTGCGCGGCAAACACAAAGCCATTTACACGCCCCACGTCGATACCGGTGATTTCATCGTCATCGTCAACGCCGCCAAGATCAAAGTCACGGGCACCAAGTCCCTGGACAAGATGTACTACCGTCACTCGGGCTTCCCCGGCGGTATCTACGGCACCAACTTCCGCGACATGCAAGCCAAGCACCCTGGCCGTGCGCTGGAAAAAGCCGTCAAGGGCATGCTGCCCAAGGGCCCGCTGGGCTACGCCATGATCAAGAAACTCAAGGTGTACGGTGGTGCAGAGCATCCCCACACCGCCCAGCAGCCCAAGCCGCTGGAAATCTAAAGGAGCCTTGAGATGATTGGTGAATGGAACAATGGCACCGGCCGTCGCAAATCCAGCGTCGCCCGCGTGTTTCTGAAAAAAGGCTCCGGCAAGATCACGGTCAACGGCAAGGACATCGAAGCGTTCTTCGGTCGCCAAACCTCGATCATGATCGCCAAGCAGCCCCTGCTGCTGACCAACCACGCCGAAACCTTCGACGTGCAGGTCAACGTGCACGGTGGTGGCGAATCCGGCCAGGCCGGTGCGGTGCGTCACGGCATCACCCGCGCGCTGATCGACTACGACGCGGCCCTCAAGCCCGCGCTGTCGCAAGCCGGCTTCGTGACCCGCGATGCCCGCGAAGTTGAACGTAAAAAGGTTGGTCTGCGTTCCGCACGCCGCGCCAAGCAGTTCAGCAAGCGTTAATCGCTTCCGGCTCACGCCCTCAACCGCCCGCAAGCAGCTTGCTTCGGGCGGTTTTGTTTTTCTGGCTCGGTCACAGGCATCTGACGCACAATCGGCGACCTTATGCGTTTTCGACTCCTCCGCCGCCGCCTCACCATCAGTGCCCCCCGCATGGCCGTGCGCAGCACGCTGCCCTGGCCGCTGCGCTGGCTGCTGGCCGCCGTGGTGCTGGGCTTTTCGGGCGCGCTGGCCTTGTGGGCCTTTGAGTTCGGCAAGGAAATTGCAGGTGTGGAGCACGACACGCGTGGCCAGTTGCAGCGTTTGCGTGTGGAACACCAGCAGGTGCTGGCGGAGCTGGCCGATTTGAAATCGGTGGCCAACACGGCCGACAGCCTGTTGCTGGCCGAACGCTCGGCGTTGGAGCAACTCAAGCAACAACTGCGCGGCTTGGAAGACGAGAACCGGCGCCTCGGTGCCGACCTCGCCTTTTTCGAGCAGCTCATTCCCAGCACGGGTTCGGGCACGGTCCGCGTGCGTGGCCTGCGCGTGCAGCGCGTGTCAGACGAGCGCGTGGCCTGGCAGTTGCTGGTGATGCAGTCGGAGCGGCAGCCACCCGAGTTCAGCGGGCAGTTGTTCATCACGCTCACGGGCACGCTGGATGGGCGCCCCTGGCGCCAGGAGGTGCCGCCGCAGCCGCTGAGCCTGCGCCAGCACCTGCGGCTGGAGGGGCAGCTCGACCTGCCACCCACCGCCGTGCTAAAAAGCGCCACCGTCCGCTTGATGCAGGGAGGCGCCGAGAAGGCGTCTTACACACACAAGCTGTGATCCACCCGTGCCCTCGCGGCCAGGAGAAGCGATGTTTGGCAAGAAGAAGCAGCCCCCGATCAAGAGCCTGATCGCGATCGGCACCGAAATCCGTGGCGACGTTCTGTTCACCGATGGTTTGCGGGTGGATGGTCAGATCACCGGCAACCTCCACGCCCAGCCGGAGGTGCCATCGCTGCTGGTCATCAGCGAAGCGGCCACGGTGCGCGG
This sequence comes from Hydrogenophaga atypica, assembly GCF_042665215.1. NCBI lineage: Bacteria > Pseudomonadati > Pseudomonadota > Betaproteobacteria > Burkholderiales > Comamonadaceae > Hydrogenophaga > Hydrogenophaga atypica. The sequence goes on from NZ_JBHTCA010000001.1 coordinate 436,527, forward strand.
CGAGGTGCGGGCCGGGCACGTCATCATCAACGGGCAGGTGTTGGGGCCGGTGTGGGCCACCGAGCTGCTCGAATTGCAGCCCAAGGCACGCATCACGGGTGACGTGACCTACCGGGCGCTGGAAATGCACCAGGGTGCCACCATTTCCGGGCAGCTCTTGCCACTCGCCGAAGGTGTCAATGACAAACCCACACTCAAGCTGGCGGCAATCGCCAGTTGAGCGGCATATCCGAGCGATTTGGTTTACCATTCGCGCCCTGAACCACTCCCGCCGAGGACCCTTCCCATGAGCGCTGTTGCCGACAACATCCAGACCGACATGCCCGCCCCGCTGATCTTCACCGACAGCGCTGCCGCCAAGGTGGCCGACCTCGTGGCCGAGGAGGGCAACCCGGATCTGAAGTTGCGTGTGTTTGTGCAGGGCGGTGGTTGCTCAGGCTTCCAGTACGGGTTCACCTTCGATGAAATCGTTAACGAAGACGACACCACCATGACCAAAAACGGCGTCACCCTGCTGATCGACGCCATGAGCTACCAGTACCTCACCGGCGCCGAGATCGACTACAAGGAAGACCTCGAAGGCGCCCAGTTCGTGATCAAGAACCCCAACGCCACCACCACCTGCGGCTGTGGGTCGAGTTTCAGCGTCTGACGAGGTCAACAGCACCAACAACAAAGGGGCCGTCAGGCCCCTTTGTTGTTGGTGGGCAAAAAGCCCAAGAACTCACTGTGCGCTGGCTTGCGTGAGGGTGGCGGCCGAGGCCAGTTGGGCGCGCATGGTGTGCACCACTTGGTCAAACTGAGCACGCGCTGCAGCGGACACCGGGATGCTTTCACCGTTGCGCGCAATGGTCAGCGGATCGATGTGTTTGCCCTTGTCGCGGAACTCGAAATGCAGGTGTGGGCCGGTGGAGGCGCCGGTGGAGCCCACCGCGCCGATGAACTCGCCCTGCTCGATTTTTTGCCCTTTGCGCACGTCAATGCGGCTCAAGTGGGCGTAAGCGGTGGTTTGGTTGTTGGCGTGTTGCACCACCACAATGTTGCCGTAGCCGCCCTGCCAGCCGGCAAACTGCACCACGCCGTCGCCCACGGTGCGCACCGGCGTGCCGGTGGGTGCTGCAAAGTCCACCCCCAGATGGGCGCGTTGGCCACCGTGGATGGGATGGAAACGCATGCCGTAGCCGCTGCTCACGCGAGAGAACTCCAGCGGCGAGGTCAGGTAGGTGGAGCGCTGGCTCTTGCCATCAAAACCGTAGTAGCCGCCTTTGTGGCCGGGCTCCTGGAACCACAGCGTCTGCAACTGTTTGCCGTCGTTGACGAACTCGGCGCTCAGAATGCGGCCGGCGCGCAGCACCTCGCCATCGGCCTCCAGCGATTCGTAGACGATGCTGAAGCGGTCGCCTTTGCGCAGGTCGCGGCGGAAGTCGATGTCGCTGGAGAAGATGTCGGCCAGCTGGCTGGCCACGCTGTCGGGCAGGCGCACGGCATCGGTGGCGGCAAACAGCGAACTCTGAATGGTGCCACTGGCCAACTGGGCCGACGCTGTCAGGTCGGCCGTTTCATGTTTGGCCAAAAAACCGTCGTTTTGGCGTTCCAGCGTCAGCCGCTGAAACTGGCGGTCGTCCGGCTTGGACAACCAGCGTGCGCTCAGGCGGATGATTTCGTTGCGGTCGGTGGTTTCGACCGTCACCAGTTTGCCCGTGCGGCCACTGAACAGACCGCGTGCGACGGGGTCGTTGCGCAAAAAGGCGACGGCAGCGCTGTCGCTCACGCCCAGGCGCTGCAGCAGGCTCTGGGCGTTGTCGTCGCGGCGGGTCACATCGCTGCGAAACAACACAAAAGGAACGGTGGCTTCGCCGCCGCCTTGAACCAGGCGCAAGGCGGGTTCAATGGCTTCGCTGACGGAGCGCACCGGCAGATCGGCCGCGTCGGGTGCCAGCGGGGCCACGCCAAAGGCGGTGACACCCGTGCCCAACAGCAGCGCGCCGAGACTGCCCATCACCCGCTTGGGGTGGCGGCGCAACACGTCGGCGACGGTGTGCAGAAAAACAAGGTTCAAAACGAGGGTCCTGGTGTACAGAGCAGCCGGGGCGGTCGGGTCATGCCGGGGTTGGCGAATGGGGGCCAACTAAAATCACGGCAAACAAGCCCAAAAGTATAGCCCGTTCACCTTCATTTGCGATCCGTAATATCACCATGAGCGACACGCCCAACACGCCTGATTCTGATAAAAATATTCAAGCGCAGGCGGCCTACCCGGTGACGGACCGCGTGCGCGAGGCGATGGCGGTCAGTTTGCGTGGCTGCGATGAGCTGATTCCCGAGGCCGACTGGCTGAAAAAGCTGGCCAAGTCCGAGGCCACCGGCGTGCCGTTGCGCATCAAGCTGGGCCTGGACCCGACCGCACCCGACATCCACATCGGCCACACCGTGGTGCTCAACAAAATGCGCCAACTGCAGGACCTGGGCCACCAGGTCATCTTTCTGATTGGCGATTTCACCAGCCTGATTGGCGACCCCTCGGGTCGCAACAGCACCCGCCCGCCGCTCACGCCCGAGCAGATCAAGGCCAACGCCGAGACCTACTACAAACAGGCCAGCCTGGTGCTGGACCCGGCCAAAACCGAGATTCGCTACAACAGCGAATGGAGCCTGCCGCTGGGCAGCATGGGCTTGATCCAGCTGGCCGCCAAGTACACCGTGGCGCGCATGATGGAGCGCAATGACTTCCACCAGCGCTTCACGGCCGGCACGCCCATCAGCGTGCACGAGTTCCTGTACCCGCTGATGCAGGGTTACGACTCGGTGGCCCTGAAAAGCGACCTGGAGCTGGGTGGCACCGACCAGAAGTTCAACCTGCTCATGGGCCGCCACCTGCAGGCCGAGTACGGCCAGGAGCCGCAGTGCATCCTGACCATGCCGCTGCTGGAGGGGCTGGACGGCGTCGAGAAGATGTCCAAGAGCAAGAACAACTACATCGGCATCGCTGAAGACGCCAACACGATGTTCGCCAAGGTGTTGTCGATCTCCGATGTGCTGATGTGGCGCTGGTTCACCCTGCTGTCTTTCAAGTCCATGGCCGAGATCGAGGCTTTGAAGAAAGAAGTGGAAGGCGGGCGCAACCCCAAGGACGCCAAGGTGATGCTGGCCAAGGAAATCACCGCGCGCTTCCACAGCGCCGCCGCTGCCGATGCCGCCGAGCAGGACTTCATCAACCGCAGCAAGGGCGGCGTGCCGGACGACATCCCCGAGGTGTTGTTGTCGGGCGCGCCGTTGGGCATTGCCACTTTGCTGAAGTCCGCAGGCTTGGCCCCCTCGACCAGCGAAGCGAACCGGTTGATTGACGGGGGCGGTGTGCGTGTGAATTCGAGTGTGGTCAGCGACAAGGGTTTGAAGCTGGCTGCCGGGACCTATGTGGTGCAGGTGGGGAAGCGGAAGTTTGCCAAGGTCACGCTTGGGTGATGTTTCTGTCTGATGCCTCGCGGGATCGCGGCGACGCGGTGCCCTGCTCCGCGGCTGTCCCCCGGCCTTCGGCCTCCGCTTTTATGCCGCTGCGCAGGGCACCCCATCACCCCGATCTGAGGAAAAGTTGGCACACCACCGGTTGCGTGCCTGCATGGTGGTTGCCTTCGGGGGTGGGGTGGATGACGCAGTGAGGTAGAGGAGGAGGGCGCGCAGCGCCCGGGGGACACGAACGGAGTCGTCCGCCCCACCACCGAGGGCGAAGAAGTTGGTGTTCAGGACGCTGCAGCTCAGCGCGCTCCCGCTTTCTCCAACAAAGTCACCATCGCTCCATACCCCCGCGATCGTGCCAAAGCCAACGGCGTCTGCCCATGCCGATCAGCGAGTTGCAGGTTGGCCTTGGCGTCGATCAAGGCCTTCAACGTGGCCTGATGCCGCGCTTCGCCATCGCCGAGCACGATGGACTCGATCACCGCCGTCCAGTGCAGGTTGTTCACGTGGTCCAGCGGGGCCCCGGCGGCGATGAGTTGTTTCACCACACCGTCGTGTCCCAGGTGGGCAGCGGCGATCAGGGCGGTGCCGTCGTAGCGGCTGGTCACTTGTTTGGCGCTGGCGCCCAGCGACAGCAGCAGGCGCAACGTGTCCTCGTCATCGGCCACCGAGGCAATGGTGACGGTGTCGTAGCGGTCACGCTCCAGCAGGTTGAGGTCGGCGCCCGCCGCCGCCAGCAGTTGGATGGCCTCGCGCTGGCGCGCGAAGGTGGCCACGTGCAACGGCGTGCGGCCGTAGAGGTCGCGGGCGTTGGGGTCCGCCTTGGCGGCGATGAGCTGGCGCAGCGCCGCCAGGTCGCCCTTGTGCGCCGCCGCGTGCAAGCCCTGGTAGGCCGCCGCCTCCGCAGCGCTGGGCGCCACCTGGGCCTGGGCCGGCAGCGCGGCGCTCAAGACGAGCGCGGTGGCGACCAGCAGCTTTTTCATTTCAGCAGATCCGCCACTTTGGCGATGCCGGCGTTGGCGCACTGCTCGTCCAGGTGGCCACCGGGCGCGCCACCCACGCCCACGGCGCCGATGACTTCGTTGCCCACGCGCACTGGCACGCCGCCGCCCAACACCAGGAAGCCGGGGATGTCGACCAGGGTCTGAGCGCCGGGGTTTTTCTGCACGTTTTCCAGCATGGCGCTGGTGTTGGCGCGGGCCGATGCCGAGGTGAAGGCCTTGCCTTGTGCAGCGCCCACGGTGTGCGGGCCGGCGTTGTCGGCGCGTTGCAGGGCACGCAGCGTGCCTGCGCGGTCCACCACGGCGGCGGTGACGTTGTGGTTGTTGGCGGCGCAGGCGGCCACGGTGGCGGCGGCAATCTGATTGGCCAGTTCCAGCGACATGTTTTTCTCGGTGCGGACGGCTTGCGCGCTGGCGGCGGTGGCGATCAGGCTCAGGGCAAGGGCGGCCATTTTGGCGGTGGTTTTCATGGGTTCTCCTGTGGGGTGGTTGCGGTGTCGATCACCGTGGGAGAACTGTAGAAATTTGGCGCCCATCCGCCCATTCGTGCGCTTACGCGCGCGGCTCCGTAGTTTTACGGAGTGCCTTCTTCCACCAGGGCGGCGTAGCGGCGGATCAGTTGGGCCAGCGACTCGGCTTCGAGCTTGGCAAACAGGTTGGCGCGGTGGGTTTCCACGGTGCGTGGCGACAGCGTGAGGGCGCGTCCGATTTCCTTGTTGGTCAGGCCTTCGATGATCAGCCCCAGCACCTCGCGCTCGCGCTCCGACAGTTGCGCGTAGCGCTCGCGCGCCGTGCGGTCGGCCTGGTGGCGCTGGCGCGACTTGACGTGCTGGCGCACTGCGTTCTGCAAGGTTTCGATGAGCAACTCGTCGTTCACCGGCTTTTCCAGGAACTCGGCCGCCCCAGCCTTGAAGGCGCGCCGGCACATCTCCACCGTGCCGTGGCCGGTGAGCAAAACGATGGGTTGGTCCACGCCCTGCGCGCGCAGGGTGTCGAGCACACTCAGGCCGCTGATGCCGGGCATGCGCACGTCCAGCACGATGGCACCAATGCCCTGGCGGTCGAATTGGTCGACAAAGGCCAACGGATCGGCCCAGGTCTGCACACGCAGTCCCACCGTGCCAATCAGCAGGGCCAGGCTGGCGCGCACGGCCTCGTCGTCGTCGATCAGGTGGATGAGGGGGGAGAGGGGGGAGAGGGGGGAGGTCACTGGGCGAGGGGCAGGCGCAGGGTGAATTCGGCCCCTAAAGGGGGGGCATTGCGGGCGCTCAGGCTGCCGCCCATGCCCACAGCCAGGGTTTCGCACAGGCTCAGGCCCAGGCCCAGGCCACCGGCACGGGTGCTGAAAAAGGGTTGGAACAGGCGGGGCAACACGTCGGGTGGGATGCCTGGGCCGCTGTCGCTGACCTGCAGCAGGCCTTCTGCTGCCTCCTGACCCAAGGTCAAGCGGATCTGGCGCTGCTCGGGCGCTACCTGTTCCAGCGCCTGCAGTGCGTTCATGAGCAGGTTGTGCACGATCTGCTCCAGCGCCACCGGGTCGGCCAGCACGGTGGGGGCGGCTTCGGCCGCCAGCGCCACGCTGGCCTGGCGGCGTTTGAACTCGGGCTCCAGCAAGTGCAAGGCGCTGCGCGCGGCCTGCTCCAGCGGCGTGGGTGCCGTGGCGCCTTGGGTATCGGGGCGCTCCACCACCCGGCGCAGGCGGCCCACCACCTCGGCCGCCCGCCGGGCCTGCTCAGCGGCCTGGGTCATGGCGGTTTGGGCCAAGAGCAGGTCGGGGGACTCGTCATCCAGCAGGCGCTGAGCGGCCTGGGTGTTGGCCAGCACAGCGGTCAGTGGCTGGTTGAGCTCATGCGCCACGCCGGCGGCCAGCTCACCCAGGGTGTTCAGGCGGGCCACCTGGCCCAGGCGCAGCAGTTCCTCGGCACGGCGGCGCTCGGTGGTCTGGCGGCGCCAGGCCTGCCAGGCGTACGCGGCCGCCAGCACCAGTGTGGCCCAACTCAGCATGCGCCACCAAGGCAAGGCCGACCAGCCCAGCGTCACATCTGCCTGAACGTCAAACGGCTGGCTGTCGCTGGCCAACACTTTGCTGAAGCCGAAGGTCCAGCCCGGGCTGGGCGCGTGCTCGCGGCCGGGTTGAATGGTGAAGTGTGTGTCGCCCAGCACCAGGCGCACGCGCACCGGGCTGCTGGCCGGTGTCATCGGCCACTCGTCCCAGGGCACGGTTTGCTTGAGGTCGATCAGCAGGGCGTAGGCGCCGGTGCCGGCGGCGGTGACCAGTTCGTAGCGGCCTTGCGCCAGGTCCACCGCACCGAGCGCTGCGCGGCGCCGCGCGCGCGACGTGGTTTCGGCCTGGGTCAGCGAGGCCTGGGGCCAGGCCTCGCTCTCACTGCGTCGCCGCGCGTGCAGCACCTGCGGGAACACGGCCGGCAGCCGTTGTTCGGCGTGTTCACCATCGCGCACGGGTTGCAGCAGGGCCAGCGTGGCCAGCACCGCGTCGTGCTGCACCACGCGCTGGCTCAGCAGACGGTGCACGATGCGGGCGTCGGTGTCGAAGGCTTCGCGCTGGCGCTGCAGTTCGGCGCGCACCAGCAGGCCCGCACCCAGGGCGGCCAGCAGGGCGGCGCCGAGCCAGAGCAAGGTATGGAAGGGTGTGGGGCGCAACACAGTGGCCGATTGTGCACGGTGGGACAATGTCTGTATGCCAACACCGCTCCTGCAACAACTTACACCGCGCCGCTTGTTGATGGCCTCGGTGGTGGTGGCCCTGATCACCATCGCGCTCAAAACCCTGGCCTGGTACGTCACCGGTTCGGTGGGCTTGTTGTCCGACGCGCTGGAGTCGCTGGTCAACCTCGCCAGCGCGATCTTTGGCCTGGTGATGGTCACCATCGCCGCCCGCCCGGCCGACGACGACCACCCCTACGGTCACCACAAGGCCGAGTATTTTTCTTCGGGCTTCGAGGGCATCCTCATCATCGCGGCCGCGCTCGGCATCGTCTGGACGGCGGGGCACCGCCTGTTTGACCCACAACCGCTGGAGCAGGTGGGCTGGGGCCTGGCGCTGTCGGTGGCCAGTTCGGCACTCAACGGCCTCTTGGCCTGGGTCATGTTTGGTGCGGCGCGCGCCCACCGCTCCATCGCGCTGGAGGCGGATGCCAAACACCTGGTCACCGATGTGTGGACCTCGGCCGGCGTGGTCATCGGCATCGCGCTGGTGCAGGTCACGGGCTGGCTGTGGCTGGACGCGCTGGTGGCCATGGGCGTGGCGCTCAACATCATGAAAGAGGGCGTGCACCTCATCTGGCGCTCGTCGCAAGGCCTGATGGACGAGGCCGTGGAGCCGGAGGTGCTTGCCACCATCCAGGCCACGCTGGCCGGTTTTGCCTCGTCCAGCGGCGAGACCCAGATCATCCGCTTCGACCACCTCAACACCCGCAAGGCCGGCCAGCGCCGCTTTGTGGACATGCACATGCACATGCCCGCGCAGTGGTCGCTGGGACGTGCGGCCGCGGTGCGCGCCAGCGTGGAGCAGGCTTTGATGAGTGCGGTGCCCGGCCTGCGCGCCACCATACAGCTGCTGCCCAGCGATGTGGAGGCGCATTTTGACGACGAAAAGGATTTGAAGTGATAGCGGTATTGCAACGGGTCAGCGAAGCCCGGGTGGTGGTGGACGGTGTGGTGGTGGGTGAGGTCGGCCCCGGTCTGCTGGTGCTGGTGTGCGCCGAACCCGCCGACACCGAGGCCGTGGCCGACAAGCTGCTGGCCAAAATCCTCAAGCTGCGCATCTTCAGCGACGAGGCCGTCGCCGGGCCGCCCCAAGACGGCCTGGCCCCCTTGGGGGGCAGCGAACCTCGCGCAGCGGGGAGCGTGGGGGCCAAATCCACCGGCAAGATGAACAAAAGTGTGGTGGATGTGGCCGGTGGGCTGCTGATCGTGAGCCAGTTCACCCTGGCCGCCGATACCACCGGTGGCAACCGCCCCAGCTTCACCGCCGCCGCGCCCCCCGCCTTGGGCGAACGCCTTTATGACCATTTTGTGGCACAAGCGCGCGCCGCACATCCGGTGGTGCAAACCGGGCGTTTTGCGGCCGACATGAAGGTGCACCTGGTCAACGACGGGCCCATCACCATCCCGCTGCGCATGAGCGCCAACTGACACCCACCATGTGCTTGCAATTTCTTTCTTCTCCCGCTCCCTTTGCCCCCGAAACGCCCCACATGCTTGGTGCCGGTCTGCTGGGGCTTCAGCCACCCGCAGTGGCCGCCGGTTGGCCGCTGCAGCATCTCCGAGCGCCGGTGCTCGGCTCGAACCAACCGGCCTGGCACGAGGCCTGGCAGGTGGCCGAAGCGCCGCTGGACGGCCACACCGAGGGCATCCGTTGGCGGCGTGCCGGCGACCTGCTGTTTGGGGTGATCGAGTTGGCCGAAACCCCGGGCGGGGCCGACCTGCGCACCCTCAGCACTCAGGCCTACGCCCGCATCTTCCGCTTGCTGGAGGCGCAGGCCTTGCCCCACCTGTGGCGGCTATGGAACTACATGGCCGACATCAACGGCACAGCCGCCGGCCTGGAGCGCTACCGCCAGTTCAACCTGGGGCGCGCCGAAGCGTTTGAGCAAGGCGCCCGCAGCGTGGTGGGGCGGGTGCCGGCGGCGTGTGCGCTGGGTGTGGCCGGCGGGCCGCTGTCGGTGGCCTTCCTGGCCGGGCCCACTGCGGCCGAGCCCCTGGAGAACCCGCGTCAGGTCAGCGCCTACCACTACCCGGCGCAATACGGCCCGCGCAGCCCCACCTTTTCGCGTGCGGCGCTGGTGTACCCGCCGGGTCAGGAGCTGCTGTTCATCTCTGGCACGGCCAGCATCGTGGGCCACGAGAGCGTGCACCCGGGTGACGTGGTGGCGCAGACGCGGGAGTCCATGGACAACGTGGCGGTGGTGCTGGAGCAGGCGCGGCGCCACAGCCGCAGCGGTGGCCACGCCCTGAGCGAGCTGAGCTACCGCGCGTACGTGCGGCATGCCGCCGACGCGCCCCTTGTGCAGGCTGTGATGGCCGAGCGGGTGGGCGCTGCGCCGCTGGTGTGTGTGCTGGCCGACGTGTGCCGTGCCGAGCTGCTGGTGGAGATCGAGGCCCACGGCTTGCGACCGCTCTGAGCGCACGGTAGTGGATGGCCCTCAGCCGTAGGCGGGATTCAACCCCAGTGCCAGGAGAATGGCGTTTTCGCGCGCTTCCATTTCTTCCGCATCGGCTTCGCTGGTCTCGTGGTCCCAGCCCTGGGCGTGCAGGGTGCCGTGCACCAGCAGGTGGGCGTAGTGTTCGGCCAGGGGCTTACCCAGTTCGGTGGCCTCGCGGGCGATGACCGGCGCGCACAGCACCAGGTCGGCCATGACCACCGGTTCGGTGGCGTAGTCGAAGGTCAGCACGTTGGTGGCGTAGTCTTTCTTGCGGTAATCGCGGTTGAGGGCCTGGCCTTCCTCGGCATCGACGATGCGCACGGTGATTTCGGCGTCGGCATCCAGCGCGTGGCGAATCCAGCGCGCCACCTTGTGGCGGGGCAAGGCAGCGCGGTGTTCGTCCGCCCCTTCAAAACGCGCGAATTGCAGGGAGAGGGACAGCTGGGGCAGGCTCATGGTCGGGGCTTTTTCTTGGGTTGGGGGCGGGCCTGGGCGGCCAGCGCGGTCTGCCAGGCCAGTTGCGCCCAGTCGCTCATCAGAGCGGGCGATTCCATGGCTGCTTCTGGGGCGGCGTGGTAGTGCAAGGCCATGTCACGGCCCTTGGCCTGGTAGACAAAACGCAGGCAGCCTTCGGCCAGAAAGCGGGCGGCGGTCAGATCGTCGGTCTTGAGCCACAGGCGTTCGCCGCTGCCCAGGTCGGCAATGATGGCGAAGGTGATGCCGTCCACGCTGATGCCCCAGCCGCCGAACATGCGCTTGGCCTGGCAGGGGCCGACGCTGGCCAGCAGGTCCAGGCAATGGGCGGTGAACTCGGGCAGCGGCCGGAGGGGGCTCATGGTTGTGCGCGGCAGCCGGTGTGCAGCATCTGTTCGGTGGCCGTGTGGTCGGGCGCCAGCAGGGCCAGAAAGCCTTCGTCGCCCTTGCTGTGCCAACGCAAGCCGCGTTGCTCGTCCACGTCCACATACCGTGCGCCCGATGCGGCGGGAAGGTTGCGCAGCACGGCTTGTGTGCCTGCCAGGGTGATCACCGCGATGGCCACGCCTCGCTGCGGGTTAAGGTAGGCCACGGCCAATGGGGTGCCATCGGCGCAACGGTAGGTGCGCGTCAGGCCGCTCCAGCCATCGACCTCGAACTGGTGCACAGTGGGCGCTGGCAGCCCGCTGGCGCAGCCGGCCAAGGTCAGTGCCATCACGGGGGTGCAGAGGTGCCGCACGTGCAATGGCCTCAGGTGGCGCGGCGTTTGCGCGCGGGCGGCGCCTCGGCGTCCAGCGATGGCGTGCGGGCCTCGTAGGCGTCCACGATGCGGGCCACCAGCGGGTGGCGCACCACGTCGGCGCTGGTCAGGCGGTTGATGGCAATGCCTTGCACGCGCTTGAGCACACGCTCGGCGTCGATCAGGCCGCTGAGCTGGGTGCGCGGCAGGTCGATCTGGCTCACGTCGCCTGTCACCACGGCCTTGCTGCCGAAGCCGATGCGGGTGAGGAACATCTTCATCTGCTCCACCGTGGTGTTCTGCGCTTCGTCGAGGATGACAAAGGCGTGGTTGAGCGTGCGCCCGCGCATGAAGGCCAGCGGCGCGATCTCGATCTGCTGGCGCTCGAAGGCTTTTTGCACCTTGTCGTAGCCCATCAGGTCGTAGAGCGCGTCGTACAGCGGGCGCAGGTAGGGGTCCACTTTCTGGGTCAGGTCGCCGGGCAGAAAGCCCAGGCGCTCGCCGGCCTCCACCGCCGGGCGCGTGAGCACGATGCGCTGCACCGCGCTGCGTTCCAGCGCGTCCACCGCGCAGGCCACGGCCAGGTAGGTTTTGCCGGTGCCGGCCGGGCCAATGCCGAAGGTGATGTCGTGTGTGGCCATGTTCTCCAGGTAGCGCGCCTGGTTGGGCGTGCGGCCCTTGACCTCGCCGCGCCGCGTTTGCATGGCCAGCGCCTCATCGCCCACTGCGGGCAATGCGGTGTCACCGCTGAGCATGAGCTGCACTTGCTCGGCCGGAATCGGGCGGCGCGCCATCTCGTACAAGGCCTGCAAGGCCTCCAGCGCCTGCTGCGCCTTGGCCTTGGGGCCTTCGATGCGAAACTGCTCGAAGCGGTGCGCGATCTTCACCTGGCAGGCCGCCTCGATGGTGCGGATGTGGGCGTCCATCGGCCCGCACAGGTGGCCCATGCGGGTGTTGTCGGGCGGCGAGAAGGTGTGTCTGAGAATCAAACCGATAATCCGCTGAAAAAGGAAGTTCCCAATGATAGGCAAGTTGACCGGCACCCTGCTGGAGAAGAACCCGCCCCAGATCCTGATCGACTGCCACGGCGTCGGTTACGAGGTGGACGTGCCCATGAGCACCTTCTACAACCTGCCCGCCGTGGGCGAGAAGGTCGCCTTGCTGACGCACTTCGTGGTGCGTGAAGACGCGCAGATTCTTTACGGCTTTGGTGCCGCGCCCGAGCGCGAAGCCTTCCGCCAGCTCATCAAAATCAGCGGCGTGGGCCCGCGCACTGCCCTGAGCGTGCTCAGCGGCATGGGCGTGAGCGACCTGGCGCAGGCCATCACCGCGCAGGAAGCGGGTCGCCTGATCAAGGTGCCGGGCATTGGCAAAAAAACCGCTGAGCGCCTGCTGCTCGAACTCAAGGGCAAACTGGGCGCCGACATCGGCGTGCCCACCGGCGGGGTGGTGCGCGGCGAGTCGCACGGCGACATCCTGCAGGCCTTGGTGGCCCTGGGCTACAGCGACAAGGAAGCGGCGCTGGCGCTCAAGGCCCTGCCCGAGGATGTGGGTGTGAGCGAGGGGATCAAGCTGGCATTGAAATCGCTCGCGAAGTGAGCTTGCTCGCTATACTTGTATAGCAAAGGAGGCTGACATGCTTGCCATTCGCCTGACGCCGGACATCGAGGCCCGGTTGAACCGCCTGACCCAGGAAACCGGGCGCACCAAGACCGCGTTGGCGCGCGAGGCCATTCTCGAGCACCTGGACGATCTGGAGGACTACTACCTGGCCGAGGCGCGGGCGCGCAAGAACCGCAAGACCATTGCGCTGACGGATGTGGAGCGCGAACTTGGCCTGGCTGATTGAGTTCGATCCCGACGCGCTGAAGGAACTCAAACAGCTGGACCGCCCGGTTCAAGTGCGCTTGGTGGCGTTTCTGCGCGACCGCCTGGCGCCGCTGGACGATCCGCGCAGCATCGGTGAAGCCCTGTCGGGTGCCCGGCTGGGCAGCTACTGGAAATACCGCGTGGGTGACTGGCGCATCGTGTGCGACATCCAGGACCAGCGCATCGTGGTGCGGGTGCTGCGCATTGGCAACCGGCGTGAGGTGTACCGCTGAGCACTTGCGCGCAGTGGCCTTGAACCGAACAAAGACACAATAGCTGCATGGCCATCCAAACCGACGACTTTGCCCCCGCGCCGCGTGTGGTGTCCGCCGCGCCCGCCTCGCCCAAAGAGGAGGCGATCGAGCGTGCCCTGCGGCCCAAGCTGCTCGACGAATACGTGGGCCAGATGAAGGTGCGCGAGCAGCTGGAAATTTTCATTGGTGCCGCCAAGAAACGCGCCGAGGCGCTGGACCACGTGCTGCTGTTTGGCCCGCCCGGGCTGGGCAAAACCACGCTGAGTCACATCATTGCGCAGGAGCTGGGCGTGAACCTGCGCCAGACCAGCGGCCCGGTGCTGGAAAAGCCCAAGGACCTGGCGGCGCTGCTGACCAACCTGGAGGCCAACGACGTCCTGTTCATCGACGAGATCCACCGCCTCAGCCCAGTGGTGGAGGAAATCCTCTACCCCGCGCTGGAGGACTACCAGATCGACATCATGATCGGCGAAGGCCCGGCCGCGCGCAGCATCAAGCTGGACCTGCAGCCCTTCACCCTGGTGGGCGCCACCACCCGCGCCGGTATGTTGACCAACCCGCTGCGCGACCGTTTCGGCATCGTCGCCCGGCTGGAGTTCTACACGCCCGAAGAGCTGGCGCGCATCGTCAAGCGCAGCGCCGGCCTGCTGGGCGCGCCCATCGAGGCAGAAGGCGGTTTCGAGATCGCGCGCCGTTCGCGTGGCACACCCCGCATCGCCAACCGCTTGCTGCGCCGCGTGCGCGACTACGCCGAAGTCAAGGGCAGCGGCACCATCACGAAGACCATGGCCGACAAGGCCCTGGCCATGCTGGACGTGGACCCGCAGGGCTTCGACCTGATGGACCGCAAGCTCCTCGAAGCCGTGGTGCACCGCTTCGATGGCGGCCCGGTGGGGCTGGACAACATCGCCGCCAGCATCGGCGAGGAGCGCGACACCATCGAAGACGTGATCGAACCCTACCTGATCCAGCAGGGTTTTTTGCAGCGCACACCGCGCGGGCGCGTGGCCACGCTGGCCGCCTACCGCCACCTCGGGGTGACGCCGCCGACCACCGAGGGTGGCCTGTTTGGTGCCGATGCCTGACCTGCCGTGAGCACCCCGCCGCGCGAGTCCCCCACACACATGCTCTACCGCGCGGCCTTGGGGCCTGTGCAGAGCGAACACCACCTCCGGGCCTTCGAACGCTTTGACGCCCGGGGCGTGAGCGGGCCGAGCTGGAACACGCTGGCCGCGCTGCTCACCTTCAACTGGCTGGTGTACCGGCGCTTGTGGCGCATCGCCGCCGTGTACCTGTTGCTGGTGGGTGCTGCGGCCGGTGCATTGTGGTGGGGCCGGGGCCATTTGCCGGATGGCGTGACGTTGGGCCTGGCCGGCGCGGTTGTGCTGGTGGCCACTGCCCTGCCTGGGTTGTTTGCCAACGCGTGGCTGCATGGCCAATTGCGGCTGGCGCTGGTGGACGTGGTCCGGCAGTCGCCCTCCATGGCCGACGCGGCCGACGTGTTGCGCCAGCGGGCGCCGTCGCTGCAGCGGCTGCTGGTGATGTGCCTGTTGAACCTGTTGATGGTGGCGCTGGTGGGCTGGCAGGTGTGGGGCAGCGCCGCGGCGCAAGACCCCGTGGCCAAGTCGGTGGTCGAGCCCTTGGCCACCCAGTCGGTGGTGGTGGCTGAGCCTGCTCCGTTGCCTTCTCCCACACAATCCCCCGCACCTTCGCCCGCCACGGCTGAGTCGCCAACACCCGCACCCACCGCCGTGGACACCGTGGCCGACGTTGCGCCGCCCGCGCCGCCCACCCCGTCGACCGTGCACGACCCCGAACCCGTCGCCCAGTCGGTGTCCGAACCCATTGCCGTGGCGGCTGCGCGGGGTTACGGCATCAACGTGGGCTTGTTCGCCGACCCGGCCAATGCGCGGCGCGCATTGGTGCGCATCCGACAGGCCGGTGTGCCGGCCCGCAGCGACACGCTGCAACTGGAGCGCGGCCAGCGCACCCGTGTGCGCGCCGGCCCCTTTGCCAACCGCGCCCAGGCCGAACAGGCCGCCGCACGCATCAAGGCCCTGGGGCTGGATGCCCAGGTGTTCAAGCAGGGCGCGAACGAATGAGGCCGCCCACCATCAGGCATTGCGCCAGGTAGTAGGTGGCCAGCACGCCCAGCTGCGCCATGGGCAGGGGCGTGACGAAGCGGTTGAGCGCGAGCAGGGTGTCGCTGAGCATGAAAAAGCAGGCGCCCACCGCCACCAGCACCGACGCCTGATCGCGCCGCACGCTTGCGCGACCCAGGGCTTGCGCCGCCATCAAAGCGATCACCACCACATAGGCGGCCACCGGCCCGCGCAGGCCCGCAGGCAGACCACCGAGCCACAGCACCGTGTACATCAATGCACCCACCCCCAGCGTGAGTGCCAGCGCCCGGCGGCTGGCAAACCAGGGCGCGTCCTGCCGCAGCCGCACGATGTAGGCGATGTGCGCGAGCAGAAAGGCCACCAGCCCCGGGATGAACAGACCGGGCAGCATCAGGAACACGTCGCCCGCGAGCGAACCGAACAGCGCCAGGCGCAGCCACAGCGCACGCGGCACGCCCCAGGTGAGCGCCAGCGCGATCACCATGGCCAGAGGTTTGAAGACCAGGTGCAACTCGCGCAGGCCCAGGGCCGAGCTGGCGGTGGCCAGGGCACAGGCTTCGATCAGCCACAGCTCGGTGGCGCTGATGCGACCTTGTAACAGCGCGCCCACGCCCCACAGGCTCACGGTGAGCGCCAGCAACCAGACGCAGGCCGTGGCCAGTGGCCAGCCGTCCACCTGCCACAAAAACGCCGCCACGCCGCCCAGCAGCGCCACGAACTGCAAACCCGCAAGCCAGGCGGTGGCCGGTGCCAGGGGCGGGTCGAAGCGTTGCAGCGCGGCCGCGTCAAACGGTGGTTTGGGGAAACGCGCCGCCACGTCGGCTGGGCGCCAGCCGGGGGGCTTGAACCACACGCGCAGCTTGTCGGGCCAGCGGCGGGTGTGCCAGCTGTCCTTCAGCAAGGCCCAATACACCTCGCCATTGGCCCACAGCGGGTCCCAGCTGCGCAGAGGGCTGCGGGTGCCGTAGACACATGTCTCGTCTTCTTCCTTGAAGCTGCCAAACAGCCGGTCCCACACGATGAGGATGCCGCCGTAGTTCTTGTCCAGGTAGCGGTCGTTGACGGCATGGTGCACCCGGTGGTTGGAGGGCGATGCGAACACGCGGTCGAACCAGCCGAGTTGGGGCACGTGTTCGGTGTGGATCCAGAACTGGTAGAGCAGATCGATCAGGCCCACCACCGCGAACACAATGGGTGGCACGCCCGCCACCGCCATGGGCACGTAAAACAGCCAGCCGAGCAAGGCGCCGCTGCTGGTTTGGCGCAGCGCGGTGGAGAGGTTGTAGTCCTCGCTCTGGTGGTGCACCACGTGGGCGGCCCATAGCACCGCCACCTCGTGCCCGCCACGGTGCAGCCAGTAGTAACAAAAGTCGTAGAACACCAGGGCCAGCAGCCAGCCGTACCAACTGGTCCAGAACTCCGGGCCCGGGCCCATGGCGGCGGCGTGGTACACGGCGGTGTAAATGCCCACGCGCAGCAGGAGCGTCAACACCTTGGTCACTTCGCTGAGCATGCCCAGCGAGATGCTGTTGACGGCGTCGTTGAGCCTGTAGGTGTTGCGCCCCTTGGCGCGGCCGTAGGCGTATTCGGCGGCAATGAGGAGCAGGAAGACCGGGGTGGCCAGAACAATGACTTGGCTGGGGCTGAGATTCATGCCGGCGATTGTGGCGGCACTCAGGTCAGCGCGCCCCTCGCATCAACCCGGATCAGCCGCTCGACAAAACCTTGCTGCAACCCGCCACGCACCCCCACCAGCCAGTCGTGCAGGTTGACCGTGGGGTCGCAGTGGCCGGGGATGAGCCACACGGTGTCGCCGATGGCGGGCAGCGGCGTCGCGGGCGTGGCTGCGCGCAGCACACCGTGTTCGTCGCCACCGTTGGCGAACGTCAGGCCGGCGGGTGCCCACACGGTGGGCAGGCCGCTGTCGATGGCGTGGCTTTTGTGGCCGGCATCACACACGGCGCGGTCACCCTGGCGGCTCACCACCTGGGCCTTGACGAACAGCGCGTGTTCGAAGGCCGGCGGATCGGCCGTGTGCTGGTTGCTCGCGTAGTCGGCGTCCATGAACAGGTAGGAGCCGGTCTGCAGTTCGCCCCACAGCCCGCTGGCGGTTTCCAGCGCGTAGGTGCCGGTGCCCGCGCCTGTCACCAGCAGGGGCCCGAAGCCGTGGCGGATCAGCAGGTCGCGTGTCTCGCGCACCATCTGGGCCGAGCGCGCCAGCGTGGCTTGGCGGGTGCCGCTGTCACGCTGGTGTTGGGCGGCGCCGTGGTAGGCGTGTAGGCCCACCAGGCGCAGGGTGCGGTGGGGTGCGATGGCGCGGGCCAGCGCCAAGGCCGGATCGCCTGGGGGCACGCCACAGCGGCCGTGGCCAATGTCCACGTCGATGAACACATCGATGTGGGCGCCGTGGGCGTGGTGCATGGCGTCGGCCAGTGCGGCAATGCCGTGTTCGCTGTCCACCGCGATGGCCAGCTGGCCACCGTCGTGTTGCAGCCGCAGCGCCAGCGCGGCCACGCGGGCCAGTTTGGCCGGTGCAATCACCTCGTTGCTGATGTAGATGTTGTTCACGCCACCGGCGGCCAGCGCCTCGGCCTCGGCGGTCTTCTGCACGCACACGCCCACCGCGCCGTGGGCCATCTGCAGGCGCGCCAGTTCGGCGCTTTTGTGCATCTTGGCGTGGGGGCGCAGGCGCACACGGTGGTTGCGTGCAAAGGTGGCCATGCGGGCGAGGTTGCGCTCCATGGCGTCGAGGTCGATGACCAGGGCGGGGGTGTCGACGGCGGCGATGTTGTCGCCGAGGCGTGCGGGCGGCGTCATGTCGTGGACTCGTCCAGCGGTGCGTCGGCATCGTCCTGCAGGTGGCCGATGTCGGCCCAGCCCACCAGGCTCAGGCCTTCCGGCGTCCAGAGCAGGCGGTTGATGCCGGCGTTGTCCAGCGTCCAGGTGCGGGGTGCCTGGATGTCCTGGCCGGTGGCCAGGCGGTACAACACATCGAGCACGCCGCCGTGGGCCACCATCACCACCTGCTCGCCCGGGTGGCGCGCGGCCAGTTCGTGCACGGTGTTGGCAATGCGCTCGCGCAGGGTCAGCAGGTTCTCGCCGCCTTCGGGCGCAAAGTCGGGCACCCGCTTGCGCCAGGCCAGGGCTTCATCGGGCCAGCCGGTTTCGATTTCGTTCCAGGTCTTGCCTTCGAACCTGCCGAAGTGGCGTTCACGCAGGCCGGCATGGGTGTGCACGGGCAGGCCACGCGCTGCGGCAATGGCCTGCGCCGTGGTGTGGGCGCGGGCCAGGTCGCTGCTGTAGACGGCGGCAATGGGTTCGTCGCGCAGGGCTTCGGCGGCGCGCCGGGCCTGCCACAGGCCACGTTCGTTGAGCGGGATGTCGATGTGGCCCTGGATGCGGGTGTCGCGGTTCCAGGCGGTTTCGCCGTGGCGTATGGCAAGGATGCGGGTCAGTTGCACGGTGTGGTGTCCTGGGGCGGCGTGGGCCGCCACAAAAAGAGTTTGTGGGAGTGCGCGAGGCTCTCTAGAATGAATCGTCAACCATTCTTAAAGGGCGGGGGTTTCGATGAGCAGCGTACAACAAGAAATCGACGAGCGGACCAAGCTCACCAGTTCCAACAAATTCGAGATGTTGCTGTTTCGGCTTGGCAGCGACGCCAATGGCGAACGCTCCGAGTTGTTTGGCATCAACGTGTTCAAGATCCGCGAGATTGTGGCCATGCCACCGGTCACGGCCATGGCCGGTGCACCGCAGCACGTGATGGGGGTGGTCAACCTGCGCGGCCAGATCATCCCGGTGATCGACCTCTCGGCCGTCACCGGCAACATTCCCAAAACCGGCCACAACATCATGCTGGTGACCGAATACGCGCGCACCACGCAGGCGTTTGCGGTGGAGGGGGTGGAAGAGATCGTGCGACTGGACTGGAAACAGGTGCTCAGCGCCGAGAACAGCGCCGCCGGCGGCATGGTCACCAGCATCGCACGGCTGGACGACGACGTGAACGGCCAGCGCCTGGTGCAGGTGCTGGACGTGGAGTCCATCCTGCGCCGCGTCATGCCCACCAGCGACGGCGAGATGACACCCGAGAACGTGGGCCCGCAGGTCAAGCTCAAGGAAGGCACGATGATCGTGGCCGCCGACGACTCCTTTGTGGCACGCGCCTTGATCGAGCAGGGTCTGCAGGCCATGAACCTGCCTTACGTGATGTGCAAGACCGGACAGGAAGCGTGGGAAAAGCTGCAGGCCATCAGCGCCGAGTGTGCGGCCCAGGGCCGCGAAATCCACGACAAGGTGGCCCTGGTGCTGACCGACTTGGAAATGCCCGAGATGGACGGCTTCACCCTCACGCGCATGATCAAACAAGACCCCAAGATGCGCGCCCTGCCGGTGGTCATCCACTCCTCGCTGTCGGGTGCCACCAACGAGGACCACGTGCGCAGCGTGGGCGCAGATGCCTACGTGCCCAAGTTTGTGGCCGAAGATTTGGCCGGCACGTTGCGCCGGGTGTTGGCCGAGTACGGGCAGGTGGTCTGAAGCGTTTGGGACCGCTTGACGGGGGTCAACGCGGAATTTCGATGTTGACTTGCCGGGCGCCCGCAGGCGGCTGGGGAAAATCCCGCAAGGCGGCCGACACCATGGCGCCCCACAGCGCGGGGCTGTCGGGCCAGCGGCCGTCGTGTTTGGCACGCGTTTCGTACACCACGCGCCCGGTGGCCGCTTCGCGCACCACCACCGTGATCTCGCGCAGGTAGTACGGGTTGTCCGCGATCATCAGCGGAAAGCCCAGCGTGATGCCGCCGTGGCGCCCGCCGATGCCCCCCGAAATGCTCCAGTTGGGGCGCTCCCAGGGGTTCTCCCAGGGCGCGCGTGGCAGGCGCTGGCCACCGGCGTTCACCTGCACCAGCCAGCGCACGCTGTCGTTGCCGGTGGGCAGCTTCAGGCCCCACGCCGTCAAGGCGTCGCGCACCGCCAGCTCCAGGCCATCCTGCAGCGCGTTCGGCGCCGTGCTGCGTTGTGAGGGCAGGCGGTCAAACGCAAAACGCTCGCCTTTCTGAGGGGCGCCTGCCGGCCACTGCGGAAAACTCTGCACCTGGTTGTCCACCAGCATCACGCTGGCGCAGCCACCCAGCAGGGCGCTGATGGTCAGCAGCAGGGGCAGCATCAGGCGGCGCATGGTGTCAGGCCTCCTGCACCAGCGAGATGACTTGCTTTTCGGGCAGGCTGGGCGCGGTGGGCAGCGGCTCGTCGTCGAAGGCCTTGTCGCCGTCTTCGTCGGGCACACCCGTGGCCTTGAGGCCGGCAAAGTCGTGCAGCCCCCGGTCCATGAGGTGGCTGGGCACCACGTTCTGCAGCGCGGTGGCCATGTTCTCCACGCGGCCCGGAAACTTCTTTTCCCACTCGCGCAGCATGTTGCCCACCTGCTTGCGTTGCAGGTTTTCCTGGCTGCCGCAGAGCGTGCAGGGGATGATGGGGAATTCGCGCACCTGGGCCCAGCGCGTGAGGTCTTTTTCGGCCACGTAGGCCAGGGGGCGGATCACCACGTGCTCACCGTTGTCGCTGACCAGCTTGGGGGGCATGCCCTTGAGCTTGGCGCCGAAGAACATGTTGAGCAGCAGGGTCTGCAGCATGTCGTCGCGGTGGTGACCGAGGGCGATTTTGGTGGCGCCCAGCTCGCCCGCCACGCGGTACAGGATGCCCCGGCGCAACCGGCTGCACAGGCTGCACATGGTCTTGCCCTCGGGGATGACCTTTTTGACGATGGAGTAGGTGTCCTGCGTCTCGATGTGGAAGGGCACGCCCAGCTGGCCCAGGTACTCGGGCAGGATGTGGTCGGGAAAGCCCGGCTGCTTCTGGTCCAGGTTGACCGCGATCAGCTCGAACTTGATGGGCGCGCGCGCCTGCAGTTTGAGCAGGATGTCCAGCATGGCGTAGCTGTCCTTGCCGCCCGACACACAGACCATGACCTTGTCGCCTTCCTCGATCATGTTGTAGTCGACGATGGCGCGGCCCACCTCTCGGCACAGGCGCTTTTCGAGCTTGTGGTCTTCGCGTTCGATCTTCAGCGCCTTCGGGGGGGCTGTGTCAGGCGCTTCGGTCGCGGGCGTGGTCCAGGTGGGGGTCGTCGTCATGGGGTGGCTCAATGCAGGTCGGCAGCCCCGTATTGTCTCAGCCCAGCGCAGCCTGCGCCAATCGGGTGTAGAGCGGTATGCCCAACAGGATGTTGAGCGGGAAGGTCACGCCCAGCGAGAGGCCCACGTAAAGCGAGGGGTTGGCCTCGGGGATGGCGTGCCGCACCACCGCCGGCACGGCGATGTAGGAGGCACTGGCGGCCAGCACCATGAGCAGGGCGGCGTCACCCGCCGGCAAGCCGGCCAGTGCGGCCAGCCCCAAGGCCAGCAGGCCGTGCACCAAGGGTGCGATCAGCGCGTACGCCAGCAGCCACGGCGATTGGCCCCGCAGCCCGGGCAATTGGCGCGCTGTGTTGAGGCCCATGTCGAGCAGGAAGAAGGCCAGCATGCCTTTGAACAAATCACCCGAGAAGGGCTGCATGGCTTCGCGGCCACTTTCACCGCTGAGCCAGCCCACCGCCATGGCGCCCAGCAACAGCAACTGCGCGCCGTCGGTGAAGGATTCGTGCAACACCTTGGGCCAGCCCACCCCCTCGGCCGGCGGTCCGCCCAAGGCCAGCGTGCCGCCGCTCACGGTGTGGGCGGCGCTGGCCTGGCGTCGCAACACGTTGGCCAGCAAGACCGCCAGGATGATGGCTGGCGACTCCATCAGCGCCATGGCTGCGGCCATGTGGCCACCGTGGGCGATGCCTTGGCCGTCCAGGTGGGCATTGGCGGTGATGAAGGTCACCGCACTCACCGAGCCGTAGGTGGCGGCCACGGCCGCCGCGTCAAACGGCCCCACCACACGGCGCAACAAGCCGTAGCCCAGCAACGGCACCACCACCGCCAGCAGCACCGCCAGCCCCAGGCCCGTGAGCACCTGGGTGGTCAGCCCGGTTTGTGCCAGGGCAAAACCGCCCTTGAGGCCCAGCGCCATCAGCAGGTACAGCGACAGGAAACGTGAGATGGCGGGCGGGATTTCGAGGTTGGATTTCAGCAGGCCGGCAAAAACGCCGAAGACAAAAAACAGCAGCGCGGGGTCGGTGAAGATGTGCATGGGAGCGCACTGTAGACACATCTGGACATTGAGTAAAATCGATTCTTGGAAACGGATATATAGATAAATATCTATGAATGTGACCTTCCGCCAACTGCGACTGTTCTTGGCATTGGCCGACACCGGCAGCGTGAGCGCGGCAGCACGGGCCATGCACGTGACCCAACCCACCGCGTCCATGCAGTTGCGTGAGGTCAGCGAGGCGGTGGGCTTGCCGCTGTATGAGGTGATCGGCCGCCAGGTGCACCTGACCGAAGCCGGTCACCAACTCGCGGCCACCGCACGTGGCATCGTCTATCGGTGGGAAGATTTCGAGCAGACCGTGGCCGGCCTGCAGGGGCTCACGCGCGGCCGCCTGCGGGTGGCGGTGGTGAGCACCGCGCAGTACTTCATTCCCGGACTGCTGGGCGATTTCTGTACCCGCCACCCGCAAATCGATTTGTCGCTGGAGGTGCTCAACCGCGACGGTGTGGTGCAGCGCCTGCGTGACAACGCCGACGACCTCTACGTCATGTCCATGCCGCCGGCCGACATGGAGCTGGAAGACCGGGTGTTCCTGTCCAACCCGCTGGTGCTGATCGCGTCGGCGGGTCACCCACTGGCCACCCGCAAGCGCCTGACGCTCAACGCGCTCGCGGGCGAACGTTTTCTTTTGCGCGAGGCCGGTTCGGGCACGCGCCTGGCCACCGATCGCTTCCTCGCCGCCCAAGGTTTTGAACCCCGGCTGCGGCTGGCGTTGGGCAGCAACGAGGCCATCAAAGAGGCCGTAGCGGCCCGCCTGGGTGTGGCGGTGATTTCGCTGCATGCACTGCGTGCCGACAGCGCCCGGCGTGACCTCTGCGTGTTGCCCGTGCAAGGTCTGCCCATTCCTTCGCAATGGCACCTGGTGCATCCCAAGGCCAAGCGCCTGTCGCCCATCGCCCGGGTGTTTCATGCGCACTTGTTGGCCGAGGCCGGCAAATGGGCTGCGCGGCAGGCCTGAAAGTTGTTCTGCCAGAGCGGGACCAAAGCTGTGGAAAACTGCGAGGACAAGTCGCGCAGGCCGCATGGCCAAAGGCTTGGCGGGCGGTGCCCGTTATTTGGGCAGTCGGCTCACCACTGCCCACTTTCCATGCGGATGGCCACCTCGCAGTCGGCAAAAATTTCCAGCTTGGCGATGCGCACGCGCACGCCCAGCACGCCGGGCAGGCCCATGAGGCGTTGGGTCAGTTTGCCGATCAGGCTTTCCAGCAGGTTGACGTGTTCGGCCGTGCACTCGTCGATGATGATCTGGCGCACCTTGCGGTAGTCGAGGACGTGGCTGATGTCGTCGTCGTGGGGCAGCAAGGGCTGTGGGCCCTGGTTGAGTTCGGCGTCCACCTGGATGGGCTGGGGGCTGGTTTTTTCAAAGTCCAGGATGCCCAGGTTGGCATCGAAGCGCAGGCCGGTCAGCGTGAGGATCTGCTGGCCGGTGCGGGTGGGGGTCTGGGCGTTGGGTGTGGACGTGTTCATGGTGCGGGCTCCGGCTCGGGCTTGATGCGCACGATCTCTACCCCCACGGCCTGGGTGTCGGGGTAGACGTCGGGTTTGCAGGTGGACAGGCGCAACGCGCGCACGCCTGGGTGGGCCAGCAGACGCTCGGCCAAGTCGTCGCACAGGGTTTCCTGCAATTCCACGTGGCCCTGAGCGATGCGCTCGGCCACCACTGCGCGCACGTAGTCGTAGTCCACCACCTCATGCAGGCGGTCTTGTGTGGGCGTGGAGTGCGCGTAGGGCACATACAGCTCCACGTCGATCCACAGGCGCTGCTGCACACCTTTTTCAAAGTCGTGGGCGCCGATGTGGGCCAGCACTTCCAGCCGGCGCAGAAAGAGCTTGCGACAACTCAGCGACAGATCGTCCAGATGGGGGCTTGTCATTGCGGGGCTTTCATCAGTTCATCGACCACAAACATCACGTCGCGCTCCAGCGGCACGAGGTGCTGTCCGTTGTCCACGCTCACGGTGCTGCCGGTGATGGCCGGTGTCTGCGCCAGGAACAGGCAGGTGCGGGCCACGTCGGCTGGGTCAATCGGGCGGCGCAGCAGGTTGACGCGGCTGGCGCGCTCGAAATTCTCCGGGGCTTGTGGGCCGCTCAGGAACATCAGGCCGGGCGCCACACCACACACGCGCACGTGGGGCGCCAGCGCCTGCGCTTGCAAGGCCACGGCGCGTTCCAGCGCGAGCTTGCTGATCGAATACGAAAAGTAGTCGGGGTTGAGGTTGAAGACTTTCTGGTCCAGCACGTGGATCACGCAGGCGTCTTCCGGCGCCGGCTGGGCGGCCATCTGCCGGGCCAGGTCGCGGGCCAGGGTCAGGGGCGCGATCAGGTTCACCTCCAGCTGCGAGCGCGCCAGCGCCGGCTCGAAATCCAGGCCGGTGTCGGGCTCGAACAGCGAGGCGTTGTTGACCACGCAGTGCAACGGTCCGGCGCCTTCCGCGATGTCCTTCACCAGGCGGCCGCGTTCGGCCTCGATGGACAGGTCGGCGGCGATGGTGTGCACCTGCAGGCCTTGGGCGTTGAGCTGGTCGCGCAACGCATGGGCCGCGTCGGCCGAACGGGCGTGGTGGCACCACACCTCCCAGCCGGCCTGGGCAAACTGGGTGCAGATCAGGGCGCCCAGCCGGTGGGCGCCGCCCGTCACGAGGACACGTCGGGTCATCTTTGCTTGTGCTTGGCTGGTGTTGAGAACGCGCGCAGCGGCGCCAGGGCGTGATTGTCGCGTGTCCTGTTTGGCCCCTGATAATCCAGGGCATGCCAACGACCCCCACCGTGTCCGATCCGCTGCAGGCGGCCCTGCAACGCGCCTTGGCCGAGGCCAGCGGCTGGCTGCCGTTCGACCGCTTCATGGCCCTGGCCCTGTACGCGCCTGAAGGCGGCTACTACGCCGGTGGCCTGCCCAAGTTCGGCGCCATGCCGGCCTCAGGCAGCGATTTCGTGACCGCGCCAGAGTTGTCGCCCTTGTTCGGCCGCGCGCTGGCGGTGCAGGTGGCGCAGGCGCTGACCGCGACCGACACGCTGGATGTGTGGGAGTTCGGCGCAGGCACCGGCGCACTGGCGCGCCAGGTGCTGGATGCGCTGACGGCCGACGAGCGTTTCGAGTCGGTGCGCTACCACATCGTCGAGTTGTCGGGCAGTTTGCGCGAGCGCCAGCGCGAGACGCTGCAGGTCCATGCCGGGCGCGTGACCTGGGCCGACACGTGGCCTGCGCGTTTGGACGGTGTGGTGTTGGGCAACGAGGTACTGGACGCCATGCCGGTGCAACTGCTGCACCGCGTGGGTGGCGTGTGGTTCGAGCGCGGGGTGGCGGCCGAAGGCGATGCCTGGGCCTGGTCCGACCGCCCGACCACCTTGCGCCCGCCGGTGGAACCCGAGGGCCCGCACGACTACCTCACCGAAATCCACCCGCAGGC
Organism: Hydrogenophaga atypica; assembly: GCF_042665215.1. Lineage (NCBI taxonomy): Bacteria > Pseudomonadati > Pseudomonadota > Betaproteobacteria > Burkholderiales > Comamonadaceae > Hydrogenophaga > Hydrogenophaga atypica. The sequence goes on from NZ_JBHTCA010000001.1 coordinate 462,209, forward strand.
CGAGGCCTTCGTCAAGAGCCTGGCCGCGCGCCTGGCGCGCGGCGCGGCCTTTTTCATCGACTACGGTTTCCCTGAGCGTGAGTACTACCACCCCCAGCGCCACATGGGCACGCTGATGTGCCACCAGGGCCACCGCGCCGACGGCAACCCGCTGGCGGACGTGGGTGCCAAGGACATCACCGCCCACGTCAATTTCACCGGCATTGCGCTGGCCGCGCAGAACGCCGGCCAACAGGTGCTGGGCTACGCCACCCAGGCGCGCTTCCTCATCAACTGTGGCCTGGTGGACCTGGCCTCGGCCGCGTCGGTGGCCGAACGCGCCCAGGCCATGAAACTGTTGCACGAACACGAGATGGGCGAGCTGTTCAAGGTGCTCGCCTTTGCCCCCGAGGCCAGCGCCGGGGGTTGGGAGCCCTTGGGTTTTGCCCACGGCGACCGCACCCACACGCTCTGATGATCCGCTGGCTCATCGTCATCTTCCTGGCCTTGTTGCTGGTCAACGGGTTGTCTCGCTGGCTGGAGCGTTTTGGCCTGGGGCGCCTGCCGGGCGATTTCCGCTTCAAGCTGTTCGGGCGCGAGATGTTTTTGCCCATCGCCAGCACCGTGTTGCTGAGCATGGTGGCGGCCCTGATCGCCAAGTTCGTCTGACCCCGTCTTGAAAGCTGGGGTGCTGCCCCCAAGTGCTCGCCAGCTACCCCCTAGGAGTACCTTTTCATGAGCGCCCCCGACACCCAGCACATCGTGTGCCCCCATTGCCACACCACCAACCGTGTGAGCGCGGCGCAGCGCGCGCAAGCGCCTGATTGCGGCAAATGCCACCAACCGCTGTTCACCGGCCAGCCTGTGGCCTTGGATGAAGCGGGTTTTGCCAAACACGTCTCGCGCAGCGAGGTGCCCGTGTTGGTGGACTTCTGGGCGCCCTGGTGTGGCCCATGCCGCATGATGGCGCCGCAGTTCGAGGCCGCCGCGCGCGAGCTCGAACCCCACTTCCGCCTTGTGAAGGTCAACACCGAAGAGGCGCAGCAACTGGCCGCGCAACTGCAGATCCGCAGCATCCCCACCCTGGCCTTGTTCAAAGGCGGGCGCGAGGTGGCGCGCCAACCGGGCGCCATGGGCGCGGCGGACATCGTGCGCTGGGCGTGCAGCCAGGCTTGAAGCTCGGTTAACCGTCAGGCGGGTTGCCGGCGGCGCAGCAGCCGGTCGCCAAACAGGTTGAGCAGCAGCCCGCCCATCAACAGGGCGCCACCCACAAAGTGAACCGGTCGAAGCGCCTCGTCAAAAACGATCCAACCGGTGCTCAGGCCCACCAGCGGCACCAGCAGCGAAAAGGGCGCCACGCGGTTGGCCGGGTGGCGCGAGAGCAACCAGGTCCAGACGCCGTAACCGAACAAGGTGGCGGCCCAGGCCAGGTAGAGCACCGATGCCACCGAGGTGGCGCTCAGATGGGTCAAGGCGGTTGTGATGGCAGAGGGCCCCTCCAGCCACCACGACAGCGCCAGGAACGGACCAATGGGCACCAGCGAAGACCACACCACAAAAGCCAGTTGGTTGATGGGGCCGTGCCGCGCCACCGCGCGCGAGACGATGTTGCCACCCGCCCAAGCGGCCGCCGCACCCACCGTCAGCGCAAAACCCAGCAGTGGCATGGCCTGGCCGTGGCTGCTGCCGATCAGGGCCAGGCCGGCGCCGGCCAGCGCCAGGCCCGCCAACTGGTTGGCTTTCCAGTGTTCACCCAGAAACAGCGCCGCAAACACCAGGGTGAAAAAGGCCTGCGCCTGCAGCACCAGCGAGGCCAGGCCGGTGGGCATGCCAACGTGGATGGCGGTGAACAGCAGCGCAAACTGCCCCACCGAAATCAGCAGACCGTAGGCCAGGTACAGGCGCAGCGGCACGCGCGGCGCACGAAAGAAAAAAATGGCCGGCAACACGGCAAACACAAAACGCAACGCCGCCAGCAGCATGGGCGGCACACCGACCACGCCCAGTTTGATGACGGCGAAATTGAGGCCCCAGGCGACGATGGTCAGCAGGGCGAGCGAGAGGTCTTTGAGTGGCATGAGGGGGCTTGTTCAGAGGGCCATTCCGATGGCGTGTTCGCGGGCCTGCGCCACCACACCCGCGATCTGGGGGCCTTTGAGGCCACGTTCGGCGGCATCTTGGGCGAGCGTGGTGGTGTCCACCGCCAGGGCCGCCTGCAACGCATGCCGCAGCCGGGGGGCCGGGGGGTAGGGGCCCGCATCGAGGCCCAGGCGGCCGCGCGCGTCGCATTCGCAGGCCAGCAGCACCTCGCTGAACCGATCGGGGCGGCGGATGGCGTCGCAGCGCTCCAGCAGGCGCAGCACGGCGGCGGCGTTGAAATCGGCGCTGCGGTGGATGTTGCCGTGTTCGCGCGCCACCACCTCGGCCAGTTCCCTGCAGTCGCGCGGCACGCGCCAGCGCTCGCACACGGCGCGCAGCAAGGCCACGCTGCGTTGTTCGTGGCCGATGTGGCGGGGCAGCACATCGGCCGGGGTGGTGCCTTTGCCCAGGTCGTGGCACAGGCAGGCGAAACGCACCGCAAGGGGCGCTTGCAGGTGCGCACACATGTCCATCACCAGGGCCATGTGGGCGCCGGTGTCCACCTCGGGGTGGTGGTCGGCGCGCTGCGGCACACCCCACAGGCGGTCCAGTTCGGGCAGCAACACCCGCAGGGCGCCGCAGTCGCGCAACACATCCAGCATGCGGCTGGGCCGCTGCTCCATCAGGCCACGCGATAGCTCCTGCCAAACCCGTTCGGCCACCAGGTGGTCCACCTCGCCATCGGCCACCATGTGGCGCATCAGCGCCTGCGTTTCGGGCGCCACCGTGAAGCTGGGGAAACGGGCCGCAAAACGCGCCAGGCGCAGGATGCGCACGGGGTCTTCCGCAAAGGCCTCGGTCACATGGCGCAGCACACGGGTTTGCAGGTCGGCGCGGCCGCCAAAGGGGTCGATGATCTGGTCGGTGTCGAAGCCGCCGGTGTCGTCGAGTGCGGTGGCCGGCACCGCCATGGCATTGATGGTGAGGTCGCGCCGCGACAGGTCTTGCGCCAGCGTCACGGTTTCGTCGGCCTGAAAAGCGAAGCCGTGGTAGCCACGTGCGGTTTTGCGTTCGGTGCGCGCCAGGGCGTGTTCCTCGCGCGTGCGTGGGTGCAAGAAGACCGGGAAGTCGCGGCCTACAGGCAGGTAGCCCTGATCGGCCAGAGCGGCGGGCGTGGCGCCCACCACCACCCAGTCGCGGTCGCTGTGCGACACCTGGGGGTGGGTGCCAGAGGCGGTCAGCAAGGCGTCGCGCACGGCGCCGCCCACGAGATAGATGTCCATCCCCCGAGTGTAGGGAGGCTGTCAGCGCTTCAAGCGGTAGGGCTCCTCAAAGTCGAGAAAGTCCTGTTCAGCCAACGCATCTTGCACCCATGCCGCCACGCCGGGCAGGTTGGCCACGCGGTCCACATAGGCGCGCACCGCGCTGGACAACGGCAGACCGTAGCTGCGCAGCCGCATGCAGACGGGTGCGAAGTAGGCGTCGGCGATGGAGAAGTCGCCGAACAGCATCGGGCCACCATGGGCTTGCAGCAGGCCGCCCCACATCGTTTCGAGTCGGGCCACATCGGCGCGAACGCCAGGTTTGTCGCGCCAGGCCAGGGCGCCCACCTCGGGCAACGAAGCTTCGATGTTCATGGGGCAGGCACCGCGCAGCGCGGTGAAGCCGGCGTGCATCTCGGCGCAGACGCTGCGCGCGCGCGCCCGCGCCTGGGGGTTGGCAGGCCAGAGGGCCTTGTCAGGGAAACGCTCGGCCAGGTACTCGGCAATCGCCAGGGTGTCCCACACGGCAAGGTCGCCGTCCACCAGCACGGGCACTTTGCCCACGGGGTTGACGTCTTTGAGCGCGCGCTTGAAGTCGGAGTCGGCGTCGAATGAGTCGAAGCGCACCATCACTTCGTCGAAAGCGATGCCTGCCTGGCGCATCAGCACCCAGGGGCGCATGGACCAGGACGAATAGTTTTTGTTGCCGATGTAGAGCTTGAGCATGGAGGCCTCCGTGAATGAGGCGCCATGTTAGCCGCCGTCTGCGGGCGGATTGATGCCAAACGGTGCGGTGATTGATTCAGGCGTAGCGCTCCAGGATGGCGGTGGCGCGCTCCACTTCGCCTTCCACCGACGAATCGCCGGGCGGCGCTGTGACCGCTTCCATCATGGTGCAGGCCATCATGCGGAAAAAGGTCTTGTCCATGGCCTTGCGTGCCGCCGCCATCTGCTGCGCGACGTCTTCGCAGGGCCGGCCGCTCTCGATCATGAGAATCAGACCGCGCACCTGACCTTCAATGCGCTTGAGCCGGTCCACCACGTCGCGTTGGTGCGTGTGGCGGTAGTCGGACGAGGCACCTGCGGGCGCTGCCGTGGGCAAGGCGGCGGCGGGGGCGGGCGAGGCGGGTTTGCGTGGCATGGTCGGTTCCTGCGGCGGGCGTCAGTGGAGCGTCAGCCGGGCAGTGTGCCAAAAATTCCGAGCCTCTCAGCAAAAAGCCGTGTCATTCACAGCGATTTTTTCGTATTTACCCTACCCCCTAGGGTAGTCACCAATGACGATATAAGCATGGACCGTTAACTTGTGTGCCGGGCGATGTCATGAATTGACCTTTGCAATGGGCAAAGGCGAACCAACAGCGAAAGGCAAGCGATGCTGACGATCAAACGGTGGATGGGGGTGATACTGGTGGGGGTGGCGGTGCTGGGCCTGGGGGGCTGTGGCACGGTCAACACCATCAGCAAGCTGGAGGACGGCGCGGGCGGCGAAGCCATGCGCATGTGGGACCGGTGGGTGGAGGGCGGCGGCGACATCGCGATTGCCACCACCTGGGAGCGCAAGGTCAAAGACGGCGTGAGCGCCAAGGATGTGGAGGAAATCCTCAAGCTGGTGGCGGTGGAGCGCAACATGCGCGACGTCGGTGTGCTGCCTTTGTCCAAAGAGCTGGAGGCGCGTTCGGGCAAGAAGGAAAAGCTGCTGACGGTGTACTCCTACTGCAGCCCTGCCACCGCGCGCAAGATGGTGGATTTCAGTCCCCACATGGCGGCGTACCTGCCTTGCCGCGTGAGCGTGGTGGAGAAGGACGATGGCCTGTGGCTCTACACGCTGAACATGGACATGATGGTCAAGATGGGTCGCAAGCTGCCCTCGCCGCTGAAGGAAGAAGCGCAGGCGGTGCGTGACACGATTTTTGAAATGATGGAACGCGCCTCCAAGGGCGAGTTCTGAGCGCGCCACCACAGACACGGCGCACCAACAAACCACAACGAGGAGACAAACCCATGAACGTCAGATTGTTTGCCTGGCGCGGCTTGGCCGTGGCCGCCTGCCTGGCGGCCCTGCCCGCCGCCCACGCCACGAACGGCTACTTCCCCCATGGCTTCGGCCTCAAGGCCAAAGGCATGGGCGGGGCGTCCCAGGCCCTCACCCACGACGCTTTTGCTGGGGTCAACAACCCGGCGCAGGCCGCCTGGGTGGGCAACCGTTTTGAGGTGGGCGCCGAAATCTTCAATCCCAAACGCAGTGCGACGCTGGCAACCCCCATGGGTTCGATGACCGTGGAGAGCGACAAGAACGCTTTTCTGATCCCCGAGATGGGCTACAACGTCGGCCTGTCCAACCGCTTGGGTGTGGGCATCACGGTGTACGGCAACGGCGGCATGAACACCGAGTACCCAGCCGTGTTCCCGGGCGACACCAACTTCTTTTGCAGCAGCGCGACGGTGTGTGGCCAGGGCAAACTGGGGGTGGATCTGATGCAGCTGATCGTGGCGCCCACCGTGGCCTACAAGCTCACCGATCGGCATTCGGTGGGTGTCTCGCCACTGCTCGTTTACCAGAGCTTCAAGGCCTATGGGCTGCAAGCGTTTGGTCTGCCCAACCAGGGGCGCGACAGCAGCACCGGCATGGGCGTGCGGTTGGGCTACCTGGGCCAGTTGAGCGACAGCGTCAGCGTGGGGGCGTCTTTCTCACCCAAGATCGACATGTCGCGCTTCAAAAAATACGGCGGCCTGTTTGCTGAAAACGGCGACTTCGACATCCCTGAAAACTTCTCCTTTGGTGTGGCGTTCAAGCTCACGCCAGCGGTGCAGTTGGCTTTGGACTATCAGCGCATCAACTACAGCGGTGTGCGCGCCATCGGCAACGCCAGCATGGCCAACTTTGCCAACGGATTTGGTGCCGCCAATGGCCCGGGTTTTGGCTGGCAGGACGTGAAGGTGGCCAAGATCGGCGTGCAATGGCAGGTCAACCCGGCGTGGACACTGCGCGCGGGCTACAACATCGGCAGCAACCCGGTCCGTTCTGAAGACGTCTACCTCAACATCCTTGCGCCCGGCGTGGTGCGCAGCCACCTCACCGTGGGTGCCACCTACGCTTGGTCGGCCAAGGAGGAGCTGACCGTGGCCACGTGGCACGCCCGCCGCCACAACGTGGAAGGCACCATGCCTGCCCCCACCCGCATTGGCATGAGTCAGAACGGCTTTGGTGTGCAGTACAGCCGCAAGTTCTGACCTGACCTGTTCGCGTTTTTCCTCGCGTTGAAAGCGTTGCGGCGCGCCTTAAAAGGTGCGCCGCTTTTTTTTTACAGCGGGCGTTGGCCGTGGGCGCGGTGTGCATCCAGCGCGCTGCGTGGGCCGCGTGTGCCCAGGTAGGCGGGCGCCACCGCTTGAACGGATGCGGCTTGTATGCCCAGTGACGCCAGGCCGGGCAGGGCGCCGCTGGCCACGTTGTCCACCCGCATCGAATCCACATTGTCGCGGCTCATCATGGGTTCACCGGGCGCCAGCTCCATAAGGGCCGCCTGCAGGCGCCCGAGCGCCAGGGGCAGCGGCAGGACAGCGCGCTCACGGCTGCCGAAGCGGCCCGCCAGGCGCACCAGCTCCGCCAGCGTGAGCACGTCGGGGCCAGCGCATTCGATGGTCTGGCCTACGGTGTGGGGTTGCTGCAGACAAGCCACCACAGCACGCGCCACGTCCTCCACCCACACCGGCTGAAAGCGCGTGTGCGCACCCGCCAAGGGCATGAGCGGAAACACCGACTGCAGGCGAGCGAACAGGTTAAGAAAGCGGTCCTGAGCGCCAAAGATCACACTCGGCCGCAGCACCGTGAGGTCCAGGCCGGCGCCTTGCAGCACACGTTCTCCGGCGGCCTTGCTGCGCTGGTACATCGACGGACCTCGTGCGTCGGCGCCCAGCGCGCTGATGTGGACCAGGCGGCGCACGCCCGCCGCCAAACCAGCCAACGCGAGTTGGCGTGGCAAGGCCACGTGGACACGTTCAAAGGCCGCCTCGTTGCCATGCAGGATGGCCACCATATTGACCACGGCATCGTGGCCGGGCAACAGGCGGGCAAGCACCGCAGCGTCGTGCACGTTGGCGGGCAACACGTCCAGCCCAGGCAGGTGTTGAACCGCCCGTGCGTTGGCAACACGCCGGGTGGGCACGGTCACGCGCCAGCCGGCGCGAACGAGCTGTTCACACACCGAGCGGCCGACGAACCCGGTGCCGCCCAGCACCAGCACACGCCGCGTCACGGCAGATCCCGGTTGACGGTTTGTGCCGTGGCCGCGCGTGGCCCCACCCAGCCCAGGCGCGCCTTGAGCGATTGCCCCTGGCCGGTCAGCAGTGCGGCGTAGCTGGTGGTGTTGGCGAGCACTTTTTTCACGTAGTCGCGGGTTTCGTCGAAGGGAATGGACTCGGCCCAGGCCGCCGCCTCCAGCAGGGGCCCGTTGCGCCAGTTGCGCGGCCGGCCCGGGCCGGCGTTGTAGGCGGCGGCGGCCATGGGCATCGAGCCTTCAAAGTCGTCCAGAGCGAACTTGAGGTAGGCGGTGCCGATGGCAATGTTGGTCTCTTTGTCGTTGATGTGGTGGGGCTGGAAGCCGTCGAGGCCGATCTTGCGGGCCGTCCACCGGGCGGTGGCGGGCATCACCTGCATCAGCCCCGAGGCACCGACGTGCGAACGCGCGTCCATCACAAAACGGCTTTCCTGGCGGATCAGGCCGTACACATAGGCTGGGTCCAGCCCGATGTCGGCGCTGCGGCGAAGCACCGCTTCGCGAAAGGGTGTGGGGTAGCGTTGGCTGAAATCGGCCACGGTGCGGGTGCGCTCGCTGGTGTTGATGCAGCGGTCCCAGATGGCGCGGTCGCAGGCCAACTGGGCTGCGGCCAGCAGCTCGCGCTCGGGCATGCCACCGGGGATGTGCAGGTTGGTGCTGTAGTTCCACTCGCGCACGCCTTCACTGCGCAAGCCGACGCGCAGGGCGTGCAGGGCGCGCAGCAGGCCGGGGTGGCCGAGGGCAGCGGCCCGTTCTTCGGCCGTGAGGGGCGCGGGCGGTGGCGGCGCAGTGATCTTCTGCCCCAGTTCCTCAATCGCCAGTTGTTCGTAGAAGCCGCTGTGGCTGGCGATGCGTTCGTACAGCGCGCGGGCCTGCGCGCTGGCCTGTGGGTTGTTGCCAGGTGCCTGTATCGCGCGGGCCAGCCAGTACGTCCACGCGGGTTCGTCGCGTTGTTCGGCGCGCATGCCCTCGATGGTCTGGCGCACCAGGCCCCAGTGGCCGGCGCGCAGGGCAGCGCGCACCTTCCAGGCACGTTGCTCGTCGCTGAGGTGCTCGTCGCGGGCCTGGGCGAAGTGGTCCAGCGCCTCGTCGGACAGTTTTTGTGCGCTGCGCTTGCCGATCACGCCCCACACCCAGCTGCGCTCTTCGGCCGTGAGCTGGGCGCGCCAGCGGGCTTTGCCCAGTTCAGCGATGGCATCCTCCACGTCGGTGGCGGCCAGGCGCACCAGGGCCAGCGTGACCAGCTCTTTGGTGCGCGGGCGGATGGCGGTCAACTTGTCGTCGAGGTAGCGCGCCGGGTTGGCATAGATCTCGTTGGCGGTGGCCACCCACTCGGGGTTGAGTTGTCCCACGGCCTGGGCCACCACCCGCTGGCGGCCGCGCTCCATGCCCTGGCGGGCGCGGTGCCAGGTGGCCAGCGCGGGCAACTTGCCAGCGCCGGTCAGTTCGCGGGCCGCGCGGCTGCAGCCTTCGTCGGCCTCTTTTTGTGCCATCCAGCGGTCACGCACGGCCTCGGCCACGTCGGCACCGGTGTTTTGGTGCTGCACCAGCAGGCCATAACACTGCACTTCGCGGTCGTCGTTCATGCGAAAGCGTGGCAGCTCGGTGGCAAAGGTGGCCCAGTCGCCCCGGCGGCCCAGCAGCAGCAGCCAGTCGTTGCGCAGCCGGTCTTCGTAGTAACTGCCGGCATACCGCTCGGTGAAGGCGCGCACGTCGTCGGCGCTGGCCCATTCCAGGCGCAGTTTCATGTCCCAGTAGGCGGCCAGCGGCTGCAGCGGGTGGCCGTCAAGCTGTGGCAGTTTCTGGCCCAGCGTGCGCGTGTCGCCTTTGCGGAAGGCCTCGCGCAGCTCCAGCACCAGCTTGTCGCCGGGCAGGGCGGTGTCGATTTGTGCCCTTGCGGCGGGCAGGGCGCTCAGGAGCAGGCCGGCGAAGATGCCGGCCATCCAGGTGGTGTGTCGGGAGGGCGTTCGGCTCATGCCCCCATTATCAAGCGCGGTCGATCAGGATGGCGCGAAAGTCATTGACGTTGGTCAGGGTTGGGCCGGTCACCACACTGTCGCCCAGGGCCTCAAAAAAGCCGTGGCCGTTGTTGTCCATCAGGTGGTCCAGGGGGCGCAGGCCTTGTGCCCAGGCGCGTTGCAGCGAATCGGGTGTCCAGACGGCGCCGGCGATCTCCTCCAGGCCATCGACGCCATCGGTGTCGGCACACAAGGCGTGGATGCCCGGCGCCTCGCCCAGGCTCAAGCCCAGGGACAGCAGGCATTCCACGTTGCGCCCTCCGCGCCCCTGGCCCCGCACCGTGACCGTGGTTTCGCCGCCGGACAGCAGCACACACGGCGTGGTGATCGGGCCGCCATGGCGAGCCTGTTGTTGCGCCAGCGCGGCCAGCACCTTGCCCACGTCGCGGGCCTCGCCCTCGATGCCGTCGCCCAGCACCCAGGGCGTCACGCCGGCTTCCCGGGCCAGCTGGGCGGCGGCTTGCAGCGCCATCTGGGGGGTGGCGATCAGGCGGGTCTCGCAGCGGGCCAGGCGCGGGTCGCCGGGCTTGACCGACTCGCCCGCGCCACTGGCCAACACGTGCTGCACTTCGGCGGGCAGGTCGAGGGCGTAGCGCCGGGTGATGGCTAGCGCGTCCGCGCAGGTGCTGGGGTCGGCCACGGTGGGGCCAGAGGCGATGTCCACCGGGTTGTCGCCTGGCACGTCCGAAATCAGCAGCGTGAGCACGCGCGCGGGGTGGCAGGCCGCCGCCAGCCGCCCGCCTTTGATGGCCGAAAGGTGGCGGCGCACGCAGTTCATCTCGCCGATGTTGGCGCCCGAGCGCAGCAGCGCCTGGTGCACGGCTTGCTTGTGCGCCAGCGTGAGGCCGGGCAAGGGCAGGGGCAGCAGCGACGAGCCACCGCCGGAAATCAGGCACAGCACGAGGTCGTTTGGGGTGAGGCCCTGCACCATGTGCAGCATGCGCTGCGCGGCGGCATGGCCGGCTTCGTCGGGCACGGGGTGGGCGGCCTCCACGATCTCGACATGTTCACAAGCCACCGCGTGGCCATAGCGGGTGACCACCAGGCCTTCCAGTGGCACGCCCCGCCCGGCCCAGTGCCGCTCCACCGCACGCGCCATCGCGGCCGACGCCTTGCCGGCACCGATCACGATGACGCGGCCCTGTCCGGGCGCCGGTGGCTCGGGCAGGTGCGGCGGCACACACAGCTCGGGCTGTGCCGACGCCACGGCCGCGTCGAACAGGCTTTTCAGCAACTCGCGCGGATGGGTGTATTTTTCAGGGAACGCCGTCGGGCCGGCTTTGCCGGACGAGTGGCGTTGCCCCCCGTGGGGGGTGACGCGAAGCGGCGCGGGGGGCATTCAAGGCTCTCCAATCTCAAACGAGGAGAGCCGTTCCAGCGCACGCACCATGCCGGAGTGGTCCCAGGCCGCACCGCCTTGCGCCACGCAGGCGCTGAACAGTTGTTGGGCCTGTGCCGTGCCGGGCAGGGCGAGGTTCAGGCTCTTGGCGGTGCCCAGGGCGAGGTTCAGGTCTTTTTGGTGCAGGGCGATGCGGAAGCCCGGTTCCACCGTGCGGCGGATCATGCGGTCGCCCAGCACGTCGAGGATGCGCGAGGTGGCCAGGCCACCCAGCAGGGCTTCGCGCACCTTGGCGGCGTCGGCCCCCGCGCGAGCAGCAAACAGCAGGCCTTCCGACACCGCCTGGATGGTCAGCGCCACCACAATCTGGTTGGCCACCTTACAGGTCTGTCCATCCCCCGTGCCGCCGACCAGGGTGATGTTTTTGCCCATGGCTTCAAACGCAGGCTTGACGCGCTCGAACACCTCGGGCTTGCCACCCACCATGATGGACAGCGTGGCGTTGCGCGCGCCCACGTCGCCCCCCGACACCGGGGCGTCGAGGTAGTCGCAGCCCAGGGCTTCGATGCGCTGCGCGAACTGTTTGGTCTCTACCGGCGAGATGGACGACATGTCCACCACCACCTTGCCCGGCGTGAGGCCACTGGCCACGCCGTTGTCGCCAAACAGCGCATCGGCCACGTCAGGTGTGTCCGGCACCATGGTGATGACGATGTCGGCACGTTCGGCCACGCCGCGCGCGTTCAGGCATTGCGTGGCGCTGCTGTTGGCGATGTCCTCCGGCAGCTTGCCGCGGGTGTAGACAAAGAGCTGGTGGCCGGCGCGAATGAGGTGGCCCGCCATGGGTCCGCCCATGATGCCCAGGCCGATGAAACCGATCTTGAGAGGTTGTGTGGTCATGGTTTTTGTGTGAAATCGGGTTGAAAAAACTCAGGCGCTCAGCTGCTGGCGCCAGCCCAGACCAGCTTCGGTGGTGGTGGCCGGCTTGTATTCGCAGCCCACCCAGCCGCTGTAGCCGATGCGGTCGAGGTGCGCGAACAGGAAGGGGTAGTGGATTTCGCCCGTGCCCGGCTCGTTGCGGCCCGGGTTGTCGGCCAGCTGCACGTGGCCAATGCGAGCAATGTGTTTTTGCAGCGTGGCCGCCAGCTCGCCTTCCATGCGTTGTGCGTGGTAGATGTCGTACTGCACGAAGGCGTTGTCGGCGCCCACTTCGTCCAGGATGGCCAGGGCCTGGGCCGTGCGGTTGACGTAAAAGCCCGGGATGTCGAAGGTGTTGATGGGTTCCACCAGCAGCCGCAGGCCGGCCGCTTTCAACGCGGTGGCGGCAAAGCGCAGGTTGGCCACCAGGGTCTCGCGCAGTGCGGCGTCGGGCACGCCGGCCGGTGTTTTGCCGGCCAGGCAGTTGAGTTGGCCCACACCCAGGGCCTGGGCGTAGGTGATGGCGCGCGCCACGCCGGCACGGAACTCGTCCACGCGGTCTGGGTGGCAGGCGATGCCACGTTCGCCGCCCTCCCAGTCGCCGGCCGGCAGGTTGTGCAGCACGAGCTTGAGGTTGTTGGCATCGAGCCGGCGGCGGATGTCCTGCGCCTCGAAGGCGTAGGGGAAGAGGAACTCCACGGCTTCAAAGCCGGCGCGGGCGGCGGCCTCGAAGCGGTCGAGGAAGGGCAGCTCGGTGAAGAGCATGCTGAGGTTTGCAGCAAAGCGGGGCATGTTCAGTTCCTGGTCAATCAAGGAGGGCAACGGCGGTGGGCACATCGGCTTTGCCGCCTGCCACTTCCTCGAACTCGGTCACGTTGTCGATTTCGGTGCCCATGGCGATGTTGGTCACGCGCTCCAGGATCACCTCGATGACCACCGGCACCTGGAACTCGGCCATCCAGGCTTCGGCCTGGCGGATGGCGGGCGCCACCTCGTCGGGGCGGTGCACACGGATGGCCTTGCAGCCCAGGCCTTCGACCACCTTCACGTGGTCCACGCCGTAGCCTTGGGCGGTCACCTCGTCGGCCGGGCTGTTGATGTTGTCGAAGCCCAGTTGCACGCAGTAATCCATACTGAAGCCGCGCTGCGACTGGCGGATCAGGCCCAGGTAGCTGTTGTTGACGACCATGTGGATGTAGGGCAGCTTGAACTGCGCGCCCACGGCCAGCTCCTCGATCATGAACTGGAAGTCGTAGTCGCCTGACAGCGCGACGATGCGCCGCGACGGATCGGCCGCGCGCACGCCCAGGGCGGCCGGCACCGTCCAGCCCAGCGGGCCAGCCTGGCCGCAGTTGATCCAGTGGCGCGGGTGGTAGACGTGCAGAAACTGCGCACCGGCGATCTGGCTCAGGCCGATGGTGGAGACGTAGGTGGTGTCCTCACCAAACGCGTTGTTCATGCACTGGTAGACGCGTTGTGGCTTCATGGGCACCTGTTCGAAGTTGGTCTTGCGCAGGTAGTCCACCGAGGCCTTGCGGCCCTGGCATTCGGCGGCCCAGTCCTGGCGGTTCCGCAGGCGGCCGGCAGCGCGCAGCTCCAGTGCCGCGTCCACGAACAGCTGCAGCGCGGCTTTGGCGTCCGACACGATGCCCAGATCGGGTGCGAACACGCGGCCAATCTGTGTCGGTTCAATGTCCACGTGCACGAACTTGCGGCCTTTGCAGTAGACGTCGGTGCTGCCGGTGTGGCGGTTGGCCCAGCGGTTGCCGATGCCGAGCACAAAGTCGCTGGCGAGCATGTTGGCGTTGCCGTAGCGGTGGCTGGTCTGCAGGCCACACATGCCGGCCATGAGCGGGTGGTTGTCGGGGATGCTGCCCCAGCCCATCAGCGTGGGGATGACGGGGATGCCCGTGATCTCGGCGAACTGCACCAGCAAGTCGCTGGCATCGGCGTTGATGATGCCGCCGCCGGCCACGATCAGCGGGCGCTCGGCTTCGTTCAACATGGCCAGGGCCTTGTCGATTTGTTTGCGCGAAGCCGCCGGCTTGTACGCGGGCAGCGGCTCGTAGGTGTCGATGTCGAACTCGATCTCGGCCTGCATCACGTCGAAGGGCAGGTCGATGAGCACCGGGCCGGGGCGGCCCGAGCGCATGAGGTGGAAGGCCTGCTGGAACACCTGCGGCACCTGGGCTGGCTCCAGCACGGTGGTGGCCCATTTGGTGACCGGCTTGGCGATGCTGGCGATGTCCACCGCCTGAAAGTCCTCCTTGTGCAGGCGCGCGCGCGGCGCCTGGCCGGTGATGCAGAGGATGGGGATGGAGTCGGCCTGGGCCGAGTACAGGCCGGTGATCATGTCGGTGCCGGCGGGCCCCGAGGTGCCAATGCACACGCCGATGTTGCCGGCCACTGCGCGGGTGTAGCCCTCGGCCATGTGCGAGGCGCCCTCCACGTGGCGGGCCAGGATGTGGCCGATGGTGCCGCGTTCGCGCAGCTGGGCGTACAGCGGGTTGATGGCCGCACCGGGCACACCAAAGGCTTGGGTGATGCCTTCCTTTTCCATCACCAGCACGGCGGCGAGCGCGGCTTTGATCTTGGGCATGAAACGTCTCCTGAGGGGTTGTGGGTTGAGGCGAATCGTCGCCACAAGCGGCCCGGTTCGGAAGGCGTGCGCCGCGCATTTGGTTTATTCCGTGGTGGAATACCAGGCGCGCACTGTCAGCGTTTAACCTGTGTCTC